>DASWFN010000036.1:0-4033 GCA_036394215.1 Candidatus Limnocylindria bacterium
GCGGGTGTCGTAGAGACGGAGCACGCGCTCCGGACGATATCCTCGCGCTCGGTGGCCCGTTTCTCCATGCCGGACGAGCGCGCGATCCTCGCGACGCTCGAGCGCGTCGCTTCTGTGGCGACCGTTCCGTACCACGAGTGGCGCGCGCTCGACGCGATCGCCGCCGAGCTGGAACGGATCGGACTCACGCCGAGGCGGGACCGCTACGGACAGCTCTTCGCCCGGCGGTCACGCGGCGCGGCGAAACGCGCGCTCGCGTTCGTCGCCCACACCGATCACCCCGGCTTCGAGGTCATCGAGGCGAGCGGCACGCACGGGCTCGCGCGGTTCCGCGGCGGCATCGCGCCCAACTACTTCCGCGCACCGTTCCAGCTGCTCGTCCATCGGGACGGTGTCGCGGGGAGCCATCCGGCAGAGGGTTCGGGCTACGTCCACGATCCGGTGACGCCCGACGGCTCGTCGGGCTACTGCGAGATCAGAGCGCAGCAGCCGCTCGCGGTCGGCGACTGGGCGGTCCTGGACCTGCCCGCATTCGAGCGCCGCGGGAATGAGCTGCATCTGCGGAGCGCCGACGATCTCGCCGGCTGCGCGCTCATCCTCTCCATGCTCGAGGCCCTCGCCGACGAGACACGGGACTTCGATGTGCATGCGGCCTTCACCCGCGCGGAGGAGCCGGGGCTGTTCGGTGCGCGGCTCATCGCGGCCGAGGGCACGATCCCGAAGGACGCGTACGTGGTGTCGGTCGAGGCGAGCAACTCGCGCTACGGGCCGGCCGGCGCGGGCATCGTCGTCCGCGCCGGCGACTACAACAACACCTTCAGCAACGAGGCCGAGCGCTATCTCCGCGTGGCGCAGGAGCGCCTCGCCGACCGTGGCATCGCTACACAGCGCCGCCTGCTGGCGGGCGGGACGTGCGAGGCCTCGGCATTCGTGCGGCTCGGCTGGGTCGCGACGGGTATCGCGCTGCCGAACACCGGTTATCACAACGCCGGCGAGGGCGACCGCCTGGTGCCGGAGATGATCCGTATCGAAGACGTTTCGTCCGGGATCGCGCTCGCGGTCGAGGCCGCGCTCGCGGCGGGCGAAGATGCCGATGAAATGTGGTGGCCCGATGTGCGTGTCGTCCCTGAGGACATCCGGGAACGGCTTGCTCGCTCGTCGAGTATCCACAATGGGGACGCGCCGCCCTCTTGACACGATCCCCGTGAGGGGTAGAACAGGGGTGGAGCTCCAACAAGCGACCGACGATCATCGGAGGTCAAATGGTTCGGATCCACCTTCGCTACGAGGTGCTCGAAGTCGATCGATGACGCCCCCGACGGAAGGGGGCTAGTGGATCGGGGACGCCGGCCACGAAGCGCGAGAACCGAGACCACCGTTGAAGGTGTCTCTCTCAACTGCAGGCCGGTCACCGGCCCGCACTTTGATATGGAAGGCGTCCCCTCGCGGCCCTGAGTGTCTGCAAGATCACAGAGGCCCTCGCTTCGGCGAGGGCTTTCTGTTGTCTACGCTGACGACGGATGGAAGAGGCGTACGAGACCGAGTGGCAGTGGTTCCGGCGCGCGATCCGTGACTCGCTCCTGCGGCCGAGCGCCTTCGCGTCGAGCCTGGCGCGGGAGCACTACGGCCTCGCGGGCGTGCTCGTCGCGCTGCTGGCGGGCTTCGCCCTCTCGGTCTCGGTCGACTGGCTGGTCCTCGCCTCCAAGGGGCTGAGCCCGCTCAGCTTCGCCACGCGGATCCTCCTCGACGCCGCGCTCCTCGGTCTCCGGCTCGCGATCGTCGCGGCCGTCGTCTCGGCCGCCGTCGCGCTCTTCATGCGGCTCGTCCGCCACAGCGACCTCACGATGGATCAGGCCTTCACGGCGCTGACCTTCGCCCTCACGCCGCTCTACTTCACACCGATCCTCGCCGCGGCGCTCGCGATCGTGCCCGAGCTCGTGCCGCTCGTCGGCATCCTCGCGGTCATCCTGCTCGCGCGGCTGCTCTACGGGCTTTTCGCGAACATCCGCCCGCTCGCGCCCCTCGGCCTCGCGCTCGCCGCGGTGGCGATCGTGCTGGGCAGCATCCCGCTCACGCTCCCCGACCAGGTGTCGCGCATCGAGTTCACCGCGCTCGCGTACCAGCCCGCGCTCGCGCCCGTGCTCGTGGCGGACCCGCCGGCAGGCGGCGCGGCGGTGACCGGCGACGGCTATCAGCTCACGCTCCCGTCGCGCTGGACGGAAGTGCACCTCGGCATCGCCGGCGAGATCGGCCACTTCGAGACGCAGACCGACGTCCTCACGGTGATGCGTGCGTCGGGCAGCGCCCTCGTCACGCCGGACGGCTACGCCGAGAACGTCGGCGGACCGTGGCGGCGGGGCCTCGAGCGCACGAGCTCGAGCCGCTCGATCGTGCGGATCGGCGAGCTCGTGGTCATCGACGACATCTACCGCGGGACCGTCGGCGGGCGTCCCGAGCTGCTCCGCCAGCTCACGACGGTCGTCGGCACGCAGGGGATCGCGCTCCTCTTCCGGTACATCGAGCCGAACGAAGCGCAGGCGCTCAGCGAGTCGAGCTCGATCGCCGCGTCGTGGCGGGTGCGCGGCCGCTAGACGATCTCGGTCTCGCGGACCCAGCCTTCCCGCACGCGGTACGCGCGCAGCTCGGGCGACTCATCGCGCAGCGACACCAGGACGTAGAACGCCTCGGGGTAGTGGGCCTCCGCGCGATCCGTCGGCGACGGGTACGGCTGCGTGATCGGATGGCTGTGGTAGATCGCGACGAGATCCTCGCCGTGCGCCTCCATGTCCCGGAACGCGCGCAGCTGCTCGCGCGGATCGATGGCGTAGCGGGTCACCGGCGTCGGATGGACGTTCGCGCAACGGATGAGCCGGGTCACGGCCCCACCCGTGCCCGCAAGCAGGCCGCACGCCTCTTTCGGCGCCTCGCCCCGCGCATGCGCGACGATCTCCTCGCGCAGCGCCACCGGGAGCGCGAGCCGATCGCTCAGCGGCCGCCGGCCATCGCCGGGATGACCATGACCTCGCTGCCATCGGGGACCGCGGTCGCGAGGCCACCGGAGCTTCGCGCGTCGGTGTCGCCGACGTACACGTTCACGTACGAGCGGATCGCCCCGCGGTCGTCGAGCACGCGGGCGCGAAAGCCGGGGTGGCGGCGGTCGATGTCCGCGAACACGTCGTCGAGCGTCTTGCCGGACGCCTGGAGCTTCGTGTCGCCCCCGACGGCGTCACGCAGCGTCCCGGGCAAACGAACGGTCACTGCCATGTCATCACTCCCACATCGGCGTAGAGAGGTAACGCTCCCCTCCATCAGCCAGTAACGCGACGCACACGCCTGCATGTTCCCGCGCGACCGCCACGGCCGCGGCCACCGCGCCCCCGCCGGACGGCCCGGTGAAGATGCCCTCCTCGCGGGCGAGCCGCTTCGCCATCGCGAACGCATCCTCGGTCCCGATCGTCCGATGCTCGTCGGCGGCCGACTCGTCCCAGATCGGGGGCCGGATCGCCGTCGCCATGTGCTTCCAGCCCTCGATCCCGTGCAGCGCCTCATCCGGCTGCACCGCGATGACCCGGACGCCATGCGGCCGCAGGGCTCGCGATGTGCCGACGATCGTGCCGGATGTCCCGACCCCGGCGACGAAATGCGTGACCCGACCTCCGGTCTGCTCCCAGATCTCCGGCCCGGTCGACTCCTCGTGCGCGAGCGGGTTCGCGGGGTTGGAGTACTGGTCGAGGTAGACGTAGCGCGGGTCCCGAGCCTTCTCGCGCGCGGCGACGATCGCGCCGTCGCTGCCTTCGAGCGGATCGGTCAGCGTCAGCGTCGCGCCGAACGCCGCGGCGATGCGCTTTCGCTCGACCGAGAGCTTGTCCGGCATGCAGAGCTCGACCTGGTGACCGCGCACCGCGCCGACCATCGCGAGGGCCACGCCGGTGTTGCCGCTCGTCGCGTCGAGCAGGATCCTGCCGTCGAGCCCGCCGCGCTGCTCCACGTCGAGGACCATCCAGAGCGCCGCGCGATCCTTCACGCTGCCGCC
>DASWFN010000037.1:0-2140 GCA_036394215.1 Candidatus Limnocylindria bacterium
ACCCGAACGAGCGCACGGAGGAAGTGTGCCGGAGCCGGTCCTGCCCGAGCCATCCGTCGCCCGCCGCCTGGACCGGGAGCTCTTCCTGCTGCTCGGCGGCACGGCCGCGCTCCTCATGCAGGTCTCCCATCCGCTGGTCGCCGCCGGCGTCGAGCACCACTCGGACTTCCGGCGCGACCCGGTCGGACGGCTGCGGCGGACGCTGAATACGACGCTCGCGGTCGTGTTCGCCGAACCGGATGCGGCCCGCGCGGCGCTCCGGCGGATCGACCGGCGGCACGGCCCGGTCCGCGGCGTCGCCGCGGACGGCCGAGCCTACGACGCTCGGGATCCGGCCCTGCTCCTCTGGGTCCAGGCGACGCTCGTGCTCACCTCGCTCCGGTTGTACGAGCTCGTCGCCGGCCGGCTGGCCCCCGCCGATCGCGAGGCCTACTGGCAGGAGACCCGGCCGATCGCGGCAGCGCTCGGGATCCCGACGCACCTGCAGCCGCAGACCATCGCCGACCTCGAGCGGTACGAGCACGCGGTGCTCGCGACCGCGGTGCGGCCGGACGCGGCGAGCGCGCGTGTCGCGCGGCAGGTGCTCCGGCCGTTCGCGTGGTTCCCCACCCCGCTCTACTGGCCCGTCGACGCGATCGCGGCGGCGCTCGTCCCGGCGCGGCTCCGCGCTCCGCTCGGGCTGCGGTACGGGCCGCGCGAACGCGTCGTCCTCGCCGTGGTCATCGCGATCGTCCGGATCATGCGCGCCGTACTGCCGGCCTGGCTCACCGTGGTCCCGCAGGCGCGCCGCTACGAGCGTGGCACGGGCGGTGCTTGGAACGACGCGTGATGCCTCCGGCCGCGCCCACCGATCTCGCGCGCTACTACGCAGTGGTCGCTCCGTTCTACGACGACGAGATGGCGGCGCGAACGGATATCCCGCTGTGGCGTGACCTCGTCGCGCGAATGAGCGCGCGTTCGGTGCTCGACCTCGGGACCGGTGGCGGTCGCGTGGCCCGCGCGCTCGCCGATCGGGCCGAGGTCATCGGGATCGACCTACTGACCGCGCTGATCCCCCGTGAGCCCGGTTTCGAGTTCGTCCAGGCTGACCTGCGCGAGCTGCCGTTCGCCGACGGCCGCTTCGATCTCGCGATCGCCGCGAACGACCCGTTCGCGCACCTCCTCGACGACGCCGATCGCGCCGCCGCGATCGGCGAGGCGGCGCGCGTCGCGCGGCAGGTGGTCATCGATGGGCTCTCGCTCACCGCGAGCGACGACGCGCGGGCCCGGGCCACCGGATGCGTGCGCGAGGCCGTGCTGCCCGACGGTCTCGTGCGCCATGAGGTCTGGCGCGCGACGGCCGGACCACACCGCTATACCACCGCCTACCGCTACGTACGCGACGGCCACACCGTCGCCGAGGCGACGACCGAGGTCCGCGCCTGGACGCGTGACGATCCGGCGCTGCGCGGGCGGTGGCCGCGGATCTCGGGCGGGCTCGATGGCCGGGCGTACGACCCGGGGCAGCGCGGATTCGTGATCAGCATCGGAGGTCAGCTGTGAAGCTCAAGCATCCCGTCGTCCACGGTCATCCCCTGCACGCGATGGTCTCGGACCTGCCCGCCGCGCTGCTGCCCACGGCCCTCGTCGCGGCGGCGATCGCGCGCGCGGATCCGAGTGCCCGGAACCGCTACCTGTCGGACGCGTCGCTCGGCGGGGGTGTCGCCGCCGCGGCGCTCGCCGGCGCGGTCGGCTGGTGGGACTGGCTCACGATCCCGGACGAGCATCCGGCGAAGTCTCCCGCGACGACGCACGGCCTCCTCAACACGGCCGGCATCGGGGTCGGAGTGCTGGCGCTCGCGCTGCCGCGGCGCCGCCTCGAGCTCCTGCTCGGCCTGAATGCGACGCTGATGATCGCCGCGTGGATCGGCGGCGACCTCGTGTACCGCCTCGGGTGGCGGGTGCGCCCAGCCGAGGAGCTCGAGCAGCTCGATGGGGGGAAGAGCCGGGACGAGGCCCGCGCGGTCATCGAGCAGCATGAGCGCGAGGACACGTTCGTCCCCTAGCCGACCGAGCGTCCGTTCAACAACGCTGAGGGCCGGGCGCGCCGCCGCTCACGCGGCGACGCGCCGGTAGAGCGCCTCGTGAGCGTCGAGCATCC
>DASWFN010000038.1:0-3258 GCA_036394215.1 Candidatus Limnocylindria bacterium
GGCGATCCGGCGCGACGGATGGGGAACGAGTACCTGTGGCAGCTGCAGGCCCGGCAGAACATCGACACGTTCGCGCGCTACAAGGTGCGCAAGATCATCGCGTCGTGCCCGCACTGCTTCAACACGCTCGCGAACGAGTACCCGCAGCTCGGCGGCACGTACGAGGTGGTCCACGCCCTGCAGCTGGTCCAGGACCTGATCAGCGAGAAGAAGGTCACCCTCGGCGCCGGCCCGGTCGAGACCGTCGCGTACCACGACCCGTGCTACCTGGGCCGGCACAACGGCATCTACGAGGATCCGCGCGCGGTGCTCGACGCGATCGACGGCGTGACCCGAATGGAGATCGAGCCGCATCACCGCGAGCGCGGCTTCTGCTGCGGCGCGGGCGGCGGACGGATGTGGATGGAAGAGAAGGTCGGCCAGCGCGTGAATCACCGCCGCGTCGAGCAGATCCTCGCCGCGGGAGATGCCCGGGGCGCGCGACCGGCGAAGGTGGCGTCGGGCTGTCCCTTCTGTCTGATCATGCTCGACGAAGGCGTGGGGGCGAAGGGGATCGCCGAGGAGCTGCAGCCGGTCGACGTGCTCGAGCTCGTCGCCGCGCGGATCACCGACGCAAGGGAGCCGACGACCACGTGAGATTGCTCATCTGCATCAAGCAGGTCCCCGACTCCACGACGCGGGTGAAGATCGCACCCGGCGGCGCGGCCGTCGTGACCGATGGCGTCACCTGGTCCATCTCGCCATACGACGAGTACGCGATCGAGCTCGCGCTCGAGCACAAGGACAAGGCGGCGGACACCGTCGTCAGCGTCATCACCGTCGGCGGCCCGCGATCGAAGGACGCGCTGCGCCAGGCCCTCGCGATGGGCTGTGACGACGCGACCCTCGTGACCGGCGAGGGCGCGGAGTCGCTCGGCCCGCTCGGCATCGCGAACGCGCTCAAGGGCGCGGTCGAGGACCTGAAGCCCGACCTCGTCTTCTGCGGGAAGCAGGCCTCGGACGACGACCAAGGGTTCGTCGGCGCGGCGCTCGCCGAGGCGCTCGGCTGGCCCCATCTCAGCAATGTGACCCGCTTCGACGTGCGCCCGGGCCCGGCTTCGCCGGCCCCGGGCGAGCCCCATTCAAAGGAGATCTGGCGCGAGGCTGAGGGCGGACATGAAGTGTGGAAGGCCGCGGGCCAAGCCGTCCTCACGGTGCAGAAGAGCGAGAAGGAGCCGCGCTACCCGTCGCTGCCCGGGATCATGAAGGCGAAGAAGAAGGAGATCCCCGAGCGTCCGATCGCGGGCGTCGACGACCCGGTCACGATCGAGGTGCTCTCGATGGAGCCCCCGCCCGCGCGGGGCGGCGGGAAGATCTTCAAGGACGGCGACACGAAGGCCCACGCCGCCGAGCTCGCGACGCTCTTGCGCGACGAAGCGAAGGTGCTCTGATGCGGATCTGGGTGATCGCGGAGCGATCGACGGATGGGCTCCGCCGGGTCTCGCGCGAGCTCGCGGCCAAGGCCGCGGCGCTCGGCGACGTGGCGGTGCTCGAGGTGACCGGCGAGCGGCCCTCGTCGGTCGCCGCGGCCACGGCGCTCGCGGAGCGGGCGAAGGCCGACGCCCCGGACCTCATCCTGTTCGGCGCGACGCCATCGGGCCGCGACGTCGCGGCACGCCTCGCGGCGAAGCTGAAGCGCCCGTACCTCTCCGAGTGCACCGACCTGAAGCTCGAGGGGTCGAGCGTCGAGGCGGCCCGCGGGATGTACGCGGGCAAAGTGCGGGCGCGCGTGCGTGCCGCGCTGCCCGCGGTGTGCAGCGTGCGCCCCAACGCGTTCCCGCTCGCCGAGGGCGCGCCGGAGCCGCAGCCGCAGCCCGTCGCCGCGGGCGACGCGCCCGGTCTCGCGTTCGTGCGCTTCGAGCCGACGCGGTCGAGCGGCGGGCGCGTCCCGCTGAGCGAGGCGCGGGTCATCGTCTCCGGCGGCCGCGGCCTCAAGGGGCCGGAGGGCTGGACCCAGGTCGAGGCGCTCGCCGACGTCCTCGGCGCGGCCCTCGGCGCGTCCCGCGCGGTGACCGACGCGGGCTGGCGGCCGAACGAGGAGCAGGTCGGGCAGACCGGCAAGACCGTGACGCCGGACCTGTACATCGCCCTCGGGATCTCGGGCGCGATCCAGCACCTCGCGGGCATGACGTCGAGCAAGGTCATCGTCGCGGTGAACAAGGATCCCGATGCCGACATCTTCAAGGTCGCGGACTACGGCATCGTCGGCGACGTGTTCGAGTTCCTGCCCGCCTTCACCGACGCGGTGAAGAAGGCGAAGGCGGGAGCCTGATGTTCCCGTTCGCCGGACCCGACGAGCGCGACCTCGCGGCGGCCGTCGGCACGTTCATGTCCGGCATCCGTGACCGCATCCCCGCCGCGGAGGCGGCGGGCACGATCCCGAACGACGTCATCCGCTCGCTCGGCGCGCTCGGCGTGCTCGGCATGAACGTGCCCGAGGCCGATGGCGGGCTCGGCGCGTCCGCGGTCGCGTTCGCGCTGGTGCTCGAGGAGCTCGCCGCGGTGTGGCCGTCGCTCTCCGTCGGGGTGTCGGTGAACAGCGGCATCGTCGCGAGCTCGATCGCGCGGCTCGGCACGCCCGAGCAGAAGCGCACGTTCATTCCACAGCTCTCCGATGGCCGGGGCCTCGCGTCGTTCTGCCTGACCGAGCCGACCTCGGGCTCGGATGCGGCGTCGCTCCGCGCGACGGCGAAGCGCGATCGCGACTGCTGGGTCATCGACGGCCAGAAGCTCTTCGTCACCAGCGCGCGCTACGCGCCGTTCTTCATCGTCCTCGCGCGCGTCGGACAGGCCGAGCCGGCCCGGCCGCACGCCGGCATCACCGCGTTCCTCGTGCCGGCCGGGACGCCGGGTGTGATCGTGGGTAGGCCCGAGGACAAGCTCGGCCTGCAGGCATCGGACACCAGCGGGGTCACCTTCGACGGCGCGCGCGTCCCGCTGAGCGCGGTGCTGGGCACCGAGGGCAAGGGGTTCGGTGAGGTCGCGATGGCCGGTCTCGACGCCGGCCGGATCGGGATCGGCGGCCAGTCGCTCGGCATCGCCCGCGGCGCGCTTGCGCTCGCGACCGCGTACGCGCGCGAGCGGACCCAGTTCGGCGCGCCGATCTCGTCGTTCCAATCCATCCGGTTCTCGCTCGCGCACGTGCGAACCGAGCTCGATGCGGCACGGATGCTCGTCCTGCGCGCCGCGTGGCTCAAGGACCGCGGCCTGCCGTTCACC
>DASWFN010000039.1:0-2797 GCA_036394215.1 Candidatus Limnocylindria bacterium
GTTTCGGTACTAGCCTCCGCCTCGGACCGATGGGGACATGGCGCGCATCCTGATCGTCGAGGACGACCCCGCGTGCCTCGAGCTTGCCGTGCGGATCGTCCGGCTCGAGCACCACGAGTCGACCACCGCCTTGGACGGCGAGACCGCGCTCGCCCTGGCGCGCAAGATCCATCCCGATGCCATCCTCTTGGATCTGCACATTCCGAAGGTCGACGGCTGGACCGTCGTCAAGCAGCTTCGGCGTGAGAAGTGGGCCGCGCACGTGCCGGTGATCGCCGTCTCCGCATCCGCGACGCTGCCGGAGCAGGAGCACGCGCTCCGCGCGGGCTGCGACGAGTTCCTACCGAAGCCGTTCTACCCCGAGCAGCTGCGCGCGATGCTCGACAAACACCTGAAGCACACGCCCGTCACGCCTTAGAACCCATAGATCCTCGCGCTCATGCCGCGGCGCATCGCATCCTCGCGCTTGCGGTAGTCGTCGCGCTCGACCCGAAGCTGCAGCTCCTTGCGCTCGTCGCGGCCGAACGCGAGCAGCAGTGCCTCCCACGGATCTTTCGCCAGCTTCCACTCGCTCCAGGCCACCATGTCGTCTCCGCCGGAGCCGAGCTTGGCCGCGCCCGCCGCTTCGAGCTGGGCCGCGAACGTGTCAATGAGCTCGCGCGCGCTCAACGTGGTGTACGCGCCGGCGCTCGTCGTCCACGAGCCGCCGCCTCCGCCGTAGCCGCCGCCCGGCAGCAGCTGCACACCATCCGGCGCCTCCAGTGGTGCGAGCACATCCGGGAACGGCATCCCGTGAGCACGCGGGGAGCACGGGCCCATGCCGGCGGACGGGGCATTCCACGCGATAAAGCTCTCCGAGCCGGTCGCGGTCGCGCGGCTGCTGCAATGCACCCAGGGTCCATCCTCGCCCCGGCACAACGCGTTGCCGAACGCGGAGCCCGTGCCTGCAGACCGGAAGCCACCCATGTAGCCGGGCTGCGGCGGCGCCGGGTGGTACCCGTCGGCCTCATAGAGCGCGCGGACCGCTTTGTCGAAGGCCTTCGCGTCGAGCGGCGATCCGACGTACGCCGTGATCGACCCGAGGTCGCCCAGCGGACGCCGGACCACGCTGCCGATGAGCCGTGCGCCATCGGGCAGCCGGATCCGACCGTCCGCCTCGGGCGGTAACGCCTCCAGGAGGAGCGACACTTCGGTGCCCTCCGGGCTCCGACCCATCACGCGCTCGGCGAGATCGCGGTAGCGCTCGGCCTCGTTCACGACCGTGAGGGTACCGCGCGGTCAGCGAACCATTTCGGCCCGGCGGCGGTTTCCTCTTTCAGATGCGTCGTCCTTTTATTCACCTTATTCACCGCCGGCTACGTCGCTGTCGCGGGTGTCTGCCTGCTGGCGGTGGGTGCCGTCGGCTGGTCGATCGCCGGCGAGGCGCCGCGCATCGTGCCCGGGCCGACCGCGACCCCGCCGATCGCGCGCATCATCGTGCCGCCCGAGGCGGCGCTGACCCCGCTCACCTGCGACACGCCGCTCGCGTACGGGACGGAGATCGTCGCGACGAGCGGGACGCTCGCTCCGGACGGCCACGCCGTCGCGCTGGCGGTGGAGCTCAACCCGGTCTACCGAATGGTGCCGAAGGGGTACATGCCCGACCTCGAGAAGCGCCGCATCCAGCTCTTTGACCTGGCGACACGGACTGTGCGCGACCTCGCGCGCGGAACGGCGCCGGTGCTGTGGTCCGCGAGCGGGCAGCTCCTCGTGTTCGCCGAGCCGCAACCGCCGGGACACCCGGATGCGTCCGAGCTCGTCGTCGTCGAGGTCGCGACGGGGCGCGAGGTCACCCGGCTCCACGCGGAGCCGTATTGGGGCGGCATCGGCTGGGACGGCGACGCGTTGCTCTATCAGGTCGCCTCGACGCTGCGGCGCTGGACACCTTCGGGAGACGCGGCGGTCCTCCACGTCGACGGCACGCCATTCATCGCGGTCTCGGCTGACGGCCGCGCCGCGACCGCGACCACGTACGCGACCGACCCTGTCCGGCCGGCGCGTATCGCCGCCATCGACCTCGCGACCGGCGCCACGGTCGCGCTCCCTGGGGCACGGTCCACCGAGTGGTCGCCGGTCGGTCACCGGCTGCTCGTCGAATACGGCGACCGCACCGAGCTCCGCGATGAGGACGGCGCGATCGCGACGGTCCCCTACCCCGCGACGCACTGGGGATTGCAGTGGGCGCCGGACGGACGGCGGCCGCTGTTCCGCGAGCCGCCGGCGATCGTCCACTCGGTCACGCAGGTGGGTCCGCTGGTCGACCACATCACGATCGATCGGACGCCGAGCCTGTTCCGGATGCCGTACGAGGCGCGCGCGATCGGCTTCAGCGGCGACGGGCGCGTGCTGGCGGCGATCGATGGCGACGGCTGGAGCCCACCCACGTTCCGCCCGTACGCCTGTCGGGACGAGGCATTCGACGCGGCGCCGCGTCCGACGACCACCACGCTCTACTACGTCGAATCCGACGAGCCGTGGGCGGCCGCGCGCGACGGGACGGCGCCGAGCGGCTGGGCGAACGCGGTCACGGCGGAGCTTGTGGCCGTGGGCATCCATCCGATCGCGCTGGACCTCGTGCGGCCGATCCCGCTCGAGATGGCCGGACGCTGCGCGACGCCCGAATGCGGGAACGGCTACGTCCTTGCGGCCACGATCCCGTACGACGAGCGCGAGCGCGCATTCGCGCACTGCTTCACCGGCGGTGACGGCACGACGTACGTCCCCTGGACGCCCGCGCGGAGCAATGCGAGCTACTACA
>DASWFN010000040.1:0-12442 GCA_036394215.1 Candidatus Limnocylindria bacterium
GGTGCGTCGTGTAGAAGCGAATGGCGGCGGCAACGTCGTCGACCATGTAGCGAACGTGGACCATCGCCGTCAGTGCGCCGCCACCGGCTCTTCCGCCGTCTCGTGCGCGGACACGACCTTCTCGGCGATGTGCGACGGGCATTGCTCGTAGGCCAGGAACTTCGAGCTGAACGACCCACGGCCCCCGGTCATCGAGCGCAGGTCGGTCGCGTAGCGGAACGTCTCGGCCATCGGCACGTGCGCGCGGATGATCTGATGGCCGCCGCCCGAGCCCTCCATGCCGAGGACCCGGCCGCGCCGCGAGTTGAGGTCGGAGAGCACGTCGCCCATCTGGTCCTCGCGCACGTGGACCTCGAGCTCGACGATCGGCTCGAGCAGGTATGGCTGGGCGTCCTTCACGCAGTTCTGGAGGGCGAGCGACCCGGCGATCTTGAATGACATCTCCGACGAGTCGACCGTGTGGAACGAGCCGTCGTAGAGCGTGGCCTTGAAGTCGGACAGCGGGTAGCCCGCGATGACGCCCTTCTCGGCCTGCTCGCGCACGCCCTTCTCGACCGCGGGGAAGAAGTTCTTCGGCACCGAGCCGCCGACCACCCGCGTCGCGTAGACCACGCCGCTCCCCGCGGGAAGCGGCTCGATCTCGAGCCACACGTCGCCGAACTGCCCGTGCCCGCCGGTCTGCCGCTTGTAGCGGCCCTGGGCGGACGCCTTCGACCGGATCGACTCGCGGTACGGGACCCGCGGCGTGCGCGTGTCGACTTGCACGCCGAACTTGTCCTTCAGATGGTGCACCGCGACCTCGATCGCCGATTCGCCGACGGCCGAGAGGATCGTCTCGTGGGTCGCGTCGTCTCGCCGCACGTGCAGCGTTGGGTCCTCGTCGATGAGCTTGTGGAGCGCGGTCCCGAGCTTGTCGAGGTCGGCCTTGCTCGAAGGCTCGATCGCGACGCTGAACGACGGCTCGGGGAAGTCGATGGCCGGGAGCTCGATCGGCGCATCCTTGTCGGTGAGCGTCGAATTCGTGTTCGAGGCCGCGAGCTTCGGCACGGCGCAGATGTCGCCTGCGGTGACCGTCTCGGTCAGCTCCTGCTCCTTGCCGCGCAGGAAGAAGATCTGGCCGACGCGCTCGGCCTCCTTCTTCGTGGCGTCGTAGACCTGCGTGTTGTGGTGCAGCGTCCCGCTGTACACGCGCACGTAGCTCAGCTTGCCGACGAACGGGTCGGCGAGGGTCTTGAAGACGAACGCGCTGAGCTTCTCGTCCGGCGCGACCGTGCGCCCGATCTCCCTGCCGTTGGCGTCCTTGCCGACGGTCGCGCCGCCCTCGGCGGGCGAGGGGAGCATCTGGACGATCGTCGAGAGCAGTCCGGCGAAGCCGACACGTTTGGTCGACGACGACGCGACGACCGGGATGACCGCTCCCGCGCGCACCGCGGCATGCAGCGCGTCCCGCAGCTCGTCGTAGCTCAGCTCCTTGCCCTCGAGGTAGCGGTTCATGAGGTCCTCATTCGTCTCGACGATCGCCTCGACGAGCTGCCGCTGATACTCGCCGACGCGCTCCTTCTCATTCTCCGGCAGGTCGGCGATCGGATCCTTCGGGCCCTTGAGGATCTGCCCGTGCAGGAGGTCGATCGTCGCCGAGAGGTCCTGATGGCTTCCGACGGGGACGTGCAACGGGACGACGCGGATGCCGTACGCGTCGCGGAGCGCCTTCATGACGTTGTCGAAGTCGGCGTTCTCGCGGTCGAGCCGCCCCACGACGATGATCCGCGGCATCTGCATGCGCTCGAGCTCGGCCCAGACGCTCTGCGTGCCGACCTGGATGCCGGCCGACCCGTCCGCGACGACGATGGCCGCGTCCGCGACCCGGAGGGCCGCGTGCTGGTCGCCGGCGAAGTCGGCGAACCCGGGAGTGTCGAGGAGGTTGATCTTCGTGCCTTCGTGGGTGAACGACGCGAGGGCCATGTTGATGGTGATGCGCCGCTTGTGCTCCTCGGGATCGGTGTCGAGGATGCTCGTCCCGTCATCGACCTTGCCGAGGCGGGTCGTGGCGCCGACGAGGTGCAGCAGCGTCTCGACGAGCGTGGTCTTGCCGGAGCCGCCGTGGCCGGCCACCGCGACGTTGCGAATTCGCTCGGGTGCAACGGAAGCCATCTTCATCTCCCCTGTCGAATGGCTGTCCGCATAGTATTCACACCGATGTCAGGTCATTCCAAGTGGTCCCAGATCAAGCGCCAGAAGGGCGCCAACGACGTGAAACGGGGCGCGATCTTCACGAAGATGACCCGCGAGATCATGCTCGCGGCGCGCGAGGGTGGCGGCGATCCGGACGGCAACTTCCGGCTCCGCCTCGCCATGGACCGGGCCCGCGCGGTGAACGTCCCGATCGCGAACATCCAGCGGGCGATCGAGCGGGCCGTTGGCGGCGCCGACGGCGCCCAGGTCGAGAGCATCACCTACGAGGGCTACGGTCCCGGTGGCGTTTCCGTCATGGTCGAGGCCGCCACCGACAGCCGGAACCGCACCGCCGCCGAGGTCCGCGCGGCCTTCACCCGGCACAACGGCAAGCTCGGCGAGCCGGGCTCGGTCCAGTGGCTCTTCGAGCAGAAGGGGATCATCGAGATCGACGCCGCCGGGAAGGACCCCGACGAGATCGAGCTCGCCGCCATCGACGCCGGGGCCGAGGATGTCGAGCGCGACGGCACGCTGGTGACCGTCTACACCGCCCCGAACCGCTTCGAGACCGTGAAGAAGGCGCTCGAGGAGCAGAAGCTGAAGATCGTCGAGGCCGACATGTCGATGCGCGCTTCGAACACCGTGCGCCTCGACGGCGACCAGGCGAAGAAGGTCCTCGGCCTCGTCGAAGCGCTCGAGGATCTGGACGACGTGCAGCGCGTGCACGCGAACTTCGACGTGCCGGAGGAAGTCCTCGAGACCGCCTAGCGTCATCCTCGGCATCGACCCCGGGACGACCGGGATGGGCTACGCGCTGCTCGATGCCGCGACCGATCCGGCGCGCATCCTCGACTGCGGCATCGTGAGCGCCGCGCCCGAAGCGTCGGACGCCGAGCGGCTCCTCGCCATCGCGACGCACCTCGATGCGCTCATCGCGCGCTACGCGCCGGGGGCGCTCGCGCTCGAGCGGCTGTACTTCAACAAGAACGTGAAGACCGCGATGCGCGTCGCCGAGGCCCGCGGCGTCGTGCTCCTCTGCGCGGCGCGGGCCCGCCTCGCCGTCGCGGAGTACACGCCGCAGGAGGTCAAGCTCTCGGTGACCGGCACCGGTGGCGCAGACAAGCGGCAGGTGCAGAAGATGCTCGCGCTCGTGCTCGCGCTCCAGCAGCCGATCACCCAGGACAACGTCGCCGACGCGGTCGCGATCGCGCTCGCCCACGCGCAGCGCGAGCGGTTCGGCGCCGCGGTCGCGCTCGCATCGGGTTGATCGCCTCCGTCCGCGGCCGCGTGCAGACCCGCGGCGCCGACCACGTCGTCGTCGAGGTGGGCGGCGTCGGGTACAAGGTCTTCGTCCCGCGCCACCCATCGGGTGACGAGGCGCTCCTGCACACGCATCAGGTCGTGCGCGAGGACGCGCAGCTCCTGTTCGGCTTCGAGACCCGCGAGGAGCTCGCGCTCTTCGAGCTGCTCATCAGCGTCTCCGGCGTCGGGCCGAAGGCCGCCATCGCGATCCTGTCGGTATCGCGGCCGGTCGACGTCGCGGCGGCGATCGCGTCGGGCGACGCCGCAGCGCTCGCGAAGGCCCCGGGCGTGGGCAAGAAGACGGCGGAGCGGCTCATCGTCGATCTCCGTTCGAAGATCGGGCGCGTCTCGATCGGACCGACCGATCTCGATCTCTCCGGCGCGGGCGATGAGGCCCTGACGGCGCTGCGCGCCCTGGGCTATACCCTCGCCGAAGCGCAGGCCGCGCTGCGCGGCGTTCCGCCGGCGAGCAAGGCGTCGACCGAGGAGCGGCTCTCCGCGGCATTGAAGGGCGGAGGCCGCTGACCCGCCGACCTACCTAGTACGGAAGAGCGGCTGGCGAGCACCCGTCCCGGGGCGTAGGAACAGGGATCGGAGAAAGGGGGCCGACCTGGACGCGGGAAGGAGCCGGTCATGGCGTTCTGGCACGACGAGGCCGGACAGGGCCTCGTCGAGTACGCACTCATCATTTCCATCATCGCCGTCGCCGTCATCGTGGCGATGGTCTTCCTGCGCGGTCAGCTCCAGACACTGTTCTCGAACATCGGTAACAACCTGACCTAGGACGCGCCCGGCGAGGCCCCTTGCTCCGAAAAACCGCGACCATGTGACGATTTGGTACACTTCTCCTTGGCGGACGGGGATCTCCCGCCTGCCGCTCGAGCCGTGAAGGTGGGGCGACCCACCTTTTTTGTCGCCGGAACGGCCGAGCAAAAAGAAGGGGAGCGTGCGCCATGAACCGAGAACTCGTGACCGGTCTCGCACAGCTCTCCGCTGAAAAGGGCCTCCCCAAGGAGGTCGTGAGCGACATCATCGCCCGGGCGATCAAGCGGGCGTACGGCGCCGAAGAGAACATCGACGTGAAGGTCGACGTCCAGACCGGCGCGTTCAAGGTCTTCCTCCTCAAGACCGTCGTCGACAAGGTCGAGGACCCCAAGCTGCAGATCCAGATCGACGCCGCCCGCCGGATGAAGCCGGACGTGGCCCTCGGCGACACGATCCCGCTCGAGGAATCCGCCGCGGCGCTCGGTCGCATCGGCGCGCAGACCGCGAAGCAGGTCATCCAGCAGTCGCTGCGCGAGGCCGAGCGCGAGCAGGTCTACGCCGAGTACGCCGACCGCGAGGGCGACATCATCAACGGCCAGATCGAGCGCTTCGAGGCCGGCGCGGCCATCTTCGAGCTCGGCAAGGCCAAGGCGATCCTGCCGCGCAGCGAGCAGGCGCCGCACGAGCGCTACTTCGTCGGCCAGCACCGCAAGGTGCTCGTCCTCGAGGTGCGCCGCTCGATCCACGGTCCGCAGATCATCGTCAGCCGCGCGCACCGCGGCCTGGTGAAGCGGCTGTTCGAGCTCGAGGTCCCGGAGATCTACCACGGTCAGGTCGAGATCACCGGCATCGCGCGCGAGGCCGGCTCCCGGACCAAGATCGCCGTGCGCTCGCGCCAGCCCGGGCTCGACCCGGTGGGCGCGTGCGTCGGTCAGCGCGGCCTGCGCGTGCAGGCGATCAGCAACGAGCTCGGCGGCGAGCGTGTCGAGGTCATCCAGTACGACGACAAGCCCGAGGACTTCGTGAAGAACGCCCTCTCGCCCTCGCCGGTCATCCGGGTCGACATCGTGGTCGAGGAGAAGACGGCCTACGTCGTCGTCCCGGACCGCTACCTGTCGCTCGCGATCGGCAAGGAAGGGCAGAACGCGCGGCTCGCCGCGAAGCTCACCGGCTGGCGCATCGACATTCGGAGCGAGTCCGAGGTGCGCGCCGAGGCCGAGCCGGAGCCCGAGCCGGAGCCGGTGGCGGTCGAGGCCGTCGAGGCGGCGGCGCCGGTCGCCGAAGAGGACCAGGAGACGATCCGCCACGATCTCGTCGCGGAGGTCGAGGCGGAGTCGCTGGCGGCCGACGAGGACGAGCTCGAAGAGGAGGACCGCGCCCTGCTCGGCGGCAAGAAGAAGAAGGATCGCCGTTAAGAACGTCCCGCAGCGGACCTGCGTGGCGTGTCGCCGGGTCAGAGCGAAGCGCGAATTGATCCGGGTCGTCCGGGATGCGGACGGCCGGCTCTCGGTGGACATACGGGGCAAGGCACCGGGACGGGGGGCGTATCTCTGCCCCGATGACGCGTGCCTCACGCGCGGCATCGACGAAGGCTCGCTCGGTCGGGCCCTCGAGGTGACGATCGACGAGGCGACAAAGCTGCGGCTGCGGGACGAGCTCGCCGCCGGAGCGGAAAGAAGGAGGACAGGCTGATGCCGAAGGCCAGACCGCGCCGATTCCCACCACAACGCGGACCGCGCCCGCGCCGCCGAACGGGCCGTGGCGGCCCGATCGCGCCCGCGCCGGTCGTGGAAGCGCCCGCCGCCGTCGCCGTCCTCCCCGAGGGTGGCGCCCCGGTCTCGCTGCCCAAGACGATGCAGGTCGGCGAGCTCGCGAAGGCGCTCGACCTTTCGATCGTCGACGTCATCCGCGCCCTCGTGAACATGGGCGTGATGGCGACCATCAACCAGACCATCGACTTCGAGACCGCGTCGCTCGTCGCCGGCGAGCTCGGCCTCGAGGTGCTGCCCGAAGAGGAGCAGGCCGCCCCGGTCGAGGAGACCGAGGAGCTCGCTCCGATCGGCAAGGAGGTCCTCTGGACCGATGACGACGAGACCAAGCTGGTCACGCGCCCGCCGGTCGTCACGATCGTCGGCCACGTCGACCACGGCAAGACCAGCCTGCTCGACGCGATCCGCGAGACGAACGTCACCGCGCGCGAGGCGGGCGGCATCACCCAGCACATCGGGGCGTATCAGATCGAGCACTCCGGCCGGAAGGTCACGTTCCTCGACACGCCGGGTCACGAGGCGTTCACGGCCATGCGTGCCCGCGGCGCGCAGGTCGCCGACGTCGCGATCCTCGTGGTCGCGGCCGACGACGGGGTGCAGCCGCAGACGATCGAGGCGATCTCGCACGTCAAGGCCGCCGGCGTGCCGATGGTCGTCGCGCTCAACAAGATCGACAAGGCCGACGCGAACCCCGACCACGTGAAGGGCCAGCTCGCCGAGCACGGCGTCACGGTCGAGGAGTACGGCGGCGACACGCCCATCGTCCCGGTGTCCGCGCGCACGAAGGTCGGCCTCCAGGACCTCATCGACGTCGTGCTGCTCGTGGCCGACGTCGCGGAGCTCAAGGCGAACCCCGACCGCCCGGCGATCGGCCGCGTGATCGAGGCGCACATGGACAAGAGCCGTGGCCCGATCGCGACGGTCCTCGTGCAGACCGGCACGCTGGAGCGCGGCGACCTCATCGTCGTCGGCAAGCAGTTCGGCAAGGTCCGCGCGATGACCGACGACAAGGGCAAGAACGTCGGCCGCGCGGAGCCATCGCGCCCGGTCCTCATCCTCGGCCTGCCCGACGTCCCGGAGGCCGGCGACGTCCTGCGGGTCGTGGCCGACGAGAAGACCGGCAAGGCCCTCGCCGAGCGGAACGCCCGCGAGCGCGCCGCGGCGGCGGGCGGCGAGCGGCCGGCGACGCTCGACGAGATGTTCGCCCAGGTCAAGGAAGGCAAGGCCAAGGAGCTGAAGCTCGTCCTCAAGGCGGACGTGCAGGGCTCGCTCGAGGCGATCAAGGGCGCCCTCGCGAAGGTGCCGCAGGACGAGGTCGCGCTCGTCGTCATCCACGACGCCGTCGGCGACATCAGCGAGTCCGACGTCACCCTCGCGGCGGCATCGGGCGCGGTCGTCATCGGCTTCAACAACAAGATCGACGTCCCCGCGAAGCGCGCGGCCGAGCAGACGAAGGTCGACGTGCGCCAGTACAAGGTCATCTACGAGCTCTTGGACGACATCCAGAAGGCCCTCACCGGCATGCTCGAGCCGGAGCTGGTCGAGAGCGTCCTCGGGCACGCCGAGGTCCGCCAGATCTTCACCGCGAACAAGACCACCATCGCGGGCTGCATGGTCTCCGACGGCATCATCCGCCGCGGCGCGCAAGCCCGCCTCATCCGGGCGACCGAGCCGGTCTGGGAAGGCACGATCGGCACGCTTCGGCGCGTGAAGGACGACGTCCGCGAGGTCGCGGCGGGTCTGGAGTGCGGCATCGTCCTCGATGGCCACAACGACGTGCTCGTCGGTGACCTCATCGAAGCGTTCGTCGTCCAAGCGAAGCCGCGCTGACGTGGCGTACCGGCGTGTCGACCGGGTCAACGCCCTGCTCCAGCGCGAGCTCGCGACGCTCATCAGCGAGGAGCTGCGGGACCCGCGCATCTCGTTCCCGACCGTGACCAGCGTCGAGACCACGAGCGACCTCAAGACGACGAAGGTGTTCGTGAGCGTGCTCGGGGACGACGACGCGGTGTCCAGCACGATGCAGGCGCTCAACGAGGCCCGACCGTTCATCCGCCGCGAGGTGGGGGAGCGGACCGACCTGCGATTCGTGCCCGAGATCGAGTTCGTCTCGGACACGTCGGCCGCGCGCGCCGCGCGCATCTCCAAGCTCCTGCGCGAGGCGTCACGCGGACCGTCGACGGACCGATGAGGTCGGTCGCCGCCGCCATCCGCGGCGCCCAGCGCATCGCGCTCGTCTCGCACCGCGATCCGGATCCCGACACGATCGGCTCGGCGCTCGCGCTCGGCCTCGGGCTCGAGCGCATGGGGAAGACGGTCTCGTGGCATTGCGCGGACCCGGTGCCGGACGCGATCCGGTTCCTCGCATCCTCCGGGCGCTACTCGCAGGAGCCGCCGCCGCAGGACGTCGATCTCATCGTCTGCCTGGACTTCGGTGAGGCCTCGCGCGCCAAGTTCGCCCTGCCGGCCGGACCGAAGATCGCCGACGTCGACCACCATGCGACCAACACCGCGTTCGGCGACGCGAACTTCGTCGACGTGACGAGCGCCGCGACCGGCGAGATGGTCGGGCGGCTCGTCGATGAGCTCGGCATGGGCTGGACCCCGGACATGGCGACCGCGGCCCTCGTCGCGATCATGACCGACACCGGCTCCTTCCAGTTCCCGAACACCGACAAACGCGCCCTCGAGCGCGCCGCGATGCTCCGCGATGCCGGGGCCGATCTCCAGTCGATCACCTACAACGTCTTCCGCAACAAGCGCTTCGAGGCGCTCAAGCTCTGGGGCTTCGCGTTCTCCCGGCTCGTGCGCGAAGAGGACGGCCTGCTCGTGTGGACCTGGATCGAGAACGACGATCTGGCCCAGGCCGGCGCCGCCGAGGAAGATCTGTCCGGTCTGGTGGAGCAGATCGCGCGCAGCAAGGGCATGCGGGTCGCGCTCCTGTTCAGCGGCGTCGGCGGGCCGGTGAAGATCTCCTGCCGCACGTCGGCGTCGGCGCCGTCGGTCGACGCGGCCGCGCTCATGTCGGGATTCGGCGGCGGCGGCCACGTGCGCGCGGCCGGCGCGCTCATTCCGGGTACCGACCACGCGGCGATCCGCGAGCGCGTCCTCGCCGCTGCGCGCGACGCGCTCTCCCGCGCCCGACAGCCGGCGTGACCCTGGCCCCGAACGGGGTCCTGCCGATCGACAAGCCGAGTGGCTGGACCTCCTTCGACGTCGTGGCGGTCGCCCGCCGGGTCATCGGCGCCAAGCGCGTGGGCCATGGCGGCACCCTCGATCCGCTCGCGACCGGAGTGCTGCCGCTCCTCGTCGGCCCGGCCACGAAGTTCGCGGACCGGATCCACACGGCGTCGAAGGTGTACGCGGCGGTCGTGACGTTCGGGACCGAGACGGCGACCGATGACCGCGAGGGTGCGCCGACGCGCAGCGCGGCCGTGCCGGATGTCGGCATCGAGGCGATCGACGCCGCGCTCGAGGCGTTCCGTGGCGAGATCTCCCAGATCCCTCCGGCGTACGCGGCGGTGAAGGTCGACGGACGCCGCGCCTACGCGCGCGCGCGGGCGGGCGAGACGGTCGTCCTGCAGGCACGCCGGGTGACGATCGAGCGGCTCGCGATCGCGAGCTGGGAGCCGCCGGACCTGCGGCTGCTCGTGGTGTGTACGAGCGGCACGTACATCCGCTCGCTCGCGCGCGACATCGGGCGGGCGCTCGGTTCGGCCGCGCACCTCGGCGGGCTCCGGCGGCTCGCTGTCGGCGCGCTCACGCTCGATGACGCCCTGTCGGTCGATGCGCTCCGCGGCACACCGGCTGCGCGCGAGCGGCTTCGACCGGCGGACGACCGTATCCTCGAGCTGGCGGCACGCTTCCGTGAGGCGCCGGCCGCCGACCTCCTGGCGGACTGGGGGCGATCCGAATGATCTTCCGGGCGGGCGAACGCGCGATCCGGTGGCTCATCGAAGCGTGGCGCGACCTGTCACTCGACGCCAAGGTCGTCGGCGTGGTCGCGGGCGCGAACT
The DNA here is from genome assembly GCA_036394215.1 of Candidatus Limnocylindria bacterium. GTDB lineage: Bacteria > Chloroflexota > Limnocylindria > P2-11E > P2-11E > UBA4735. Next base: position 10,025 of record DASWFN010000040.1, read on the forward strand.
GGGGCCTGCTCTTCGCGAACCACACGACGGTCGCGGCGACGACAGACGAGACGATCTGGCGGCTTTTCCCGGGCATCGCCGGGCCCGCGTTCGTCGTGCTCGCCGGCGCCGTCGCGTTGAGCTACCCGTTCCGCGATCGGCGCCAGGGCGTCTCGTTCACGCCGCGCGCCCGCTGGGTGCATGTCGGACTGATCCTCGCGGTGTTCGTCGTCGTGCCGACGCTCGCCTCGATCGTCCTGCGCGAGACGGGGAAGCCGTACACGTACATCCACGATGGGGCGCTCATGATCGAAGAGGCGGCACGCAAGCTCCTCGGGGGGCACAACCCGTACGCCGCCGATTACCTCGACACGCCGCTCTTCTACTGGCCGATGGTGAACAACCCGGCGCTCTACCACCTGACCTACTTCCCGTTCATGTTCCTGGTGACCGTCCCGTTCGTGTGGGCCTTCGATCACCTGGGCATCTTCTGGGATCAGCGCTACCTCTACCTGCCGCTCTACCTCGCGACGCTCGCGGTCATCCCGTTCCTCGTGAAGCGCACCGAGCACCGGCTCGCGATGGTCGCGCTCGTCGGCCTGAACCCGCAGCTGTTCCCATTCGTGATCGAGGGCCGCAACGACTTCTTCGTCCTGTTCTTCCTGCTCGCCGGCGTCGCGCTCCTGCAGCGCGAGCGGCGCACCCTTGCGTCGCTGGCGATCGCGGCGGCCGCCGCCTCGAAGCTCCACGCGCTGTTCCTGCTGCCGTTCCTCGTCGTGTGGCTGGTCGCCACGAAGAGGCCGCGCACGATCGGTGCGGCGGTCCGGGCACTCGCACCCACGCTGCCCGCGGTCATATTCCTCGCGATCACGTTCGGTCCGTTCCTCCTCAACGACTGGAACGCGTTCTACGACGACGTCGTCCGCTACAACGCCGGCGGCGCGGCCTGGACCTACCCGATCTCCGGCGTCGGCTTCTCGGCGCTCCTGCTCGGCCTCGGGATCATCCCGTACCGCCAGGCCGACTTCCCGTTCGCCGCGATCGAGATCGCGGTCGCGGCGCCGATCGCGGCATACACCATGTGGCGCCTCTGGCGCGACCCGACGATCGCGCGGATGCTCGCGGGCTACGCGCTCACGCTGCTCGCGTTCCTCTTCTTCGGCCGCTACTTCCAGGGCAACTACCTCGGCTTCATCCTGGCGGTCGCGACGCCGATCCCGTTCCTCGTCCGCGAGTCGCGGCCGCTCCGCTCGAAGCGCCGGCGCACGGCGGCCGCACATGGCCGGACCGCCATTCCAGCTGTCGTGATCGGCGGCGGCGCGACGGGCGGCGTCGAGGCAAGGAGCGTCGAATAGTCATCCACGACTTCGCCCCCTGGCCGTCCGGGCCGCTGCACCTCGCGATCGGCGTGTTCGACGGCGTCCATCTCGGACATCAGGCGCTCATCCGCGGGCTCGTCGGCGGTGCGCGCGCCGCCGGCGCGACGCCGGTCGCCGCGACGTTCGATCCACTTCCGGCGCAGGTGCTGGCGCAGGATCCGCCGCAGTCCACGCTCGCCGACGCGCCGGAGCGCGCCGAGCTGCTCCTCGCGGCGGGCGCGCAGGATGTGATCGTGTTCACGTTCGACCGGGCGTTCTCGCAGCAGTCCGCCGAGACCTTCATCAAGCGGGTGACGAGCGCCGGCGAGGTCCAGCGGATCGTCGTCGGGCCCGACTTCCAGTTCGGTCACGGGCGCGAGGGCGCCGTCCCGGCGCTCCGGTCGCTTGGCGAGACGTACGGCTTCGCGGTCACGGTCGTCGAGCCGATCTCGCTCGGCGGCGCCGTGGTCAGCTCCACCAGGATCCGCCAGGCGCTGCGCGAAGGCGACCTCGTCACCGCCCAGGCCCTCCTCGGCCGACCGTACTGCGTGAGCGGGACGATCGTGAAGGGGGAGCAGCGCGGCCGGGCCCTCGGATTTCCGACGATCAACGTCGCGCCGCCGTCCGACAAGCTCCTGCCGCACGACGGCATCTACGCGACGTGGGTCACGATCGGCGACAAGCGGTACCGCGCGGCGTCGAGTCTCGGCGTCCGCCCGACATTCGGTGGCGGGCCGCGGAAGCTGGAGGCCTACATCCTCGACTTCGATCAGGACGTCTATGGCCAGGACGCGACCATCGCGTTCGTCGAGCGCCTGCGCGACGAGCTGAAATTCGACAGCGCCGAGCAGCTCGCGACGCAGATCACGCGCGACGTCGAGCAGACCCGGAAGGCGCTGCGCTGATGTACGGCCTCCAGGGCAAGCTGCTCGCGAAGCCGGGACAGCGCGACGCGCTCATCGCGCTGCTCATGGAGTCCGCCGGCGGACCACCGCTGCCAGGCTGCCGGCTCTATCTCGTGAGCGAGATCCCGAGCGAGCCGGACGCCATCGCGATCACCGAGGTGTGGGACGACAAGGCC
>DASWFN010000041.1:0-3295 GCA_036394215.1 Candidatus Limnocylindria bacterium
GAAGGTGAACATCCTCCGCTTCCTGCGCGAGCAGGCCAAGGGATACGACTGCAGCGTGTGCGGCCAGAACCACGCGCGCTCGGACATCCGCGTGCTCGGCAAGCTCGAGTCCGCGTGGATCGTCCGCGTCACCTGCGCCAAGTGCCACACCTCCTTCAAGCTGCTCGTCGTCGTCGACGACGAGCGGACGAACGTGAGCCCGGTCCAGGAGCCGTCCGCGCACCGACCGGAACGCAAGCGCCGGCCGGCGGTTTCGCTCGACGAGGTCCTGGACGCCCACGAGTTCCTCAAGGGCTACGACGGAAGCGTCACCGGCATGCTCGAGGGCGATGGCCGGCCGACGAGCGTCGAGCGCGACAGCAAGGCCTGAGCGCATGGCACAGAACGCGGTCATCACCGGATGGGGCTACTACGTCCCATCGAGGGTCGTGACGAACTTCGACCTCGAGAAGATCGTCGACACGTCCGACGAGTGGATCACCACGCGCACCGGGATCAAGGAGCGCCGCTATGCCGCCGAGGGCGAGACGACCTCGACGATGTCGCTGCGCGCGGGGAAGATCGCGCTCGAGAAGGCGCGCCTGCGGCCGCAGGATCTCGACCTCGTCATCGTCGCGACCTGCTCGCCCGATTTCATCTTTCCGGCGACCGCCTGCATGGTCCAGGACGCGCTGGGCGCGGACCGCGCCGGCGCGTTCGACGTCGAGGCGGCCTGCACCGGGTTCGTGTCCGCGCTCGCGGTGGCGCGCGGTCTCATCGTGTCGGGCACCCACCAGAACGCCCTCGTCATCGGCGCCGAGACGCTCTCACGGTTCCTCAATTGGAAGGATCGCTCGACGTGCGTGCTCTTCGCCGACGGGGCCGGCGCGGTCGTCGTCGAGGCCTCGAACGCCTCGGTCGGCATCGAGTCCGCGGTGCTCCACAGCGAGGGCTCGAAGGGCCACCTGCTCATGATCGAAGGCGGCGGGGCGAAGGTCCCCACGACCCAGAAGACCATCGAGCTCGGCCAGCACTTCATCTCGATGCAGGGTGGGGAGGTCTTCAAGCTCGCGGTGAAGTCCATGGCCGACGCCGCGGAGGAGGCCATCGCGGCCGCGAACCTCCGCCAAGAGGACATCCAGCTCATGATCCCGCACCAGGCGAACGTCCGGATCATCGAGGGCGTCGCGAAGCGGCTCCACTGGCCGATGGAGAAGACCTACGTGAACATCCAGAAGTACGGCAACACGTCCGCGGCGTCGATCCCGATCGCGCTCTGCGAGGCCGCGGCCGAGGGCCGCCTGCGCCGCGGCGACAAGGTCCTGCTCGTCGCGTTCGGCGGCGGGTTCACCTGGGGCGCATCGGTGCTCGAGTGGTTCGGCGAGCACGAGCCCGGGCGGCCGAAGTCCATCGTCGAGCGCGCGAGCCGTCGCGTCGAAGATCTCGTCGACCGAGTGCTGCCCAGCTAAACGGGCGCCTCGGCTTCGCGGTCCATCGCTCGACTAGAACATCCATTCGATGCGTGATCCTCCCTGAATTTGACCGCTCTGCCTATTGACAGCACGCTTGTGTGGAGCCAAAGTGCACTCGCGTGGTGAGTAGTGGGGACTGGTGGGGAACCAGCAGACCCCGGAATCGGAAGGGCGCACAGGCGAGTTGGAAACGTACTTTGCCGGCGAGTTCGCCCACGCGTTGGACGAGAAGGGTCGGCTGGCGGTCCCCGCAAAGTTCCGAGCCCGCTTCAAAGAAGGAGCGGTCGTGACGCGTTGGATGAACGAATGCCTCGCCGTGTTCCCAACGAGTGAGTGGGAGAGCATCAACGCCGAGATCCGCAAGCGGCCCCGGACGGACCGGACGGTCCAGACCTTCGTCCACTTCCTCGTCGGGGGAGCGCACGAAGCCGACCTCGACGCCCAGGGCCGGATCGGCATCCCCGCCCACCTCAGGCACTACGCCGACATCGGCGACGAGGTCATCGTCCTCGGCGCCAACGACCGCCTCGAGCTCTGGCAGCCCGACCGGTGGCACGCCCGCCTCGCGCAGGTCGAAGGTTCCATCAGCGACAGCCTCGCGGACCTTGGGATCTAGCGATGGGAGGGCTCATGAGCCGGTTCTCCTGGCCGAGGTACTCGCCCAGCTTGCTCCCCGCGAAGGTGGCCGCTTCCTCGACGGCACGGTCGGCGGTGGGGGACACGCGAGTGCCCTTCTCGACGGGACCGCGCCGGCTGGCCGGCTTCTCGGGCTCGACGTCGACCCTGCGGCTCTCGCGATCGCGCGACGGGAGCTGGCGCGCTACGGGGATCGCGCGACCCTCGTCAACGCCAACTTCGCGGTTCTCGACGATGTGGCCCGCGAGCACGACTTCGTCGGCATCGACGGCGTCCTCCTCGACCTCGGGCTCTCGTCGATCCAGCTCGCCGACGAGAGCCGCGGATTCAGCTTTCGCGCCACCGGCCCCCTCGACATGCGAGCCGACCCGCGGCTCGACCGCACCGCGGCGGACCTGGTGAACACCTGGGATGAGCGCGACCTCCGGCGGATCTTCACCGAGCTCGGTGAAGAGCCCGAGGCCGCGCGCGTCGCGGGCGCGATCGTGCGCCGCAGGGCGCGCGGCGCGTTCATGACCGCGGACCAGCTCGGTCGCTTCGTCGCGGGCGTGAAGACCCGCCGGCCCGGGAAGATCGATCCGGCGACCCGCGTCTTCCAGGCCCTCCGCATCGCGGTGAACGACGAGCTCGGCAACCTCGCGCGCGGCCTCGAGGCCGCCATGCGCATCCTCGCTCCGGGTGGCCGCCTCGCGGTCATCTCGTTCCACTCGCTCGAGGACCGTGCCGTGAAGCAATTCATGGCCCGCGAATCGCGCGACTGCATCTGTCCTCCCCACCTCCCCACCTGCGTCTGCGGGCACCGCGCGGGTTTGCGCGTCGTCTCACGCCGGCCGTTGATGGCGGCCGACGCCGAGATGATGCGCAACCCGCGCGCCCGCAGCGCCAGGCTCCGGGTCGCCGAGAAGATCGCGCCGTGATCGCGTCGAAGGCGGTCCGGCTTGTTTCCGCGTCCCCACGAAGCCGCACTACGAATGCCCGCCGGGCGCCTCGCGGCGCAGCGGGTCCCCTCGCCGGATTCCGCGCGTCGCATCGCGGCCGGGCCGGCGAAGTCCCACTGCGCCGCGAGGCCGCCCGGCGGGCACTCACCGCCGCCTCGTGGGATATGCGCATCTTCGGACTGGCGATCGCGGCGATCGTGCTCGCCTTCGGGCTCGCGCTCCTCTACGTGACCCAGACGACCGCGCTCTCGGTCGCGGGCTACGAGGTCC
>DASWFN010000042.1:0-10649 GCA_036394215.1 Candidatus Limnocylindria bacterium
ACTCATGCTACGGATGCGTAGTGGAGTGTCAAAACGGCTTCCCATCACCGAGCGCAAGACGCGCTTCGACGGGACGGTCCAGGAGTTCGCGTGCCAGGTGCTCGCGATCGAGCCGGGAAAACATGCGCTCATCCGCTACGACCTGGACCGCGACTGGCACGTCGGCGGAATGCTCGTTCCGAAGGGCGCATCCACGGCGGGCCACTTCTGGACCGACCGGCCGTACAACGTCTATCACTGGCTCGAGAGCGGGCGCACGCTCGGGTACTACTTCAACGTCGGCCTCGTTGACGAGATCAGCGAAACGCGCGTGGCCTGGCGCGACCTGATCGTCGACGTCCTCGTGAAGCCCGATGGCGCGATCGATATCCTCGACGAGGACGAGCTGCCGGCGGATCTGCCGTCCGAGCATCGCGCGACCATCGCCCGCGCGCTCGAGCAGATCGTTACGAATCCGAAACGTCTCGTGGCCGAGATCGAGCGGGAAACGCGCGCCGCGTTGTAGCGGCGCGATCCGTGCAGGTACTGCGGCATGCCATTCCAGGTCGGCGCCACGGTCCGGACCAGCGACGGCCACGACGCCGGCACGATCGAGGGGCTCATCCGCGATCCCGCGACGAACATCGTGACCGGATGTGTACTGTCGACCGGGGGACTGCTCGGGCGGCAGATCTACATCGCCGCCCACGAGCTCGGCGAGCTCACGGCCGACGGCGACGCGGTGCGGCTCTCGGCGTCGCAGGCCGAGCTTGACGAGCGACCGGCATACGAGGAGGCCTCGGCCGCGAAGCCCTAGCGTGCGATCGTGTCTTCGTTCGTCACCGGAGTGATCACCGGGCTCGCCGTCGCCATGCCACCGGGGGCAGTCACGGCGCTCATCGTGCGCATCGGCCTCGGGCGCGGCTTCCGCGCCGCCCTCGCCGCGGGCTGGGGGACCGCGACGGTCGATGCGATCTACTGCACGATCGCGGTGGTCTTCGGCTCGATCGTCGTGCCACTGCTCGGCGCGATCTCGGCGCCGTTCCGGATCCTCACCGGGCTCGTCCTCGTGGGGCTCGGCGCCTACGGCATCCTCCGCTCGCGCGAGGTCCTCTCCGATGTTCCCCCGCCCGACGTGCGGGACCTCGCGGCGACGTACGCGCGATTCATCGGGATCACGATGGTGAACCCGGCGACCCTCGCGTACTTCGTCGCGATCGCCTTCGGCTTCTCGGGATCGGTGCTGAACGACGCCGGCGCGTTCATCGCGGGCGTGTTCGCCGCGTCGCTCGGCTGGCATTTCGCGCTCGCGCTGATGAGCGGCTCGCTCCATGGCCGGCTCGGCCCGAACGCGCGCGCGGCCCTCGCGATCGTGGCGAATGGCGTGGTCATCGCACTCGGGATCCGGATCCTCGCGCAGGTGCTCGCCGGCTAGCTCGACTCCTGCTGCACCGGCGGGATCGCGACGTAGCTCAATAGCAGGCCCACGATCGCGCAGAGGACGATCGATCCGGAGACGAACGTGAACGACCACGCGAGCGGGCCGCGATGGATGGCGACGGCCGGGAAGTACAGGATCCAGAAGGCCGCCGGCACGAGCGCGGCGACGAGCCGCAGCGCGGCCGGCCGGGCCGCTGACGGGCGGAGCACGACGACGAGCCCGTCGCCGATCGCGCCGGTCAGGAGCGCGACACCGATGAACGTGAGGGTGGTCTCGGCCGGACCGCGGCTGTGCATGAGGTTCATCGCGATGGCATTGAGCCCGAGCAGCACGGTGAGCGTCCCGACCGGTAGCACCGTGCGCCGGAGCATCACGAGGACGACGCCGCTCAGCAGCGCGCTGAACAGGAACATGCCGAGCAGCCCGTGGAACATCTTGTCCTCGCCGAGGCCGCTGAAGCGCGCGCCGAGCAGCGGCGCGTAGGGGTCCGCGTAGAGCGTGAAGAACGTGAGCAGCGAGAAGAACATGGCGAGCGAGAGGACCATCGGCACGCGGTCCGCGAGCGATCGCGAGTGGTCGCCGCGATGGAGGTCGGCGCGGAGCGGGCCCGTCGCCATCAAGGCGCCACCGAGCGCGAGCAGTAGATGGCTCGGGCTGAGCAGCGCGTCGTTGCCGACCTCGACGCCGAACGCGACGTGCCAGGCCATGTCGGCGAGCCCGCCGATCCCGAAGACGGCGACGCCGATCAGCGACGCTCCGTAGCCGCGCGGGACCGCCGCGCGCCAGCTCGCGGCCGCCGGGCGGCGGAGCGCCACCGCACCGACGATCACCGACGCGGTCGCGGCGTAGCCCGAGTAGAGGATCGCGTGCCACACCGTCCAGAAGCTGTCGGGAAGCCGACTCACGTGGGCCCAGCCGTCGATGAACAGGCCGAAGCCGAAGGCGAACGTCGCCACGATGACGAGCAGATCGAAACGCCGGCCGGCGTCCGCGGGCGGCGCGGCTGCCCGGCCGATGACGCCGGCGGTCACTTGGCTGGTCACTCCTCCTTATATACAGCGGGACCGGCGGATTGGATCCCGCTGAGCCAGCGAGACGCCTCCCGAGGCGAACGGAAGCGGTGCACGTCGAGGTGCGCGTACTCCGGCTTGGCGAGCTCGCGCGGCCAGACGCGCTGATGCCGGCGATATGCCCGGATGAGCCACACGTAGAGCGAGTCCTTCGAGACGTACGCCTTCGAGAAGCGCTCGCGGTTGCCGGTGCCGCTCCAGAGCTCCTCGCGACTCAGGATCCGCCGGTTCGTACGAAGGAACAGGCGCCAGTACAGAACGCGGAACGGCGGATCGAGCCAGATGAACGTGTCGGCGCGAGCCCAGGTGAGGTCGCGGATCACCGAGTAGTTGCCGTCCGCGACCCACGCGTCCGCGGCGATCCGCTCCGCGACTCGCGCCCGGAACTCGTCCGGCGCGGGCTTCGACCAGTTCGGGCGCCAGAACAACGCATCGAGCTCGATGACGGGGACGCCCAGACGCTGCGCGAGCGCGCGAGAGAACGTCGTCTTCCCCGCGCTGGTCTCGCCGCCAACGACGACGCGCCGCATGAGCGGACACGATAGAGTCGGAAGCCCGTGAAGCTCCATGAATTCCAGGCCAAACAGGTGCTCGCGCGCGCGGGCATCGCCATCCCCGACGGCCGGACGGCGACGACGCCGGCCGATGCCGAGGCCGCCGCCGGCGCGCTCGGCCTGCCGGTCGTGGTGAAGGCCCAGGTCCACGTCGGCGGACGCGGGAAGGCCGGCGGCGTGAAGCTCGCGAAGACCCCCGCCGAGGCCAGAGCCGCGGCGCAGGCGATCCTCGGCATGGACATCAAGGGGTTCACCGTGCGCACCGTCTACGTCGAGCGCGCGGCGCAGATCGCAAAGGAGCTCTACCTCGGCATCACCATCGATCGCGACCAGCGGCGCGCGGTCGTGATGCTCTCCACCGTCGGCGGCATGGACATCGAGGAGGTCGCGGCGACCGAGCCGGAGAAGATCGCGCGCGGCTGGCCGGACCCGGTGCTCGGCCTCCGCGGCTACGCGGCGCGCGCGCTCTGCTTCAAGGCCGGCGTGCCGGAGGCGCAGCGCGACGCGATCGCGACGATCGCGCGGCAGCTCTACGACGTGTTCCGCGCGACCGACGCGCTCACCCTCGAGATCAACCCGCTCTTCATCCAGCAGGACGGCAGCGTCGTCGCCGGCGACGCGAAGCTTGAGATCGACGACAACGCGCTCTACCGCCAGCCCGACCTCGCGAAGTGGAAAGAGATCGCTCCCGACGAGGAGCAGGAAGAGCGCGCGAAGGCCCTCGGCTTCAGCTACGTCCAGCTCGACGGGACCGTCGGGATCATCGGGAACGGCGCCGGGCTCGTGATGGGGACGCTCGACGCGGTGAAGAACGCAGGCGGCACGGCCGCGAACTTCCTCGATGTCGGTGGCGGCGCGAAGGAGTCCGTGGTCAAGGCGGCGCTCGAGATCGTCCTCGCGAATCCCAAGGTCAAGGTCGTGTTCATCAACATCTTCGGCGGCATCACGCGCGGCGACGAGGTCGCGAAGGGCATCCTCGCGGTGCTGCACGACACGAAGCCCAAGGTCCCGCTCGTGATCCGGCTCTCGGGCACCGAGGCCGAGGCCGGCCGCAAGCTGCTCGAGGGCGCGCCGCTCGTGTCCCGCGCCACGATGGACGAGGCCGCGACCGAAGCGGTCCGGCTCGCCGTGAGCGCCAGGTGAGCGTCCTCGTCGGCGCGGAGACGCGCCTCCTGGTCCAGGGCCTCGGCCGCGAGGGCGCCTTCCACGCGGCGCGGATGATCGAGTACGGCACGAAGGTCGTCGGCGCGGCGAAGCCCGGCAAGGGCGGCACCGCCCAGGACGGCATCCCGCTGTTCGACACCGTCGCCCAGGCGGTCGACGCGACCGGCGCGAACACCTCGATCATCTTCGTTCCCGCGCCCGGCGCGCCTGACGCGATCCTCGAGGCGCTCGACGCGGAGATCGGCCTCATCGTCGCCATCACCGAGGGCATCGCGGTGCACGAGATGCTCACGGCCGCATCGATCCTCGATCGGTCGAACAGCGTGCTCATCGGCCCGAACTGCCCGGGCGTCATCTCGCCGGGCAGCGCGAAGGTCGGGATCATGCCCGCGGCGAATTTCTCGAAGGGTCCGGTCGGCTTCGTCTCGCGGAGCGGGACGCTCACCTACGAGATCGCGGACCTGCTGACGAAGAGCGGCCTCGGCCAGACGACGTGCATCGGCGTCGGCGGCGATCCGATCATCGGCTTCCCCACGCCGGAGGCGGTGCGCTACCTCAACGAGGATCCCGAGACGGAGGTCATGGTGATCGTCGGCGAGATCGGCGGCAGCGCCGAAGAGCAGGCCGCGGAGTACATGCGCGCGCACGCGAAGAAGCCTGCCGTCGCGTTCATCGCCGGCCGCTCGGCGCCGCCTGGCAAGCGGATGGGGCACGCCGGCGCGATCGTGTCCGGGAACTCCGGCACGGCGGAGTCGAAGGTGAAGGCGTTCGAGGCCGCGGGGATCCCGGTCGCTACGGCGCCGAGCGAGATCCCCGGGCTCGTGAAGAAGGCGCTCGCCGCGCGCTAGCCTCCGCCCGTCGCGCCCTGGACATCGCGGCGATGGAAGGTCCAGAACGCCAGGCCGACGAAGATCAGCGTGTAGGCCACGAGCACGAAGCCTGCGTGGGCAAGGTCCGCCGGTGCCGCGGGGCCACCGAAGCCTGAGCCACCGGTCCAGGCGGTGATGTTGTGCACCGGCAGGTAGTCGGCGACATTCGCGAACCAGCTGAAGAAGCTCGAGAGCAGCGCCGTGAGGATCTGCTCGGCGAAGTAGTAGCCGAGGCCGATGGCCATGCCGGCCGCCGAGGACCGCGCGAGGACCGTCACGAATGCCGTCACGGTGATGTACGGGATGAGCGATAGCCACGCCTTCCAGAGCGCGATCCCGGCCGTCGACCACATCGCGCTCGACGCGGCCGCGGGTGCGGTCACGAGCCGTTCGGCGATGACGCTGCTCATCCCGACGGTGATCGTGGCGACGAGGAGGCCGGCGAACGCGAGCACGGCGAGCGTGATGAGCTTCGCGGCGAGGTAGGGCCAGCGGCCGGTCCCCTGGACCAGCACCGATCGCAGGGTCCCGGCGCCGTAGTCGATGCCGATGGCGGAGGCCGTGAGCACGGCGATGAGGATCAAGCCGAGCGACTGCAGGGTGCCGAGGGCGAGCGGGATGCTGCCGGGGAGCGTCAGGTTGTCGAACGCGCGCTGGAGTCGCTGCGGCTGGGTCGCGAGCTGTTGCCGGCACTGCGCGCGAAGGCCATCGATCACCTGTGCGTCGAGATCGGTCGGCTGGCGGGCCGGATCGCTCGAAAGGAGGTCGTTGCAGGCGACCGTGCGCGGCGGCCGGCCCTGCTGCGACTGCAGCGTCGCCGGCACCGTGAGCTCACCGCCGGTGCTCTGGAGGTTCTGATAGGAGAAGAACGAGCCCCACACCGCGAGCTGCCCGAAGAGGATCGCGAAGACGAGCAGGATCCACAGCATCCAGCGACGCCGCAGCTTGAACCACTCCCAGCCGGCGAGGTTGGCGATGTTCCCGATCATGAGAGTGACCGTCCGGTCGTGAGGTCGGTCCCGGTGACGTCCATGAAGAACTCCTCGAGCGTCTTGTGGATCGGCACGAGCTTGGTGACGTAGATGCCCGCGTCGGCCAGCGTCCGGCTGATCTGCGCCGCGCGGTCGGGCGGCGCGGTGACGACGAGATCGCCGTCGCCGGCCACGACGCTCTCGATCCAGGGCTGCGCCGACAGCAGGCTCGCGGCCTCGGTGTCGTTCGTCGTGCCGAGGCGTACCGAGTCGTGCTGGCGGAGCAGCTCGGTGATTCCGCCCTGGACGATGAGCTTGCCGCGCGACAGCACCGCCACGTTGTCGCAGACAAGCTCCGCCTCGGCGAGCAGGTGGCTCGAGAGGATGATCGTCCGGCCACCCTTGCCGAGATCGCGGATGAGCTCGCGCACTTCGACGACGCCGGCGGGGTCGAGCCCGTTCGTCGGCTCGTCGAGGAAGACGAGGTCCGGATCGCCGAGGAGCGCGCACGCCACGCCGAGCCGCTGCTTCATCCCGAGCGAGTACGTGCCGAACTTGCTGTCCGCGCGCGGCCCGAGATCGACGAGGGCGAGCAGCCGGTCGATGTCCGCGGGCGAGCCACGCCGGCCGACGCCCTGGAAGTAGCGGAGGTTCGCCCGCCCCGAGAGGTACGGATAGAACGTCGGTGATTCGACCATCGCGCCGATCCGGTGCAGCGTGTCCGCGCTGCCGGCCGGCCGGCCGAAGATCCGCGCCTCGCCCGAGGTGCGCTGGACCAGGCCGAGCAGCATCCCCATCGTCGTCGTCTTACCCGACCCGTTCGGCCCGAGGAAGCCGAAGACCCCGCCCCGCGGGACGCGCAGCGAGAGCTGGTCGACCGCGAGCACGTCGCCGTAGCGTTTCGTGAGGCTGTCGGTCTCGATGACGAGCTCGGTATCGATGGCGGTCATGGTCACAGGACTCCTCCAGATTGCTGGCGCAGGATGCGGATGAACGCTGCGAGCGCGGTCTCGAGACCGGCGCGCTCGGGCCGGGTCATGGACGCGAGGGCCTTGCGCAGCCGGGCCCGGTCGCGCTGCTCGATGCGGCGGATGAACCGCGTGCCCGAAGGCGTGAGCTCGAGCAGGACCTGCCGCCGGTCGTCGGGGTCGTGACTGCGCCGCACCACGTCGGCGCGCACCAGCCGGTCGGCGAGCGCCGACCCGCTGGCGAGGCTCATGCCGAGCGCAGCCGACAGCGAGCCGACCGTGATCGGCTGCCGGAGCTGGACGACCGCGAGCGCACGGAGCTGGGCCAGGGTGAAGCGGGCATCGCTCCACTCCGTGTTCGTTCCGAGACTCAGTCGCCGGAAGTCGGCGATGAGCTCCTCGATATGGCTGGTCTGTGAGTCGCCGCCCGCGCTCTTTATCACTGTGGAATCGATAATACACGTGACATTGAGTATGGCCCGTGTCGGTCGGGTGCCGGCTACCCCCGCAGGCGTGCGTGGTCAGGATCGAAGGTGACCTTCCACTCCCGGCGCGGTCCGGCCATCACGTTGAGGTAGTACACCTCGTATCCCGGTGGCGCCGACACCGTGTGGAAGCCACGGGGCACGAGCACCAGATCGCCGTCGCGCGCCGCGACGCTCTCGTCGAGCGAGCGGTCGGCCGTGTACACGCGCTGGACGGCGAAGCCGCGCTGTGGATCGCGCATCCGGTAGTAGTACGTCTCCTCGAGCTGCGTCTCGCGCGGCGGGTCGTCGGTGTCGTGCTTGTGCGGCGGGTAGCTCGACCAGTGGCCCTCTGGCGTCACCACCTCGGTGAGGAGCAGCCGCTCCGCGTCGCGGTCCTCCATCAACAGGTGATGGATCCGCCGCTCCATGCTGCCGCTCCCCCGCACCTCGAGCCGCGCGTCCTGCGGCGCGAAGAGCTGCACCCGAGCGCCCTTCGTCGCGGGCGCGGTCCCGATGGCGACATCGACGCCGCTCCCGCGCGCGGTCACGCCGATCTCCGTTCCCGGCGGCGCGTACAGGGCGTGCGGCGGTCCGTCGAACGGCGTCGCCCGTCCGGCGGACGCGTCGAGCGTCTGGCCGCCGGCGCGCAGCTCGCACGAGCCGCCGAGGACGACGACGCAGGCCTCGCGGTCGGCGTGCTTCCACGAACGCGACGCGCCGGGTGCGAGCCGCGCCGCCTCGAAGCCGACGTACCGCCAGTTGGCGCGCTGCGGCGTCACCGAGATGAGCGTCCCGTCGCGGGCCGGCGCGCCGCCGCGGATCAGCAGGTCCATCCCTAGGCGCCTGCGGCTTCTCTCAAAGATGGCGGCGCTGGCGCTTCTTGCTCGCCGACCACTCCTGCCGCGCGGTGCGCACGCCCGCCTGCTCGGAGATCTCGGCCGGCACGACCTCCCACCACGATTCGTAGCTCGGGACGGCGGCCGCGGGATCGGTCTCGATCACGATGACCGTCGTCTCGGTCGCGGCCTTCGCGTCGTCCAGCGCGGCGCGCAGCTCCGCGATCGTGCGCACGCGGACGGCGCGCGCGCCGAGGCTCGCGGCATTCGACACGAAGTCGACCTGCAGCGGAGACGCGGTCCCGAACCCTTCGCTCCCGAGCGATCGCGACAGCGCGCCGATCGACGCGAAACCGTGGCTGTCGACGAGCACGACAATGAGCTTGGCCCCCTCGCTCACGGCGGTGGTCAGCTCGCCCGGCGACATGAGGTACGAGCCGTCGCCGAGCAGCACGAAGATCTCGCGGTCGGGCGCGGCGAGCTTGGCGCCGATCCCGCCGGGGATCTCGTAGCCCATCGTCGAGTAGCCGTACTCGACGTGATAGCCCTTGGCGTCGCGGGTCCGCCAGAGCTTGTGCAGGTCACCGGGCAGCGAGCCGGCCGCGGCGACGACCGTCCCGCGCGGCCCGGCCGCCGCGTTCACCGCGCCGATGACCGCGCTCTGCGCCGGCGGCGTGTGGTCGATCGCGTAGAGCTTCGTGACCTCGGCGTCCCACTCCGCGCGGAGCTTCTCGGCCTTGGTGCGGTAGCGCTCGTCGACGATCCACTCCGCGCCGGCGAGCGCCTCGAGCCCGGCTCGCGCGTCGCACAGGAGCGGCAGCGCGTTCAGCTTGAAGGCGTCGACGCTCGCGACGTTCAGGTTGATGAACCGCACGCTCTGGTCGGCGAACACGCTCTTCGAGGCGGTGGTGAAGTCGGTCCAGCGCGTGCCGATCCCGATCACGACGTCGGCGTCGCGTGCGACGCGGTTCGCCGCGAGCGTCCCGGTCGCGCCGATCGCGCCGAGCGCGAGCGCGTGGTCGTAGCGAAGCGACCCCTTCCCGGCTTGCGTCTCGGCCACCGGGATGCCGCTGCGCTCGGCGAAGGTGCGGAGCATGTCCGTCGCGCCGCTGTAGATGACGCCACCGCCGGCGACGATGAGCGGCCGGCGCGCGGCGTTGATCAGCTCGATCGCGCGGGCGAACGCCGCGGCGTCGGGTGGCCGCCGCTCGATGTGCCACACGCGCTTCGCGAGGAACTCGGACGGGACCTCGAACGCCTCGGCCTGCACGTCCTGCGGAAGCGAGAGCGTGACGGCGCCCGTCTCGGCCTGATCGGTCAGCACGCGCATCGCGTTGAGCGCCGCGGGCACGATCTGCTCCGGCCGCGTGATGCGATCCCAGTACCGGGAGACGGACTGGAACGTGTCGTTGACGCTCACGTCGCCGCGCGACGGCACCTCGAGCTGCTGCAAGACCGGGTCGGACGTCCGCGATGCGAAGACGTCGCCGGGCAGCAGGAGCACCGGGATCCGGTTGATCGTCGCGAGCGCCGCGCCCGTCACCATGTTCGTCGCGCCGGGGCCGATCGACGACGTACAGGCGAAGGTCGCGAGGCGGTCCTTCATCCGCGCGTACCCGACGGCGATGTGCACCATGGACTGCTCGTTGCGCGCCTGGTGGTAGCGCAACGCCTCGGGGAACTGCGAGAGCGCCTGGCCGAGGCCGGCGACGTTGCCGTGGCCGAAGATGCCCCAACATCCGGCGAAGAAGCGCTGCTCGACGCCGTCGCGCTCCACGTACTGCTGTGCGAGGAAGCGCACGAGCGCCTGGGCCATCGTGAGCCGCGTCACGCGCGCACCTCGCGCCGCACGATCGCGGCTGCCGCGGCGACGGCCGCGCGCACGTCGCCGTCCGGCGGGTAGAGCAGCGTGCGTCCGGCGACGAGGCCGCGCACCTGCGGCAGCTCCATCGACTTCGCCCAGCGCGTGTACGTCGCGTCCCGATCCTTCCCCGGATCGCCGCCGAGGAGCACGACCGGGAGGGTCGTCGCCGACAGCAACCGCTCGATGTCGTCGGCCACGGGAAGCTTCAGCCACACGTGCGCGGAGCTGCCGCCGAGTCCGGACGTGATCGCGATCGCGCGCATCGTCGCGTCGGTCGACGCGTCGTTCGTCGTCGTGCCATCGACCGTTCGCGATGCGAAGACCTCGACCATCGCCGGTAGGCCGAGCCCGCCGAGCGCATCGATCGCCTGCGCGCAGGCCGCCATCGTGCGGACCGTCGCCGGATCGTCGTCGGCGACGCGCAACATCAGCTTGCCGCCGTCGAGCCCGCTCCCCGCGATCGCGG
>DASWFN010000043.1:0-9046 GCA_036394215.1 Candidatus Limnocylindria bacterium
GGTCCGAGCGACGGGAAGTCACGGGCGACGATCTCGGTCAACAGCGGCTCGTGGGCCTGCACGCGGTGACAGATCTTGAGGAACACGGCCGCGGTCGCGGTCGGTGCGCGGAACACGATCGACCATGGCCGCACGTGCACGCGTTCGATGTCGCCGGTCAGCGGATGGCCGTTGGTCGCGGCGGTGTCGAGCAGCCACGTCTCCGCGGGGGCGATGAGCGCACCGGTCCAGTGGGCCAGGCTCACAGCAGCGCGGACCGCAGCGCGTTCGCGACGAATCGCGGCGCGCTTCGGCCGGCCGGGCCGGTGAGCGCCGTCCGCCAGGTCGGGTAGGCGAGCAGCGCGTGGGCGAGGGCGATGCCCTCGGCCGCGCGGACGCGGAGCACGCGCCGGCGCGCGAGACCGTCGAGCGTGCGCGTGATCAGGGCGAGGCGCACGTCGTCGAGGTCCCGGAGGATCTCCGCGACGTCGCGGGGGACGCCGCCGCTCGTCAGCGTCTCGAGCGTCGCGCTCTCCGCGCGATACGTGCGCTCGTGCAGCGCGACCAGGTCGTTCAGGATCCCCTCCGGCGACTCGGCGCGCGGCTGCCAGCGCTCGACCCGGCGCACGATCGCGTCCGCGCGGCGGCGGAGCGCAGCGTGGACCAACCGCTCCTTCGACGGTGCGTGCAAGTAGACCGTGCGTGGCGCGACCTTGGCCCGACGTGCCACATCCGTCATCCGGAGCCCGGCGTAGCCCCGCTTCGCCGACTCGCGCAGCGTGGCCGCCTCGATCGCCGCGCGGGTCCGTGCCCGGCTCCGGGCGCGCTCGCGCTGCCGGTACGGCCGTTCATTCACTGCAGCGACACTGTACCGAAATATTCCCGTTACGGGCGATTTTGCTAGCGTTACCGCGTGACCACCCCGCTGGCGTTCGTGTTCCCCGGGCAGGGCTCCCAGGCCGTCGGCATGGGCCGCGCGGTCTACGAGGCCTCGGCGCGGGCGCGGGCCGTGTTCGAGGAGGCCGACCGGATCCTCGGCTACAAGCTGAGCGAGATCTGCTTCCACGGACCCGCGGAGAAGCTCGACGACACGCGCGTCGCCCAGCCCGCGATCCTCACGACGAGTGTCGCGCTGCTGGAGGCGCTCGCCGAGGGCAGCGCGACCGGCGGCGAGCGGATCAGCGATGGGCACGAGCCGCGTGGCGTCGCCGCCCTGCCGGCCGATCTGCGCCCCTCGTTCGTCGCGGGTCATTCGCTCGGTGAGTTCAGCGCTCTCGTCGCCGCCGGCGTGCTCACGTTCCCCGACGCGCTGCGTCTCGTCACCGAGCGTGGCCGCCTCGCGGCCACCAAGGGCGCGAAGGGCGCGATGGCCGCGGTCATCGGGCTGTCGGCGGCCGACGTCGACCGGGTGATCGCGGACACGGTGCCGCAGGGCAGCGCGGTCGTCGCGAACGACAACGGGCCGGCGCAGGTCACGATCGCCGGCGACACCGACTCCGTCGCGAAGGTGAGCGAGGCGCTGACCAAACGCGGCGCGCGCAAGGTCGTGCCGCTGCGCATCTCCGGGCCGTTCCACTTCCCGGCGATGGGCGCGATCGGCGGGGACCTCGCGTCGTTCATGCGGACCATCACGTTCCGCGAACCGGTCGTGCCGGTGGTCGCGAACACGAGCGGCGCGCCGCACCAGAGCGGCGCCCTCATCCCCGATGCGCTCGTGCGCCATCTGTCGAATCGCGTGGAGTGGCTCCGCTCGGTACGCTTCATGGCGGAGCGCGGCGCATCGACGTTCGTCGAGATCGGCGCCGGCCAGGTGGTGAACGGACTCGTGAAGCGCATCGCCGACGTCAAGCTCATCAACGTGTCGGACCCGCCGTCGATCCGCGAGGCGATCCGCTCGCTCCGCGCCCGCGTCTCATGAGGCGCATCGTCGTCACCGGGGTCGGCGCCGTGACGCCCATCGGCGACACCGTCGATGCGACGTGGGACTCGATGATGCACGGCCGCGGCGGCATCGGGCGCATCACCCGTTTCGATCCGAGCCCCTACGAGTCGCAGATGGCCGGCGAGGTCAAGGACTTCGATCCGACGAAGTACATGGACAAGAAGGACGCCCGCCGTACCGATCGCTTCGCGCAGCTCGCGACGGCCGCCGCGTCGCAGGCGCTGACCGACTCGAAGCTCGACGTCGCCAAGGAGCCCGAGCGTGTCGGCGTGTCGATCGCGACGGGCGTCGGCGGCCTCGGAACGCTCGTCGAGCAGGTCCTCGTGATGGAGAAGCGCGGCCCGAGCCGGCTCTCGCCGTTCATGGTGCCGATGCTCATGGCCAACGCGGGCTCGGCGCAGGTCTCGATGCAGTTCGGCCTCAAGGGCCCGAACCTCGCGCACGTGTCGGCCTGTGCCTCGAGCGCGCACTCGATCGGCGAATGCGCCGCCATCATCCAGCGCGGCCAGGCCGACGTCATGGTCGCCGGCGGCGCTGAGGCCGCGGTCCTGCCGATCGCGATCGCGGCGTTCTCGACGATGCACGCGATGTCGCGGCGCAACGACGACCCCGAGCACGCGTCGCGGCCATTCGACAAGGACCGCGACGGCTTCACGCTCTCGGAGGGCGGGGCCGTCGTCATCCTGGAGGAGTACCTGCACGCGCTCGCCCGCGGCGCGCGGATCTACGGCGAGCTCGTCGGGTACGGCGCGACCGCGGACGCGTACCACATCACCTCGCCGTCTCCCGAGGGCGAGGGCAACGCGCGCTCGATGCGGATGGCGCTCGCCGAGGCCAAGCTCGAGCCGGCCGCGATCGACTACATCAACGCCCACGGCACCTCGACCCAGCCGAACGACCGGGAGGAGACGTCGGCGATCAAGAGCGTCTTCGGCGAGCACGCGTACAAGCTGCTGGTCTCGTCCACCAAGTCGATGACCGGCCACCTGCTCGGCGCCGCCGGCGCGCTCGAGGCGATCGCGTGCCTCCTCGCGATGCGCGACGGGTGCGTCCCCCCGACGATCAACTACCAGACCCCGGACCCGGCACTGGACCTCGACTACGTCCCCAACACGCCACGGCCCAGAGAGATCAAGACGGCGCTCTCGAACTCGATGGGCTTCGGCGGGCACAACGCCACGCTGATATTCACCAAGGCCTGATGACCCGGCTCGACGGCAAGACCGCGCTCGTCACGGGCGCGGGCCGGGGCATCGGCCGCGCGACCGCGGTGCGCCTGGCGAAGGAGGGCGCGCGGATCGCCGTCAACTACAAGGGCAACACCGCGGCGGCCGAGGAGACCAAGCGCGCGGTCGAGGCCGCGGGCTCGATGGCTGCGCTCATCCAGGGCGACGTGTCCGTCGACGTTGATGCCGAGCGCGTCGTCAGGGAGGCGCTGGCGTTCGGCGACGGCAGGCTCGACATCCTGGTCAACAACGCGGGGATCACCCGCGACAACCTGCTCCTCCGGATGTCCGCCGAGGAATGGGACGCGGTGCTCGACCTCAACCTGCGCGGCGCCTTCCTCGTCACGAAGGCGGCGATGCGGCCGATGATGAAGCAGCGCGGCGGGCGGATCGTCAACGTCTCGTCGATCGCGGGCGTCATGGGGAACGCCGGCCAGGCGAACTACAGCGCCGCGAAGGCCGGGCTCATCGCGTTCACGAAGACGGTCGCCCGCGAGATGGCGAGCCGCAACATCACCGCGAACGCGGTCGCGCCCGGCTTCGTGCCCACCGACCTCACGAGCATCGTGCCGCAAGCGGTGCAGGACGCGATGCTCGCGCAGATCCCGCTGGCGCGGTTCGGCACAGCCGAGGACGTCGCGAATGCGATAGCGTTCCTCGCGTCCGACGAGGCGTCGTACATCACCGGCCAAGTGCTCATCGTGGATGGGGGCATGGTCACCGCGTAGGCACAGTCGCGAGGAGGGATCATGGATACCAGCGTGCTCATCGCGATCCTGCTGCTCATCCACGTCGGCGGAGCGATCGTCGGATTCGGGCCCGTCTTCACCTTCGCCGTGCTCGGCCCGCTCTCGGCCAAGGCCGGTCCGCAGGGCGGTCTCGCGCTCCTCCAGGGGATGGAGGCCATCGAGAAGCGACTCGTGTTCCCCGTTGCGATATTCGTTCAGCCGCTCAGCGGCCTGGCGCTCATCTTCGTCGCCGGGTACAACACGAGCTTCTTCAGCCACTACTGGCTGTGGGGCGGGATCCTCGTCTACGCGATCGCCTTCTACCTCGCCATCTTCGGCCAGAACCCGCGCATCGCGCGGATGATCGAGCTCGCGAAGGCCGGACCGCCGACCCCCGAGTTCATCGCGACCGCGAAGAAGGTGCAGCAGCTGGGCCCGATCGTCACCGTCCTCCTCGTCGTGGTGATCGTGCTCATGATCACGAAGCCGGGCGGGTGATCCGCCCCTAGCATCGACGGGGTGACCCCCCGTCGCGCCACCCTCGTCGCGGTCGTTGCCGTGGTCGTGCTCGTGCTCGACCGGATCACGAAGATCCTCGTCGAGTCGAACCTGCCGCAGGGCGCGTCGGTCGACGTCGTCGGCCAGTGGGTCCGCATCAGCCACGTGACCAACACCGGCGCCGCGTTCGGCCTGCTCCCCGAGCGCACCACGCTCCTGTCGATCCTGTCGGTCGTCGCGGTCGGCGCGATCGTCTTCTACTACCGCCGGCTCGCCGCCGACTCCCGGCTCATCGCCGCGACGCTCGGCATGCAGCTCGGCGGGGCGTTCGGCAACCTGGTCGACCGGATCGGGCGCGGGTACGTGGTGGACTTCGTCGACGTCGGGATCCCGAACGGGCCGCGCTTCTGGTCGTTCAACGTCGCGGACTCCTCGATCGTCGTCGGCATCATCGCGGTGACGGCGCTGCTCTGGTGGCAGGAGCGGCGTCAGTCGCCGGCCGCGGCGTGAGCGAGCGCCTCGAGCTCACCGCCGACATCCCCGGCCTCCGGGTCGACCGGTTCCTGGCCGAACGGACCCAGCTCAGCCGCAGCGCGATCCAGCGCCTGGCGCGCGACGGGCGCGTCACCGTCAACGGCGCGGCCGTGGAGCCCGCCTACAAGGTGCGCGCCGGCGAGTCCCTCGTCATCGACGTGCCCGATGCGGAGCCGGCGCTGTCGCTGCTCGGCGAGGACATCCCCGTCGACGTGCTCTACGAGGATGACGACGTCCTCGTCGTGAACAAGCCCGCGGGGCTCGTCGTGCATCCGGCGCACGGACACGCGACCGGCACGCTCGTGAACGCCGTCATCGGCAAGATCACCGCCGACACGGGCCGTGACGCGGCGCGCCCTGGGATCGTCCATCGGCTCGACAAGGACACGAGCGGCGTGATGATCGTCGCCAAGAACGACGTCGCGCAGCTCTCGCTCTCGCGGCAGCTCCAAGGCCGGCGGTTCGACAAGGAGTACCTGGCGCTCGTGTGGGGCGATCCGGGCGACCAGCCGGCCGTGATCGAGGCGCCGGTCACGCGGGACGTCCACGACCGGCGGCGCATGGTCGTGCGGGCCGGCGGACGCGATTCGACGACGCGGTTCGCGCGCATCGCCTCCTACCGGAGCGGGCCCGAGCGGCGCGCGCTCCTCCATGTCAGGCCGCTCACCGGTCGCACCCATCAGATCCGCGTCCATCTCGCGTTCGCGCGACTCCCTATCGTTGGTGACCCGGTGTATGGACGAAAGAGCGCGGAGCGCGATGGTCTGGATCGTCAGTTCCTGCACGCCTGGCGGCTGTCGGTGAATCTGCCGCACGCCGGCCCGAAGACCTTCACCGCGCCGCTCGCGCCGGACCTCGCGCTCTACCTCGGGTCGCTGGGCGCGCCGAATGACACGGCCGCACCGTTCGAGCAGCTCGGAATGACGCGCTGAGCGTCGACGGCCGCGGCCTTCTCGTCATCCTGTCGGCGCCCTCCGGAGCGGGGAAGGACGCGGCCATCGAGAAGCTGCTGACCAAGGTGCCCGATGCCGTCCTGTACGTGACGGCGACCAGCCGCAAGCCGCGGCCCGGCGAGATCCACGGGAAGCACTACTACTTCTACGAGCCGGAGAAGTTCCGCGAGGAGATCGAGGCCGGCAACTTCCTCGAGTGGTCGATGGTCCACGGCGACTTCAAGGGCGTGCGGCGCGACGCGCTCGCCGACACCCTCGAGCAGCACCGCGTCGTCGTCGTCAAGCCCGAGCCGCAAGGGATGCGGAAGATCAAAGCGCTCCTGCCCGAAGCGCTGACGATCTTCATCATGCCGCCGTCGGTGGAGTCGCTGCGCCGCCGGCTCACGGTGCGCGGCACCGAGACCCCCGAGCAGCTGGAGCTTCGCCTGCGCAACGCCGAGATCGAGATGGCCGCGGCCCCCGAGTACGACTACGTGGTCGTCAACGAGGACGACAAGCTCGACGAGACGGTGAAGGAGATCGCCGAGATCATCGAGAAGGAGGCGAAGCGACCGCGGCACTACGAATTGTGATCCGGACGGCGGAGGTCGCCGTCTTTGCCGGCCTGCGCGGGCCTGCCCGGACCTTCACCTACCGCGTCCCTGACGGTCTCGACGTCCGCCTCGGCCATCTCGTGCGCGCCGGCTTCGGATCGCGTGCCGTCCACGGGGTCATCGTCGCGCTCGACGTGCCGGCCGATCGCGAGCTCAAGCCGCTCGACGGCCTGGTCCATCCGATCCCGCTCCTCTCCGACCGCCACCTCGCGCTCGCGCGGTGGATCGCGACGACCTATCGCTGCGGCCTCGCCGATGCCGTGCGCGCGATGCTCCCGCCGGCCCTCGCGGCGCGCGCGCGCGGCGGCTTGCCGACCGCACGGGGCGAGCGCACCGAGCCGGTCTTCGGCATCACGCCCGCCGGCCGGGACGCGCTCGCCGGCGGTGTCGCGAAGCTCGGCGCGCGGCAGCTCGTCACCCTTCGCGCGCTCGCGGCGGGCGCGATCACCTCGGATGACCTGGCCCAGGCCGGCGGCACCGCCGAGGCGGCCAAGAGCCTCGCGGCACGCGACCTCGCGCTCCGCGGCAGACGCGGCGTCCGGCGGGTGCCGGTCGAGTTCCGCTTGAGCGAGGACGACCTGTCGCGCGACATGCCCGCGACGGCGCCGCAGGCCGCCGCGATCGCGGCGGTCATCCAGGCGATGGGCACCGGGCGCGGCTTCCTGCTGCATGGGGTCACCGGCAGCGGCAAGACCGAGGTCTACCTCCGGCTGACGGCCGAGGCGCTCGCGCGCGGGCAGGGCGCGATCGTCCTCGTACCGGAGATCGCGCTCACCGCCCAGGTCGTCGCCCGCTTCGTGGCCCGCTTCGGCGAGCGGGTCGCGCTCCTGCACAGCGCGCTGTCCGCGGGCGAGCGGTACGACGAGTGGCGGCGGGTGCTCGACGGCACGGCCGACGTCATCGTCGGGTCGCGGTCCGCCCTCTTCGCGCCTCTCGAAAAGGTCGGCCTCGTCGTCGTCGACGAGGAGCAGGAGCCCTCCTATAAACAGGAGAGCGCCCCGCGCTACCACGCCGTGGACACGGCCCTCGCGCTCGGCCGCCTCGCCGGTGCGGCGGTGGTGTTGGGCAGCGCGACCCCGCGCGTGGTGACGTATGCGGCGGCGACGGCCGGCGACCTGACGCTCCTCGCGCTCCCGCAGCGGGTGATGGACCTGCCGCTGCCCAGGACCACGGTCGTCGACCTGCGTCTCGAGCTCAAGGCGAACAACCGGTCGACGCTCTCATCGGCGCTGCGGACGGCCCTTCGGCGCACGGTCGAGAAGGGCGAGCAGGCCATCCTCTATCTGAACCGCCGCGGCTTCGCGACGGTGGTCCTCTGCCGGGACTGCGGGTATGTGGTGCCGTGCCCGGCCTGCGAGATCCCGTTCGCGCTCCATGCGGACGGACGGCTCGTCTGTCACCGCTGCGGTCGCGAGGAGCCGCGCGCGCCGACCGTCTGTCCGCGGTGCGGCTCGACGCGCATCCGACACCTCGGCGTGGGCACCCAGCGGGTCGAGGAGGACGTGCGTGCGGCCGTCCCGACGGCACGGCTCGTGCGTCTCGACCGCGACGCGGTGAAGAAGAAGGGTGCGCACGCGGCGATGTACGAGCGCATGCGCAGCGGGCAGGCGCAGGTGATCGTCGGCACGCAGATGGTCGCCAAGGGCTTCGACCTGCCTGGCGTGTCGCTCGTCGGCGTGGTGAACACCGACACGCAGCTCAACCTGCCGGACTACACGGCGGCCGAGCGCACGTTCGAGCTGCTGACCCAGGTCCTCGGCCGCTCCGGCCGCGGCTCCGTCGGCGGCGAGGGGATCCTGCAGACATACCTGCCGGAGCACTACGCGATCCGCGCGGCGGCCGCGCACGATTACGCGTCGTTCGCCGAAGAGGAGCTGCGCGCCCGCCGACGATTCGGCTACCCGCCGTTCGGGCGTCTCGTCCTGCTCCAGACCGCGGCCGCGCGCGAGGCGACCGTCGAGCGACGGGCGACGGAGCTCGCCGCGCGGCTGCGCGCGGAGGCCGGAGCCGACGCCGACGTCCTCGGGCCGGCGCCGGCGTTCGCGGCCAAGCGCGCCGGCACCTATCGCGCCCAGCTCGTGCTGCGGGGCGACCGCCCGGCCGCGCTGCTCGACCGCGTCGACGTCGGGCCCGAATGGACCGTCGACATGGACCCGATGACCCTCCTCGGGTAGCGTGACGACGTGGAGCAGGAACAGCCCGAGATCGGCGGCGACGTCGAAGCCGAGCTCGATTCGCAGCCGAACGAGCCGCGGATCGTCGTCACGAAAGGCTCGCCGTGGCTCATCGACAAGGCCCGCCGCGAGCGCTGGTCGGCGCCGGAGTTCGTGACGAAGCACGCCGTCGAGGTCCGCCAGGTCGGAGACCCGGTGCTTCACGCGCCGGGGAAGAAGCCGCGGATCGATCGCAAGGAGCTGGAGCCGCTCGTCCAGCGGATGTTCGCGTCGATGGTCGAGGCGCACGGCATCGGTATCGCGGCGCAGCAGATCGGGGTGCCGCTGCGCGTCGTGATCATCGACGTCGACGACATCGGGATCGTCGCGGTGAATCCGGAGGTCGAGTACCAGAGCGAGGAGCTCGAGGAGATGAGCGA
>DASWFN010000044.1:0-4425 GCA_036394215.1 Candidatus Limnocylindria bacterium
GTTCCGGGCGCTGCTCGAGGGACGGCGCGGGCTCGTCTGCACCGTGGTCGCGGCCGGTGGGCCGGTCCGCGTGGGGGACGAGGTCAGCGTCCTGGAGACCGCAGGCTCGCGTTAGTTCTGTCGGGGTGGAGAGATTTGAACTCTCGGCTTCAACGTCCCAAACGTTGCGCGCTACCAGGCTGCGCCACACCCCGTGACCTGAATTATGAACGCGTCTCCAACCCGCGGACGATCACATCCAACCCGAACTCGAACGCCTCATCGCAATCGCCCGCCGCAAGCTGCGGCACGAGCTCGACAAGATACGGATCCGCATCCGCCGGCAACACGAACGGCTCGCTGCCCGCGGACCGGAACGGCGACGTGCCGACCTCCCACTGCACCATGCCGATCACGTAGGACGTGATCGTCGCGAGCGTGTTGAACGCGGTTTGCGCATCGAAGCCCGCGCCGCGCAGCAGCGCCATCACCGCGCCGGCGGCGCGCGCCGCGGACGGATCGGTGAGCGGCAGTGCCGCGAAGAGCGGGACCGCGTGCGGATGCTGCAGCAGCAGGGACCGGTACGCGCGCGACACCTCGCGGAACACCGTCTGCCACGGCACGTCGGACGGCGGCGGGATCACGAGCTCCGCGAGCAGCACCTCGACGATGCCCGCGAGCACCGCGGCCTTGTTCGGGAAGTGCCGGTAGATCGCCATCCCCTCGACGCCGAGCTCGGCGCCGAGCCGGCGCATCGAGAGCGCCTCGAGCCCGTCCCGATCGACGATCGCCGTCGCGGCCTGGGCGATGCGCAACCTGGTGAGGGGTGCCCGCGTATGGCTTGACAGGGTGCGCATCCGACCCTAGTTTACATCGTAAACATAGCGGGGACAAGGGGGCGGAGATGTTCGCGGCGTGGGGTCACTTCGTCTACCGGTTCCGTTGGGCCGTCCTCGGCGTCTCGGCCGCGCTCATGGTCCTCTCGGCGGTCGTCAGCGCCTCGGGGGGCGACCTGCACAGCGGCGGCATCATCCAGACCTCCGAGTCGGGCCGCGCCGCTGAGCTCATCAAGAACGAGCTCCCGCGCTCCAGCGGCACGTCGTTCACCGTCGTCTTCGCGAGCCCGACCATGCTCGTCACCGACCCGGCGTACAAGGCCGCGGTCGACAAGGCGCTCAAGCCGATGCGCGACGACGCCCGCGTGCAGTCGGTCCTCACCGCGTTCGATCCGGGCCCGCAGGCGAGCGCGCTCGTGTCGAAGGACCAGCACAAGGTGGTCGCGGTGGTCGCCGTGAAGGACGACTCCGTCGCAGCGCAGAAGTACTACGTCGAGCTGCGCGACAAGATCGTTTCGGACACGCTCAGCGTCGAGGCGACCGGCTACCTCGCGATCAACCACGACTTCAACACGATCCTCGAGGCCGACCTGCAGCGTGCCGAGTACGTGTCGCTGCCGCTCGCGCTCATCCTGCTGCTGCTCGTCTTCGGGACGCTGCTCGCGGCGATGCTCCCGCTGGGCGTCGGCGTGCTCGCGGTCGTCGGCGGCATCGCCGCGACCTTCGCGCTCAGCCGCTCGACCGACGTCTCGCAGTACGCGCTGAACATCGTCACGCTCATCGGCCTCGGCGTCGCGATCGACTACTCGCTCTTCATCGTGAATCGCTTCCGCGAGGAGCTCGCGCGGGGCCTCTCCGTCGACGACGCGGTCGCCCGGTCGATGTCGACCGCCGGCCGGGCGATCACGTTCTCCGGCCTCACCGTCGCGATCGGCCTCGGCGGGATGTTCTTCTACCAGGGCACCTTCCTCTCATCGATGGGCTACGCGGGCGCGCTGGTCGTCGCGATCGCGGTCTTCTACGGGCTCACCTTCCTGCCCGCCGTCCTCGCGCTCCTCGGGCCCAAGGTCAACATCCTTCGCCTCTCCGAGCTGTGGCGGCGGGTCCGCCGCCGTCCGGTCACCGCGGCCACGGCGGGCCCGGGCTTCTGGCATCGCTTGGCGCTCGCGGTCATGGCCCGTCCGGTCGCGGTGCTGCTACCGGTGCTCGCGGTCATCCTCCTCGCCGGCTCCCCGTTCCTGCACCTGCGCCTCGCGAACGGCGACGTCGACATGCTCCCGCCGAGCGCGGAGTCGCGCGTCGCGTACCACACGCTGCTCGAGCAGTTCCCCGGTCAGGACCAGAACCAGTTCCAGGTCGTGGTGCACTACACCAACGGCACCGACCCGCTCGGCGCCGACAACGTCAACACGCTCTACGACCTGTCGCGAAAGGTCGCGGCGGTTCCGGGCATCCTGCATGTCGCGAGCATCGTCGACGTCGACCCGTCCATCGCGAAGCCGCAGTACGCGGCGATGTACGCGAATCGCCTCGCCCTTCCGCCGGCGATCCAGGAGGGCGTCCGCCAGAGCATCGGCAAGGACATCGCCGTCCTCACGGCATTCAGCGCGAAGCCGATCCCGAGCGACGAGGCGCGCGAGCAGCTGAAGCAGATCCGCGCGATCGCGCCGCCTCCGGGGGCGGAGCTGCTCGTGACCGGGTTCACCGCGTACGACGTCGACGCGATCAACTTCATCCTCGGCAAGACGCCGCTCGCGGTCGGCTTCGTCGTCATCGCGACGTACCTCGTGCTGTTCCTCCTCCTCGGCTCGGTCCTCCTGCCGCTCAAGGCCGTGCTGATGAACTTCCTCTCGATCAGCGCCTCGTTCGGAGCGATGGTCTGGATCTTCCAGGACGGACATCTCTCGTCACTGCTGAACTTCTCGCCGACGTCGCTCGACCCGACGCTCCCGGTGATCACGTTCTGCATCGTGTTCGGTCTCTCGATGGACTACGAGGTGCTGCTGCTCAGCCGGATGCAGGAGGAGTACCTCCGCACCAGGGACAACCGCCACGCCGTCGCCGAGGGGCTCGAGCGCATCGGCCGGCTCATCACCGGTGCCGCGGCGATCATGGTCGGGGTGTTCCTCGCGTTCGCGCTCGCGGACGTGATCATCATCAAGGCGATCGGCCTCGGGATGGCGATCGCGGTCGCGATCGACGCAACGCTCGTCCGCGCGCTCGTCGTGCCCGCCACGATGCGGCTCCTCGGCGACCTCAACTGGTGGGCGCCCCGGCCACTGGCCCGGCTGTACCGCCGGCTGGGGCTCGGCGAGGCCCACGCCAACGTGGAGCCGGCGGGGGCTGGCGCCGACTAGCCAAGGGTCCAAAATGGCGCGGTGACGGACGCCACCGCGCCGACGCTCCGCCCGCTCGGCATCGGAGACATCGTCGATCGCACCATCGGGCTGTACCGCGCGTCGCCGGGGCTGTTCCTGGTCCTCGCCGCGCTCCCGTACCTCGTGCTCGCGATCGTCAGCCTGATCCTCAATCAGGTGTTCGTCCGGGCGTCCCAGCTCGCCGCGAACCCCTTCGCGATCGGCCCGGCCCAGACCGTCGACCTGCAGCGTTCGTTCCCGCCGGAGGTGCTGGCGGACGTCGCGCAGTTCTACGCCGTGCTCGGCATCGTCGGCACCGTCGTGCTCTCCGTGCAGGCGGCCGCGCTCGTCGACGCGATGTCCAAGCGCTACCTCGGGCGGCCGACGACGCTGAACGAGTCCCTGCGCGCGGGGCTCCGCGCGAGCGTCCGGCTGATCCTCGCGAGCATCGTCGCGTTCGTCGCCTTCATCCTCGTGGTCGTGATCGCCATCGTCGTGCTCGCGATCCTCGGCACGGCCATCAACAACCCGCTGCCCGTGGTGCTCGGCGTCCTTGCGCTGTTCGTCCTGATCTTCTACGTGATCGCGTCGTGGATGACGCTGCCGGCGGTCGTCACGCTCGAAGGCAAAGGCCCGATCGCCGCGCTCGGCCGCGCCTGGCGGCTCGCGAACGGCGCGCGCTGGCGGATCCTCGGCCTGCTGGTGCTCATGGGGATCATGCAGGGCATCCTCGGCGTGCTGTTCGCGCTCGTGCTGCTCGGAACGGTCGCGACGGAGGGTGCCGCGCGAACGGTCCTCCAGGAGGTCGCGAACCTCGCGGTGAACGCGCTCTGGGCGCCGATCCAATGGGGCGTGTTCACGCTGCTCTACTACGACCTCCGCGTCCGGAAGGAGGCGTTCGACCTCCAGCTCGCGGCGGAGGCCATGCCGCGCGACACCTAGCCGCGCTCCTGCTCGCCATCGTGCTGTGGTCCGCCACGGGCGGCGCTGCGCGCGCGGACACGCTCGGGCCGGCGGCCTACGCCGCGCGGCTCTCGCAAGCCTCGGCGCTCGTCCAGCAGGCGCGCCGCGCATCCGCGGCGGAGCGCGAGACGCTTCTCGCGCGGGCGCGCGAGCTCGTTCGGCAGACGACGGCCGTCCAGCTCCCCGATGGCCCGCTCGCGATCGACGATGGCCCGCTCGCGGAGCGGCTCACGTCCGATCGCGTGGACGCCGCCTCCGCCGAGCTGGAGCGCTACGCGACGCTCGCGGGC
>DASWFN010000045.1:0-1694 GCA_036394215.1 Candidatus Limnocylindria bacterium
GTGCGGATCGCGGCGATCTCGCCGACGTGGCCGAAGGCACCCTGGAGCACGCTCTTGTACCGCGTCGATGCGGCCTCGTCAGCGGTGCGCAGCCTCGCGACGAGGTCGTCACACACCGACCCGAGGTACGCGAGCAGCTGATCGCGGCGCAGCTTCGGGATCGCCTCGACCTCGGCCCACGCGTAGCCGCTGATCGCGCCGATGCCGTCGGTGCCGATGCCACGCGGGTCGTAGCCGGTGCGCTCGGCCCAGCCATCGGCGATCCACCGCTGCCGCTCGGGCGCCGCGTTCTGCAGCCACATCGAGACGAGGTCGAGCCATCGCCCCACGTGCCACACCGTGTCGCCGATCGAGTTCATCTCCTTGCCCGGCCGCCAGTGGAGCGCCTCATCGGGAACGCGCGCCAGCTCGCGCTCGAGAACGGTCCGGAGGTCCGCGACCCACTCCCCGAGGAGCTCCCCGCGTGCGCTCACGCCGCGGCTTCCGCCGCCGCGGCCTCCGGCGCGCGGCGGCGCTGCAGCCACCCGACGATGCGGCGGGTGAGCCCGTCCATGGCGGCGTACGCCGCGCCGACGCCGGTCGGCGGATTGCCCGCGGGGAGGAGCAGGCCGGGCAGGATCGGCGCCCACCGCCAATTGCCCCAGCTCGTGCCGTAGAGCTCGAGCGCCATGGTGATGACGAAGCTCACCGAATAGAGGAGTGGGAACCGTCCGCGGACGATGAAGCGGATGAAGATCGCCCAGGTGACGAAGCCGAGCAGATCCGGCAGCGGAGGCCGCAGGAGACCCCAGACCATGTACGCCGTCGCGAGCGCCGTCACGCCGATG
Organism: Candidatus Limnocylindria bacterium; assembly: GCA_036394215.1. Classification (GTDB taxonomy): domain Bacteria; phylum Chloroflexota; class Limnocylindria; order P2-11E; family P2-11E; genus UBA4735. The sequence goes on from DASWFN010000045.1 coordinate 828, forward strand.
ACGATCCGCCGCGCGTGCCGCTGAAGGAGCGGCAGCGACGCGGTCCGCAGCGCCGCGAGGTAGAAGAGCCCGTGCCCCGCGGGCACGAACAGCGGCAGGTTGTCGAGCCGATACCGGTAGGCGCCCCACAGGATCGAGCCGATGAACTCCATCACCGTGGCGACGCACACGAGGACGAGCACCTGCCCGCGGATCGCGGGCGGCTGCAGCGCGAGCGCGACGCCGAGGAAGAGCCACGCCGATGTCGAGAGGAGGAAGAGCTGCTGCTCGGGACTGCTCACGGTGTCCAGCGGCAGCGCGACGAGCCAGTAGGCGGTGAACGCGCCGACGAAGGCGAGCGTGCCGCGAACGGTCACTCGACCCTGATCGTCTTGATCTTGTCGCCGACGGCGATCTGGTCCGCGACGTCCTGGCCGCTGATCACCGTGCCGAAGTTCGTGTAGAGTTTGTCGAGGTGCCGGCATTCGCCGGTGCAGATGAAGAACTGGTTCAGGTTACTGATGGCGATGTCGCCGCCGCGCGCGATGCCGACGGCGCCCTTCACGAATGGCAGGTCCGAGAGCTCGGTGCACTGCTGGCCGCCGCCGGTGCCATCGCCCTTCGGATCGCCGCCCTGCGCGACGAAGTTGGGGACGACGCGGTGGAACGTCAGGCCGTCGTACTGCCCCTTGTTCGCGATGAACGCGAAGTTCGAGACCGTCTTCGGCGCCTTGTCCGGCCGCAGCTGGATCACGATCGTCCCGCCCTTCGCGAGCTCGATCGTCGCCCTGTTCGACGCCTGGTTCGGTGCGCCCGGGCAAAGCGGCGACGGCGTCGGCGACGGGGTCGCCGTACGGATCAGCGGCGCGGTCTGGATCGGCGTCGGCG
>DASWFN010000046.1:0-4518 GCA_036394215.1 Candidatus Limnocylindria bacterium
GGCCGGCTACTTCGGCGTCGCGCCGGGCACGAACTACAAGACGAACCCGAACGCGATGCGCACGATCGAGCGCAACACGTTCTTCACGAACGTCGCGCTCACGCCGGATCTCGACGTCTGGTGGGAGGGCCTGGACGGCCCCGTCCCCGACCAGCTCACCGACTGGCGCGGGCGGCCGTGGACCAAGGGCTCGACCGAGAAGGCCGCGCATCCGAACAGCCGGTTCACCTCCTCGATGAACAACAACCCGGTGCTCTCGCGCTTTGCGACCGACCCGCAGGGCGTGCCGATCTCCGCGATCATCTTCGGTGGCCGTCGCTCCACGACGGTGCCGCTGGTGCTGCAGTCGTTCAACTGGGCCCATGGGGTCTACATGGGCGCGACGATGGGGTCGGAGACCACGGCGGCCGCGACGGGCGCGGTCGGCATCGTGCGCCGCGACCCGATGGCGATGCTGCCCTTCTGCGGCTACGACATGGGCTCGTACTTCGGCCACTGGCTCGAGATGGCCGCGCGGGTCCCCGACCCGCCGAAGGTCTTCCTCGTCAACTGGTTCCGCAAGGACGCCGACGGCAAGTTCATGTGGCCGGGCTTCGGCGAGAACATGCGCGTCCTCGAATGGATCATCGCTCGCTCCACGGGGGCCGCGGGCGCCGTCGAGACGCCCGTCGGCTGGGCGCCCCGGCCGGGCGACCTCGACCTCGCCGGGATCGACGTCAGCCCGGAGACGCTGCGCGAGCTGCTGGGCGTCGACCTCGCCGAGTGGAGCGAGGAGCTCGGCGTGCACGCGGAGTGGTTCGCGAAGCTGGGCGACACGGTCCCGAAGGCGCTCCGGCTGCAGCGGGAGCTGCTCGTCGAGGCGCTGCGGACCGAGACCGCCTAGCCCGGGAGAGCGGCCGTCCCGCGGCGCGCGATGCGCGCGACGACGAACGCGACGACCATCGCGATCGGCAGGCCGAGGGCGATCGTGACGAGGAACGGCAGATGCGGGTCGGTGTCGTACAGCGTGCCCGCCGCGATCCCTCCGATCCCGTAGCCGATCGTGTAGACGAGCTGGAACGCGGCGTACCCGACGGCCGAGCGCGCGCTCGGCACGACGCGTTCGAGCAGCGCCGCGAGCACCGGCGTCGAGCCGACGTTCGCGCCGACGAGGATGAGCCCGACCGCCACGAGCGGGCCGCTCGACGCGAAGAGCGCCGCGATCGCGCAGCCCGTCGTGACAATGAGAGCGTTCGCCACGACCGCGGATGCCGCGCCGAACCGATCGGACAGCCGGCCGCCGGCGGCGGAGAAGAGCGCTGATCCGAGGCTGAGGCAGGCGACATAGAGCCCGACCTGCTCCAGCGGCGCGCCCACGACCTCGCGGACATAGACCGGCAGCAGCGGGGTCGCGAGCACCGCGACGAAGCCGCCGATCGGTGCGAGCGACAGCAGGATCCAGAACGACCGCGGGAATCGCGCCGCCGCGCCCACGGTCCGCGCGACGCGACCGGGCGTGAGGCCGAGGTCCGCGGCCGTCGAGAGCGCGAAGAACAGCGCGCCGATGAGGATCGTCGAGCGCATGCCGATCCGATCCGCGATCGCGCCCGCGAACGGCGACGCGACGATGAGTCCGAGGAAGAACGCGCCGTACATCGCGCCCATCGCTCGTCCGAGGAGCGCGCGAGGCGCGACGGCGGCGATGTGCGCGCTCATCGCCGGCAGCGCGGCGATGCCGACCCAGTACAAGACCGAGCTCAGGATCGCCCACTCCCAGCGGTCGATCACGACGAGGGTGAGCGCGCCGATCGTTCCGGAGGTCCCGCTCGCGATGATGATCAGGCGCCGGCCGAAGCGGTCGGCGACGAAGCCCGCCGGAAGGACGAGCAGGCCACCGACGATGTTCCCGACGCCGAATACGAGCCCGATCTGCGACGGATCCGCGCCCAGCGACTGCAGGTACAGCGGCTGGATCGGACCGATGAGCCCGAAGCCGAGCCCCCAGATGAGCTGGACGAGGACGAGGATCCGGACGTCGCGTGGGAGGCTCAGACGTCCAACGCTAGCGTCACGATCCCTACGCCGCGCCGCGCACGCGCCGCGGCCGCCGCGGCTTGGTACGCCGCGGCGTCTTCGCCCGCGCGAGCTTGCGGATCGCACGCGACCCGCCACGGGTCCCCGAGACCTGGCTCGCGGCCCGCGCGACCGTTCGACCGAGGCTCTCGATCGCGTTGGCCGGCATGCCGGCGGTCAGGCCCGCCAGGCTGATCGCGGCCTCCGGCTGGCCATCCGCGCCGAGGATCGGGCTGCCGATGCACACGATGCCCTCGGTCGCCTCCTGCTGATCGACCGCGTAGCCCCGGCGCCGGATCGCGGCGAGCTCGAGCTTGAGGCGGGCGAGCGTCGTGATCGTGTTCCGGGTGCGCGGCTGGAGCATGGCGGCCGCGGGGTACAGGCGATCGACCTCATCGTCCGGCAGGAACGCGAGCATCGCCTTGCCGAGGGATGTGCAGTACGCGGGCAGGCGGCTGCCGATGTCCGTCACCACGTGCGGCTGGCTCAGCGGGCGGCTCGCGTCCTGGCGCTCGATGTACACGACGTCGGTGTGATCGAGCACCGCCATCTGCGTCGTGAAGCCGGTCCGGCGCGACAGCTCGCGCATCGCCGCGCGGCCGACCTCGCGCACCGAGAACTCGTGCAGGTACGCGTTGCCGAGCTGCGCGACGCGGAAATCCAACCGCCACCCGTGTCCGTCCGCGGTCGGCGCGACGAACCCGCGGTCCTCGAGGACCTTGAGCAGGTCCGAAACGCTCGTCCGCGGCGCGTGCAACGCGTCCGCGAGCTCGCGCGCGGTCAGGCCGTGCTGTCCCTGCTCGACGAGTAGGAGCAGCAGGTCCAGCGCCCGTCCTGCGGTGCGAGCGATCGCGCGCCCTTCCCCCACGGCGCGTGACGATAGCACGGCCTGGCGACGGATATCCGTGCCTATTGACGGAATCCCGTGCTGGAGGACTAGGATGCCGCGGACTTCGCGGGGAGGTGCGTTGGAAGCTGACGGCTGGGCGTCGCTATGCGAATTGGGAGGAATGCGTGAGAGCTAAGTCGATCCGTTTGTTCGGCGGGATCGCCGCCGTTGTCATGGTCGCCGCGGCCTGCGGCGGCACGCCGGCGGGCAGCGGCTCGTCGTCGGCACCGGGGACCAAGGCGTTCATTCCGATGATCTCGAAGGGCTTCCAGCACCAGTTCTGGCAGGCCGTGCGGCAAGGCGCCGAGAAGGCGGCCGCGCAATACAACGTGACCATCACGTTCGAAGGGCCTGAGAACGAGTCGCAAGTCGACAAGCAGATCGAGATGCTGCAGGCCGCGATCAACAAGAAGCCACAGGCGCTGTGCTTCGCGGCGCTCGACAGCAAGGCCGCGATCCCGCTCCTTCAGAAGGCGAAGGACGCGAAGATCCCGGTCATCGGCTTCGACTCAGGCGTTGACAGCGACATCCCGCTCGCGACGGCGGCCACGGACAACATCGCCGCGGCCGGAGCGGCCGCGGACAAGATGGCGTCGCTCATCGGCGGCAGCGGCGAGGTCGCGATCGTCGCGCACGACCAGACCAGCCGCACCGGCATCGATCGCGTGAAAGGCTTCACCGATCAGATCAAGAACAAGTACCCGAACATCAAGATCGTCGCGACCCAGTACGGCGGCGGCGATCAGCTCAAGTCGACGGACCTGACAAAGACGATCCTGCAGGCGAACCCGAACCTGAAGGGCATCTTCGGCGCGAACGAGGGCTCGGCCATCGGCGTGCTGAACGGCGTGAAGGAATCGGGGCGGACCGGCAAGGTCACCGTCATCGGCTATGACTCCGGTCAGCAGCAGATGGACGCGATCCGCGCCGGCACCGAGGCCGGCGCGATCACCCAGGACCCGATCGGCATCGGCTTCAAGTGCGTCGAAGCCGCGGTCAAGGCCATCAAGGGCGACAAGCTCGATAAGAACATCGACACCGGGTACAAGTACTACGACAAGACGAACATCGATCAGCCGGACATCGCGGCGTTGCTGTACAAGTAGCAAGAGCGACCTGGCGTTAGACCGGGAGCGGGGCTGTCGCGAGGTGCGACAGCCCCGCTCTTCCGGTGGGAGGATCCGGTTGGTGGCGCAGGCTGGCACGCTGCTCGTCGAGATGGACGGGATCAGCAAGGACTTTCCGGGCGTCCATGCGCTGAAGGAATGTCGATTCGACCTCCGCGCCGCCGAAGTCCATGCCCTCGTGGGCGAGAACGGAGCCGGCAAGTCCACGCTCATGAAGATCCTCGCCGGCGTCTACCGGAAGGACGCGGGCCACGTCCGGCTCAAGGGAGTGGACGTCGATGTCGCCACACCCCGCGCCGCCCAACAGCTCGGCATCAGCATCATCCACCAGGAGCTGAGCCTGATGCCGCACCTCACCGTTGCGCAGAACATCTTCATCGGCCGCGAGCCCCGTGGCCGGCTACCGTTCACCCTCGACGAGCGCGAGCTGAATCGCCAGGCGCGCGCCCT
>DASWFN010000047.1:0-6689 GCA_036394215.1 Candidatus Limnocylindria bacterium
GCGCGAGTGGCAGGATCCGCTCGGCTTCGTGATGCTCGGCATCGGCGCGATCGCGACGGTCGCGCTCCCGATCCTCATGGTCCGCCGGCGCGATCCGCTGATCCCACCGGAGCTCTTCCGCTCGCGCAACTTCACGGTCACCAACATCTCGACATTCCTCATCTACGGCGCTCTCTACGTCACGGGGTATTACGTGACGCTGTTCGTTCAGGGAACCGTCGGCTTCACCGCGGCCGCGGCGGGGCTCGCGTTCATCCCGTCCGGGCTGTTCCTCGTCTTCCTCAGCTCGCGGTTCGGTGCGCTCGCCGCGACGTACGGCCCTCGTGCCTTCATGAGCGTCGGGCCGGCGATCATGGCGCTCGGCATCCTCTGGTATGCCCGGGTGCCCGCGACCACGAGCCCCTGGCGCTTCGCCTTCGACGACCCGGGCACCTGGCTTCCGCCGTCGAGCTTCTTCATCGACTTCCTGCCGGGCCAGCTGCTCTTCGGCCTCGGGCTCTCGATGCTCGTCGCGCCGCTCACGACGGCGCTGATGACGAGCGTCCCCTCGCTCCACTCGGGCGTGGCCTCGGCGATCAACAACGCCATCTCCCGCGTCGGCCCGCAGCTGGCGGGCGCGGTCATCTTCATCGCGATCACGGCGAGCTTCTATGCCGGGCTCCACGATCGCGTTCCGGCCGTGAACGTCGACGACCCGGTGATCCGCCAGCGGATCGCGCCACTCAACGTGCAGCGGCCGTCCGAGAACCAGTCGGTGCCGCCGTCGGCCGCCCGGCTGCTCGAGGCGCAACGCGATGCGTCGGCCGACGCGTTCCACCTCGCGATGCTCATCTCCGCCGGACTGCTGTTCGCCGGCGCCGCTGTGAACGCGCTGGGAATCGAGAATCGGCCGGCGCCGATGCCGGCCGAGGCCGCGAAGGTGGCGGCCTAGCTCGAGCCGAGCAGCGGCCGGAGCGCATCCGCCAGCTGCTTGCGGTGCTCGGCCGACTCGAAGTCGAGCAGCGGGTTCGGCGGCAGCAGATGCTCGCTCACGACGTTGCTCTTCCGCACGTAGACCGCCGGGTAGAGGTCACCGGCCGCGTTCGCCTCGATCGTCGCCGCGACGCCGTCGGGGCCCTGGCCGTCAACAAAGAGCTGGAGCGGCAGGATGCCGTCGTCGACGATGCCGCGCGCCGGATCCATGAGGACCGTGCGGGCGAGGTACGACTTCTGGTGCCAGAGCTCGGGCGCGTGCGTGACCTCGCCGAGCAGGTACGGCAGCACGTCGTCCCGCTCGAGCCGTGGCCGCGCCGGATCGGTGCCGAAGTACTTCTGGGCGAGGTGGCGGGCGAGGATCCGCGCGTTGTAGCGGTGGCCGTGCACCGCGCCTGAGCTTGACGGCAGCCCGTGCTTCTTCAGACCCGGTGCGCCCCGCGTCGCGGTACCCGCGAAATAAAGATCGGGGACGCCGATGCTCTCGAAGAGCGGGGTCTGCGCGGGGATGCGCTCGCGGCCGGAGACCGGTACGCCGAGCCCGGGCAGGTCGCCGAGCGGCGGGGTGAACCCGGTCGTCGCGATGACGTCGTCGGCCTCGAAGAGGAGCGGACCGCTTCCGTCGCTGCGGTTCGTGCGGATCCGGAAGACATTCCCGTCGCGCGCGATCTCATCGATGGTCGCGTTCACGAGGATCACCCCGCCGCCGAGGATGTGGTCCTCGTACGGCTGGACGTAGCGGGCCCGCACGCCGACGAGCGATCGCGTGACGACGGACAGCTGCACCGGACGCGGTGACGCGAGCACGATCTGCCTGGCCCACGGCAGGAAGCCATTGGCAAGCTCGAATGCGGAGACCTCTTTGCCAATGATGAAGATCCGCTTGCCCGCGTAGGTCTCCGGCGCTCGCGTGTCGGCGTAGTGCGGGACGTTCTCCATCCCGGGGATGTCCGGCTTCCACGGCTCGGCGATGCCGAACGCGAACACCGGGACCCGGCAGCGGTACGGGCCGTCGGTCGTCTCGAGCGTGAAGCGATCGCCGTCGCGCATCGTACCGGTCCACCGCGTGCCGTACCGGACCGTCACGCCGGCGTCGGCCGCGAACGTGGTGAGGCTCTGCTCCATCTCGGCGCGTGACGGGAAGTACGACGTGCCGTCCATCAGGCCGGGCTGGATCGCGCGCAGCCGGTCCTCTTCGCCGATGAGCGAGTTCCAGTCGTAGCGTTCGTAGTAGCGCGTGCCACGCTGTTCGGGCGCGAACGGCTTCGTCCACGAGAGGAGGCGCTGGAAGAATGGCCAGCGGCGGAACATGCCGCCCGGCGCGGGATCGGCGGAGATGACCGCGTGCTCGACGCCGGCGCGCGTCAGCGAGTAGCTGAGCTGCAGCCCGCCCGGGCCGCTGCCGACGACGACGACCGGGTATTCGCCGGGCGGGAACGGTCGATCGGCTAGGTCCGCCAGCTGGTGGCCTGCTTCAGCTTGCGCGCTTCGGCCTGGAGCATCCGGTACATGACCGGCGGGTGGGTGAGCATGAAGGCCTGGAGGTCCGGGCCGGGGATGATCACGCAGCGCAGCGTCCGCACCGCGACGATGTCCGCGACCGGCGGCTCGCCGATGAGGATCGAGATCTCGCCGAAGAAATCGCCGCGGCCGAGCGCCCCGTAGTCCTTCCCGTCCAGCCGGATGGCGGCCTCGCCCTCGAGGATCACGTAGAACGCCGACCCGGTGATGCCCTGGCGGAGGATCCGCTCCCCGTCGGCGAAGCGGCGCTCGTCCATCACGTGGGCGATCGAGTTGAGCTCGGCCGCGCCGACGTCGGCGAACAGCGAGAGCCCGGCGAGGGTGTCGGTGAGCGCGTTGCGGGTCGTGGCCATGCCGAATGTCTAGGCCCGCCGGGCCATGCTGGCAACCGAGCGGGGCCGAGCGGACAATTCGAGGCGTGGCGACCGGTCCGCTCCCGCGCGGCACGCTGACCTTCCTGTTCACCGACATCGAAGGGTCGACGAAGCTGCTGAACGCCCTCGGGACCGACCGGTACCACGAGGTGCTCGAGGCCCACACCGACGCCCTCCGCGCGGCGTTCGCGACGGGTCACGAGGTCCGGATCGAGGGCGACGCCCTGTTCATGGTGTTCGCGACGGCGCAGGACGCGATCGCCGCCGCCGCAGCCGCGCAGCGCGGGCTCGCGAAGACCGCGTTCCCCCATGGCGCGGTCGTCCGCGTGCGGATGGGGATGCACACCGGCGAGGGCACGCCCGCGAGCGAGAAGGCCGGCGCGGACTACGTCGGCATCGACGTGCACCGCGCGGCGCGCATCGCGGCGGTGGCCCACGGCGGCCAGGTCCTCGCGTCGGGCGCGACGCGGATGCTGGCCGGCAGCGATCTGCCGGCGGGCGTGCAGCTGCGGGCTCTCGGCGACCACCGGCTCAAGGACCTCGCGCAGCCCGAGCGCATCTACCAGCTGGTCATCGACGGCTGCCCGAACGAGTTCCCCGCGCTGCGGACGCTGGACCTGACGCCGAACAACCTCCCGACCCAGCTGTCGACGTTCATCGGCCGGCAGAAGGAGATCAGGGAGGGCCTCCGCCTCTTGGACGGCACGCGGCTGCTCACCCTCACCGGCCCGGGCGGCACCGGGAAGACCCGCCTCTCGCTCCAGATCGCCGCGGAGGTCGGCGCGCAGTTCCCCGACGGCACGTACTGGGTCCCGCTCGCGCCGATCAGCGACCCCGACCTTGTCGCGTCCACCATCGCGCAGTCGCTTGGCGTGCAGGTCAGCGGCAGCGAGTCGCCGATCGACCGCGTCGTCGAGCACGTGCGCGACAAGCACATGCTGCTCGTGCTCGACAACTTCGAGCAGATCCTCCCCGCTGCGGCTGCGGTCGGCACGCTGCTCGCGGCCGCGCCGCGGCTGAAGGTCGTGGCATCCAGTCGCGCGCCGTTGCGCCTGACCGGGGAGCAGGAGCTGCCGGTGCCGCCGCTGGACCTTCCGGACCCGGAGCGCCTGCCATCGATCGAGGTCCTCGCGCAATCCGATGCCGTCAGGCTCTTCGTCGAGCGCGCGCGCGCCGCGAAGCCGGACTTCATGGTGACGGCCGAGAACGCGCGCGCGGTCGCCGAGATCGCGTTCCACCTGGAGGGGCTGCCGCTCGCGATCGAGCTCGCCGCCGCACGCGTCAAGCTCCTGACGCCCCAGGCGATGCTGCCGCGGCTGAAGCGGGGGCTCGATCTGCTCGCGTCGGCCTCGGCGGATCGCACCGATCGGCAGCGCACGCTCCGCGGCGCGATCGCGTGGAGCCACGACCTCCTCGATCCGGGACTGCGGGCGTTGTTCGCCCGGTGCGCGGTGTTCGTCGCCGGCGCGTCGCTCGAGCAGCTCGAGGCCGTGGGTGGGCCCGCATCCGAGATCGGCCGCGAGGTGCTCGACGGCGTGAGCGAGCTCGTCGATCAGAGCCTCATGCGTCAGAGCGAGGCCGGCGGCGAGCCGCGCTTCCGGATGCTCTTCACCATCCGCGACTTCGCGCTGGAGCAGCTCGTGGCCGGCGGGGATGAGGCGCGGATGCGTGAGCGCCACATGGCGGCGTACCTCGCGTTCGCCGAGCGCGCCGCGCCGCAGCTGCTGGGTACGGACCAGAAGCGCTGGCTCGATCTCGTCGAGCTCGAGCACGACAACCTCCGTGCCGCGCTCGAGCACGCGATCGGGACCCGGCGGACCGACGAGAGCTCGCGGCTCGTCTTCGCGCTGTGGCGTTTCTGGCAGGCGCGCGGCCACCTGCGCGAAGCGCGGATGTGGACGGACCGGGTCCTCGCACTGCCCGCTGCGACGACGGCCCAGCGGCTGCGGGCGCTCGAGGCCGCCGGCGGCGTGACGTACTGGATGGCCGACGACGACGCGACCCGCAGGAATTACGGCGAGGCGCACGAGCTCGCGCGCGCGAGCGGGACGCTCGCCGATCAGGCGCAGGCCGCCTACAACTACTCGTTCACGTTCTTCATCCGCCGCGACGCCGCGTCGCGCGACGAGGTCAGTGCCGACGCGATCCTGCGCGAGAGCCTCGAGGCGTTCCGCGCGTTGGGCGACCGGCCCGGGATCTCGCGGGCCGCGTGGGCGCTCGGCTCGATGCATGTACGGGGCGCGGCTCGGACCCGCGAGGAGCTCGTCAGCGCGCGGGTCTTCCTCGGCGAGTCCCTCGCCGCGCATCGCGAGCTCGGCGATCGGTTCGGCGAGGCGTGGGATCTCCACGGGCTCGGTCTCGCCGCCCTCAAGCTCGACGAGCCCGCGGCTGCCGCGGCGTATTGGCGGAACGCCCTCGAGCTGTTCGTTGACGCGCGTGACTCGAGCGGCATCGCCATCCAGCTCGGCAACTTCGCGGCGCTCGCCAAGTCGCAGGGCGACCTGGACCGGCACGCCATGCTCGTCGGCGCCGAGACGACGATCGTCGCGCAGACCGGCGCCGAGCTGACGAGCACGATCCGGGACGACGAGAAGCGCGACTTCGCGGCCGACATCGCGCCGGAGCGCCGCGCCGCGCTCGAGCGCGGACTCGCGCTGAAGATGGACGACGCGGTGGCCTTCGCGCTCGGGATGGAGCCCGTGAAGAGCTAGGTGACGTGCCCCACGCACCGAAAGGCGCCGGGATATCCTTGCCCCCTCGGCAGCTTCCGCTGGAGGGTCAGATGCTCGCGGTGAACACGCGCCTCACGTCGAATAGCCGGCTCGTCGCCTGGGTCGACGAGATGGCCAAGATGTGCCAGCCGGATCGGATCCATTGGTGCGATGGCTCGGAGGCCGAGGCCAAGGCGCTGCGCGACGAGGCCGTCGCCGCCGATGTGCTGATCCCGCTGAACCGCGAGAAGCGCCCCGACTCCTTCTACCACCGCTCGAACCCGAACGACGTCGCGCGGACCGAGGAGCTCACGTTCATCTGCACGCCGACCAAGGCCGAGGCCGGACCCACGAACAACTGGATGGAGCCGGCCGAGGCGTACCGGAAGCTCGCGGCCATCTTCGACGGATCGATGAAGGGCCGCACGATGTACGTCGTGCCGTACCTCATGGGCCTGCCCGGCTCGCCGTTCACGAAGGTCGGCATCGAGCTCACCGACTCCGTCTACGTGGCCCTGAGCATGGGGATCATGACGCGCATGGGGAAGGTCGCCCTCGACCGACTCGGCGACTCGGACGAGTTCAACCGGGGCCTGCACTCGGTCGCCGACTGCGATCCGACGCGCCGGTACATCTGCCACTTCCCGCACGACAACACGATCTGGTCGGTGGGATCGGGCTACGGCGGCAACGCCCTGCTCGGCAAGAAGTGTCTTGCCCTGCGCATCTCCAGCTACCAGGCCCGCAATGAGGGCTGGCTCGCCGAGCACATGCTCATCCTCGAGGCCGAAAGCCCGAGGGGCGAGACGCACTTCATCGCCGCCGCGTTCCCGAGCGCCTGCGGCAAGACGAACCTCGCGATGCTCGAGCCGCCGCCGGCGTACGCGGGCTGGAAGATCAGGACGGTCGGCGAGGACATCGCCTGGATGCGCGTCGGCGACGATGGTCGCCTGTACGCGTTGAACCCCGAGGCCGGCTACTTCGGCGTCGCGCCGGGCACGAACTACAAGACGAACCCGAACGCGATGCGCACGATCGAGCGCAACACGTTCTTCACGAACGTCGCGCTCACGCCGGATCTCGACGTCTGGTGGGAGGGCCTGGACGGCCC
>DASWFN010000048.1:0-6255 GCA_036394215.1 Candidatus Limnocylindria bacterium
GCGGTACAGCGACGTCTTGCGCGGGACGATGTCGGCGTAAAAGAGCCCGCCGGGGCGAAGGACGCGGACCATCTCGCGCACGACGGCCGCGGGCTCGCGGAAATGCTCGAGCAGCCCGCCCGAGAGCACGACGTCGAAGGACGCATCGGCGAAGGGGAGAGCGAGCGCATCGCCGAACAGCGCATCGCCGCGCTTCGCGCTGCGCCTGAGGTTCTCGCGGACCGCGCGCACCGAGTACGGGGCGTAGTCCACCGCGACGAGCCGGTACGGCCGCTCCTGACCGAGGCGGATGAGCAGCCGCCCCGATCCGGCGCCGACCTCGATCGCGTTCCCGCCCGGCGGGAGCATCGGGCGGAGGGAACGCACCTTCGTCTCATCGATGAAGTTGTAGACGTCATGTCGGGTCGGGTCGTACAGCTCGGTATCGCGGATCGGGCGATCCCACGCGGCGGCGTCGCCTTCGCGGTAGCGGGCTTCGTGTTCGTGATGGGCGTGCGCGGCGTGATCGGCGGTCATCCGGCGCGGTCCCGCGCCTTCCGCTCCGCGATCCGTGCGGGCTTCGCGTGAGCCGGCTCTTTCGTCGGCCCCACCTCGCGCGCGATCGCTGTCGTCAGCCACGTGTTCAGGCTGACGCCATCGCGCGTGGCGTTGCGTTCCGCGTCACGGTGGAGCTTCTTGGGCATGCGGAGCAGGACCTTGCCACTGAAGCCCGACGCGGCGTCCGGGATGTCCAGGCCGTGTTCGAGCCGGTACGTCGCAAGGTCACGCATCGCACGTTCGAGCGCGGTCAGCGCTTCGGTCCGGTCGCGGCCGGCAGCGAAACAATCGGGCCACTCGACCACGTACGCGAGAACGCCGTCACCAGGCTGCTCGCCGTATTTGAAATCGATCTCATATGGCCGCGACAGGATCTCGCCGACGGTCACGTCGGATGAGCGGCGTGGGAGTGCGGACCGTCGCTTGGCTGGCACTTCGCTACGATATCGCAGGCGATACTACTGGTTTTGGAGCTACTCCTCACTTTCGCGGAGCATCTCGATGGCAAGTCGGTTGATCGCCTCGAAGTCCTCGTCGTCGGCGTCCGGGATCGCCTGGTAGCCGGCGAAATAGCGCGCTTCACGCTCGGCGTCGGTCTCTTCGCTGCGGCCGCGCCCCTCGGTGCCGTCCATGCGAACGTAGTACGGCAACCAGTCGGAAGCGGTCAACAGGCCCGCCGGGCGGCCCTTCCCTTGGGCCGTCGGACCGTGGGCGCTTGCTTGGGTGCCCGCCGATAAAGTGGCTCCTGACAACCAGGCACGGTGGGCCGACCGGCCACGCCTAAGGAGGAGCCTCATGCGAGTCGTCGCGCCGCTGGCGCTGTGCGTCAGTCTCGTCGTCTCCCTCGGAGCCTTGGGATCCACGACGGCCCAGGCAGAGACCCCTGCAGCGCCACAGACGGTGGTCTGCACCTCGAGCGTCGGTCCGGGTATCCCGCCGCCCGCCAACGTGGCGTCGGGCGTGCCAGGCTTCCACGCGAGCTGGTTCGGCCAGAGCGGCTACATGACGCTCTGCCCCGGCGACACGGCGACCGCGACCGTCGCGATGTACAACTCCGGCTCGAACGGCTGGGTGAAGGGCGTCCTCGGCCAGGTGGGCTACCTAGGCACGTGGAACCCGATCCCCGGTCAGGATCAGCCGAGCGTCCTCGGCGGTGACGGCCAGCTCGGCTCGCCGAACACCGGCTGGCCGCGCTCCAACCGCGTCGCCATCCAGCCCGCGGACTACGTCGGCCCGAATCAGGTCGCGTGGTTCCAGTTCGGCATTAAGGCGCCGCTCGCTGCCGGCACATATGACCTCTACATCCGGCCGCTCATCGAGGGCGCGCAGTGGATGGAGGACTACGGCATCTTCTGGCGGATCACCGTGCCCGGCGCGCCGCCCGTTGGTGCGCCCGCGAAGCTCGGCTGCAGCGCGAGCCCGGCTAGCATCGTCGCCGGCTCGAGCCAGACGTCCACGGTCACCGTGAGCGTTCAGGACGCGAATGGCCTCACCGTCACGAGCGACAGCGGCCGCAGCGTGACGCTCGCGCAGGCCGGAACCACCGGCAGCCTTGACGGCGGCGCCTCGGGCGCGTCGTCGACGAAGAGCACGTCCAACGGCACGGCGACGTGGACCCTCACCCAGCCGACGGCTGGGTCAACGGGCACCGACCAGCTGTCGGCTTCGGCACCGCTCCTTCCCGGATGCGTCACGAACGTGGCTATGACCAACGCCGGCGGACCAGCGTCGGTCGCAGTCACCCTTGGTCAGAACGAATTCCCATCCGGTAGCGCGCGTACGAGCACCGCGACCGCGACGCTGAAGGACGCGAGTGGGGTCACCGCGAACGCGCAGAGCGCGCAGACAGTGAGCTTCAGCGTCGACAACGGCGGTGTGTGCAGCGTCTCTCCGACCAACGTCACGATCCCCGCGGGCTCGAGCAGCGCGAGCGCGACGCTCACCACCACCGGCTCTCCCGGCACGTGCACCGTCACGGCGTCAGGGGCCGGCCTCGGCTCGGGATCCGCGACCGCGACCGTCAGCGCGTCCGGACCGGCCTCGAAGCTCGTGATCACCGGCAACACCTGCAGCAATACGCCAACGACGTCGCAAACGGCCGGCTCTACGTGTGACCTCACCGTGCAGGTCCAGGACGCCGGCGGCAACAAGGTCTTCGGCCCAACTGGCCTCACGCTGACGATGTTCCAGCCCAACACGGGCAACGTCTGCGGCGCTTCCGTCACCGGCACGACGCCGGCCGGAGGCTCAGGCAACCCGGCCAGCGCGAACACCGCGCCCACCGGCACGACCGTGAAGTTCACGATCGGTGACGCCATCGCGGAGGCGTGCACGGCGACCGCGACATCGACAGGCCTCACGCCCTCCTCGACCACGATCTCGTTCACGGGCACGGGCGCGGCGACGCGTCTCGTCGCCACGGCATCACCCAATCCGATCCCGGCGAACGGGGCGTCCCAGTCCACGATCACCGTGTGCGTGAAGGACGCCGCCAACAACACCGTGACGAGCGCGACGGACTCGATCAACCTCGTCTTCGTCTCGAGCACCGGCGGCGCGTCACATGGCACGACCTTGAGCAGCTCGACACCGCAGTCAGCGAGCAACGGGTGCGCCCTGTTCATCGTCACCTCGACGACGACCATGGCGACCGACACCTACACCGCGAACGACCTCACGCGAAGCATCACAAGCTCGACGGTGACCGTCACGACGAACTAGGTCCGGCACCGCGGATCGACCGACGGCCCCGCGAGGCTCAGCCCTCGCGGGGCCGTCGTGCGAACGAGAGTGCGGCCGACGCCACGGCCGCGCCGAGGAGCAGACCGCCGATGGCGTCACTCGGCCAGTGCTGGCCGGTGTAGACACGCGATAGCGCGATGACCAGGATCGCGACCGCCACCGCAAGGCGAGACCAGCCGTGCACGATCAACAGCAGGAACGTGTCACGCGCGACGTGACCACTTGGAAATGCGTACGCGAACCCAGGATCGACGCCGCGAAAGAATCCCAGATCTCGCTGCACGTCGCGCGGTGGCAGCGGCTGCCCGACGACGATCTTCAGGATCGTCTCGACGATGACCACCAGCGCGATCGCAAGTGGCACCCAGAAGTCGGAGCGGCGAGCGCGCAGGCGTGCCACGACAAGCCCTGCTGCGATACCTGCCGTGACCTCGGACGAGCCCAGGACGCTGACGAGCGACCCGACGACGTCCAGCTCCGGCCGAGCGACGGACTGCACCAGATCGAGCAGCTGCCGATCGAGCGACCGTGCCAGGCCGCGACCCACGATCAGCGCGAGAGCGACGAGCGCGAGCGCAGCGAGCAGCGCGCGATAGCCGAGCCTCAGTGCGCGGCCTCAGCCGGCGGGCGACGCAGTCCGGCGACGAAGAACACGACACCGACGCCGAGCCACACGGCGACAAGGACGCCGCTCCGTCCCTCAGGATGCACGAGCGAAGGCCAGACCGAGCCGACGTCGACGGCCCAGTGTTCTGTCGCGTAGGCCCAAAGCTGCCCGGGATAGCCGGTGCGCTGCACGTCGAGCGCGAGGTCGTAGCCGAGCACCGGCAGGAGCGTGTACAGGGCCGTCACGACGGCGGCCGGGACGGTGAGCAGCACCACGACGAGCCACCCCACCCCGCGCCAGGCGCCGACGAGCCCCTCGATCCCGAGCGCGACCAGGACCGCGAGCAGCGGCAGCGGGGCGACGAGGTACCGCGATGCCGGCATGCCGTCGGCCCACCAGTAGGCGATGTCCGCGATGTACGCGATGAGCAGCCCGCCGCCGAGCAGCAGCGCGGCGAGCTCCGCGCCGTGCCCGCGCCGCCAACGGGTGATGAACGGGCCGATCCCGGCGAACGCGAGCAGGTACACCGGCGCGTGGCTGACGAGCCCGAACGTGCGATCGAGCAGCAGGCCGGCCGCTCCGACCAGCGGCCCACCCCCCAGCACGACCTGCTGGTCGCGGATGAGGAAGTAGCCGGCGCTCGGCATGAAGTAACAGCGACCCGAGCCGTCGCCGAACGGGAACATCAGGCAGTCGACGGACGAGATGAGCAGCACCAACGCGAAGAACGGCACGGCTCCGGCAAGTACGCGGCGGACGACATCGACGCGCGGCGCGAGCGCGAAGACGGCGATGACGAGGCCGAGGCCGAGCGAGAGGAACCAGCCTCGGGTCGTGAAGATCCCGATGAGCCCGGCGCACGCGCTCGCGAACGCGAGGGCACGCGGCGAGGAGCGGAGACCGTATCGCAGAGCGCGCGCGGCAACGATGAAGAGGAGCGCCGCGAACAGCTCCGGCTCGATCTCCGCCGACGCGTACGTCAGGACCGGATGGAGGAACGCGACGAGCGCGGCCGCGACCAGCGCGATCCGTGCGGCGATGTCGACGTCGCGGAACAGGAGGTACAGCTGCGCGACGAGGGCCGCACCGACGATCGAGACGAGCACCATGACGCCGAGCCGCCCGGCGAGGGCGAAGAACGGGA
The DNA here is from genome assembly GCA_036394215.1 of Candidatus Limnocylindria bacterium. Taxonomy (GTDB): domain Bacteria; phylum Chloroflexota; class Limnocylindria; order P2-11E; family P2-11E; genus UBA4735. Next base: position 5,031 of record DASWFN010000048.1, read on the forward strand.
CCGCCACGACCGGGAGCCCGAGGTCGCGGATCGGATAGAAATGCGGACCGACACCGATCGCGTGGACGTCCGGGAAGGTGTCCTCGTAGAAGGAGCGGTAGCGATCGCCGGCGTAGTCGTTCGCGAGGTCGAGGTCGCCGTCGAGCACGAGGCTCTGGGTGATGAGCAGGTAGTGCGGCTCGTCGGATTGGGTCGGTTGGACCGCGCGGTGGTACGGATCGATGGACAGAAAGACCGCGAGGGCGACCGCCGCCAGGAGCAACGCGGTCCGCCGATCGGTGAGACCAGGTGCGGCGATCCACAGGCCCACGCCGGCGTAGGCCGCCCCGGCGGCCACCGCGAGGAGGAACAGCTCGGCGAGCCTGAAGCGCCCCTCGCCCGGCGCGAGCGCTCCGATCAGGTACGTGGTGACGAGGACTGCGACGGGCACGATCGCCCAGCGCGCGTAGCGGCCGCGCGCCGGCGCGGGAAGATGGAGCGCGACGGCGACGGCGGCGGCGCCGACCAACAGCGCGGCGATCGGCAGCCAGCGGGTCAGGATGCCGAGCTGGATCGGGTCGAGCGCGGCTATAGGGCGCTCTCGAAGTCATCCTTGACGCGGCGGAAGTAGGTGAACCCGACGACGAAGAGGACGAGCGCGAAGGCTGCCGACCACGCGAGGAGGCTCCAGTCAGGCGGCAGGCCGTCGAGCAGCGCGCGCTGGAAGCCGACGACGATGCCGGTCATCGGATTCAGCGAGAGGCCAAGCAGCTCGCGCGGGCGGTTCGCGACGAGCGAGATCGGGAACAGGATCGGCGTCAGGAAATACCACGCCATCAGCAGGATCCCGAGGATGTGCTCGACGTCGCGATAGAAGACGTTGAGCCCGGCGAGCAGGTACGCGAACCCGAGCGCCATCACTAGCTCCACCGCGATCAGCACGGGAAGGTAGATGAGCCCTTCGGGATGCCGCGGCCCGAAGATGGTGAGGACCGCGAAGAGGACCACGAGGCTGAGGAGGAAGTTCACCAAGGCCGAGAGCACGCTCGCGGCGGGGAGCAGCTGCACCGGCAGGCGGACCTTCTTCACGATCGCGCCGTTCCCGACGATCGAGGCCGCGCCGAGGATCAGCGAGTTGCTGAAGAACGTCCACGGCAGCAGACCGACGAAGAGGAAGATCGCGAACGGCTGCTCACCCGTCTCGGTCTTCGGCCGCGAGCCGAGCACGACGCCGAAGAGGAGCCAG
>DASWFN010000049.1:0-6230 GCA_036394215.1 Candidatus Limnocylindria bacterium
GATGACGTAGGCGATCTGGATCTGGCAGCGGCGCGCGAGCTTCGCCGCGACGATGTTCTTCGCGACGTAACGCGCGGCGTAGGCACCGGAGCGGTCCACCTTCGTCGGGTCCTTGCCGCTGAACGCGCCGCCGCCGTGCGGAGCGGAGCCGCCGTAGGTGTCGACGATGATCTTGCGGCCGGTGAGGCCGGCGTCGCCCATCGGCCCGCCGATGACGAACTTGCCGGTCCCGTTGATGACGTACCGGGTGTCGTCGTCGAGCAGGTTCGCGGGGATGGCGGCGCGCACGACCTCCTCGCGAACGTCCTTCTGGATGCGCGCAAGGTCGATCCCGTCGTCGTGCTGCGTCGCGACGACGACGGTGTGGACGCGCTTTGGCTGGCCCTTGTGGTACTCGACGGTGATCTGGCTCTTGCCGTCGGGCCGGAGGTACTTCAGCTGACCCGACTTGCGAGCGACCGCGAGCTGCTTGGCGACGGCGTGGGCGAGCGTGATCGGGAGTGGCATGAGCTCGGGGGTCTCGTCGACCGCGAAGCCGAACATCATTCCCTGGTCGCCCGCGCCGAGCTCGGCGCCGTCGTCGCCGGCATGATCGACGCCCTGCGCGATGTCCGGTGACTGCGGCTTGATCGCGGTGAGCACGCCGCAGGTCTCGTAGTCGAAGCCGTAATGGGCGTTCGTGTAGCCGATGTCCTTCACGACCTGGCGCACGATGCCGATGACGTCGGCGTACGCGGTCGTCGTGATCTCACCGGCGACGAGCACCGTGCCGGTCGTCGTCGCCGTCTCGCACGCGACGCGGGACATCGGATCCTTCGCCAGGAGCGCATCGAGGACGGCGTCGGACACCTGGTCGCAGAGCTTGTCGGGATGCCCTTCGGTGACCGACTCGCTCGAGAACAGCACCTTGTCCGCGCGCATGAAGCTCAACGTCATTACGTCCCCGCCTTCCACGAGCTCGCGTACGTGCGCTGCTCGTCGGTCATCGTGTCGATCTTCATCCCCATCGCCTCGAGCTTCAAGCGGGCGATGAGCGCGTCGAGGTCCTCGGGCACGGCGTAGACGTTCGGCTTGAGGTCCTTGCCCTTCCCCAAGAGATATTCGATGGCGAGGACCTGGTTGGCGAAGCTCATGTCCATGACCGCGGCCGGGTTGGCCTCGGCGGCGGCGTGATTGAGCAGCCGGCCCTCGGCGAGGAGGAAGATCTTCTTGCCGCTCTCGTGGCTGTACTCCTCCACGAACGGCCGGATCGTCCGCTTCCCCTTCGACTGCTTCTCGAGGGCCGGGATCTCGATCTCGTCGTTGAAGTGGCCGGCGTTCGCGATGATCGCGCCGTCCTTGAGCGCCGGGAAGTGCTTCGCGCCGATGACGTTCAGGTTGCCGGTGGTCGTGATGAAGATGTCGCCGCGCTTGGCCGCCTCGGCCATCGGCATCACGAGGTAGCCGTCCATCGCCGCCTCGAGCCCGCGGAGCGGCTCGACCTCGACGATGACGACGTTCGCTCCCATGCCGCGGAACCGCGACGCGACGCCGCGACCGACCCAGCCGTAGCCCGCGACGACCGCGGTCTTGCCGGCGATGAGGATGTTCGTCGCGCGGAGCAGGCCGTCGATCGCCGACTGGCCCGTGCCGTACTGGTTGTCGAACATGTGCTTCGTCCGGGCCTCGTTCACCGCGACGATCGGGTACGCGAGCACGCCTTCGGCGGTCATCGCGCGGAGCCGGATGACGCCCGTCGTCGTCTCCTCGGTGCCGCCCTTCACATTCGGCAGCAGGTCCCGGCGCGTCGTGTGGAGCAGCGTCACGACGTCCGCGCCGTCGTCCATCGTGATCTGGGGCTTCGAGTCGAGGACCGCCTCGATGTGCCGGAAGTAGGTGTCGCGGTCCTCGCCCTTCTTCGCGAACGTCGCGATGCCCTCGTTCTTCACGAGCGCGGCCGCGGCGTCATCCTGGGTCGAGAGCGGGTTCGACGCGCAGAGCACGACCGACGCGCCCGCGTCGCGCAGGGTGATCGCGAGGTTCGCGGTCTCGGTGGTCACATGCAGGCACGCCCCGATGCGCAGCCCCTTGAACGGCTGCTCCTTCGCGACGCGCTCGCGGATCTTCGCCAGAACGGGCATCTCACGCCCGGCCCACTCGATGCGGCGCGAGCCCGCGTCGGCGAGCGAAAGGTCGGCGACGTCGGACTGTGACTTGGTCGCTACGGTCATGTCGTTCTCCCGAACAGATTCTTGGTGAGGCGATCCCAGACCGCGCGGCGCACCGCGGGCCCTTCGACGAACGGTCCGTGCACCTCGTACCCGAGGCGCCGGTAGACGCTGACGGCGGGGTGATTGTCCTGACGCACGTTCAGGACGACGTCGCGGTGCAGCTCGAGCGCCGCCTCCGTGACGGCCGAGGTCACCGAGGTCGCCATGCCGCGGTTGCGATAGGCGAGCCGCGTGAGCACGTTGCCGACGGCGGCGATGCCCGCGCCGTTCGACCGGACGTGGGTACCCGCGGCCGCGACGAGCTGGCGGCCGCTGTAGATCCCGAAGTAGAGCTCGCGCCCGAGGCGGGCGGGCGTGAAGTACGAGCGCGACGCGTTGCCGTACAGGTCGATGACGTCGTCGAGCTGCTCGATGCCGAGCCGGGTCACGGTGTGGCTGACGCGCGGCCGGAACGTCTCGGTCCGCACGACCATCCGGTGCATGACGTCGACGCGCTCGAAGCGGTAGCTCGCCTCGATCGGCAGCCGGCCGTTCGGCGGCGTCGCCAGGATGAGCCGGGCCTCGGTGAGCCCGTCGCGGAAGAGCTCGGCGAGCGCCTGCGTGTCGCCCATCGCGAAGCACGGCCGGAACGGCAGGACCTCCACGAGCAGCGCCGCCGCGACGATCTCGCCGCCGCGCCGCGCGACCCACCAGCGGGATTGGTCGACGTTCTCCGGGTCGAGATCCGCGAGGGCGTACGCCGCGAGGAGCCGGTCGCGCTCAAAGAAGGCGCGCACGTCCGCGGCGGTCGCGTGCTGGTCGATCTCGATCTCGGGCATGAGCGGGGCCGCGGTCATGGGCGCCTCCAGTATTGAGGGCTACGACCTAGCGGGGCTCCGCCGGTTGTGGAGTGTCCAGTCTATCGCGGCCACGCGACCGGCTCTACCGAACTGTCATCCAAGCGTTACCGGATCGCACAGCGGCGGCCCTAACGCGGGGCAGCCACTGTGCTGCCCGAGCGCACGGCGTGGGAGGTCCGCCCGGTCAATGGGGCCTCGCCCGCGTACGTGGCGGCGTCGCCCTCGACGCAGGAGAACACCCCTTGGCGAACCGGTCCAGCTTCGTGCCGGTCTTCGCGATCCTTCTCGCCGCGGTCGGACTCGCGTTGAGCTCGCCATCGGCGATCGCCGCAGCGCCTCCGGGCACCTACTTCCAGGGGTTCGAACGCGATACGAGCGGCTGGTTTCCCGGCGGCGATCGGGGCATCGTGCGCAAGCCGTCCGGCTACGTGAACGGCGGCTACGCGAGCGGTGCGCCCTCCGCCAGCGGACAGTGGCACGCGCGGCTTCCGGAAACGCATCCACTCACCCCATGCGTGCAGTCGTGCGACGGGCCGTTCACGCGGTGGGGTGGCTACTCCACAACGTTCCCGCCGGGCGGATATCTGACCCAGCTCGACATCTACATGGATGTGGCGTGGGCCGGGACGCATCCTGACACGCGCTTTGACTGGATCTCCGCGATCAACAACAACACCGGCGGCTTCCTCCGCGACTTCGTATTCAACGTCGGTACGACGCCGACCGGTTTCGTCGTCCAGTCGAGCACGAACTCCACGCGCTCGGGCGCGAACCCCTACTTCCCCTGCCCGAGCCCGTCGACCCCACCGAACACGTGCCGGCCCCCGGCGGCGATCAGCGCCTCCGGTTGGTACACGTTCCGCCACACCTTCCGCGACAGCGCCGGGACGCTCGCCATCGACTTCGACATCCTCCGCCAGGACACCGGCACGCCGATCGCCCACTGGACGATCTTCGCTGACCCGATGTCCGGTGTCGGCGGCAACCGCTACGGCTGGTTCAGCAACGAGGAGATCCCGGATCTCGCGATCGACAACGCCCTCCGCACCGGTCTCTGCCGCCAGGGTGACGGCGACGGCGACGCGAACGATGCCTCAGGCAAGAGCCACTTCCACTTCCACAAGAACGCCTGCGACCAGCGCGACGAAGGCGCGACCGAGGACGATGGCCCGAACCACTTCGAGTCGAGCTCGGTGACCGCGGCGACGTTCACGTACGACGAGGACAGCCAGACGATGACGATGGTCGGTACGGGCCTCGACAATGGCCTGCCGGTCGGGTTCACCCTGATCGCCGTCGACAACAACGGCCTCCTTCCGTCCGTCTTCACCCTCACGCTCACGAGCGGCCGCGTCATCACCGGACCGGTGATCGGCGGCACGCTCCAGGTGCAGTGACATGAGCGGAGAGAAGCGGATGCGCACGCTACCCGCGCTGCTCGCGGTGGTCGCGATCCTCGCGCTCTCGGTCGCGTCGCCGTCACGTGTGGCGGCGAGCAACGGCGCCAGCATCAAGGCCGTCGGCGGCGGCTGGGTCGGGTTCTTCGACACGAAGCGGCATTACGTCCAATTCAGCTTTTCCGCGCACACCGGCCCCCAGGGCGACTTCGGCTCCGCGCAGTTCAGCATCACCAACGAGTTCGGATCTCCGTTCGACCTGTCGACGGACATCGATTGCCTGAACGTGTTCCCGGTCCCGGGATACCACGGCGGCGCGTGGTTCTCCGGCATCGTCACGAAGGTGAACGATCCGACGGGAACGTTCTTCATCAATCCCGGCGACCGGGTGTACTTCTCGGCCCTCGACGGCGGCGAGCCGGCGCTCGGCTCGGTCGACAACTTCGAGGCCTGGTACTACCCACCCGGCTTCACCCAGCCTGGAGTGTCGTGCAAGCTGCTCGACGCCTACGTCGAGCCGCCGGACGTCACGAGCGGGAACATCGTGATCGACTCGCCGCTGGACCTGCCATGAGGACCACCATGAGGCGCGCTGTCTCACTCGTCGCCTGCATCGCCCTGCTTCTCGGCTTCGCGCCCGCCACCCGCGTGTCCGCCGATCCCGGTGACGGTCACGTCGATGGCGTGACCGACCCGCTCATCCTCGCGCTCGTGACCAACGACGACCTCTTCTCGCTCGCCGATCTCACGGCCGTGCTCGGCGGAATGGATCCGCAGGGCCCCCAGCGGTACGGCCCGTTCGCGAGCGGCTCGCCGGACTCGGGCACCTGCGGCAACGACTGGGCCCAGGACACGTTCGACCGTTGGTTCACCGTCCGCCAAGGCGGTCCGGCGAGCTTCACGGTCGTCGAGCAGTTCAAGAACGGCGCCTTCGCGACGAACGCCGGGACCAGCCCTGGTGCGTGCGACTCGTCGGACGGCACCCCGCCCGGCACGCTCGTGTCCGGCCTGACCGGCACGATGCACGGCTACCTGATCATCTCCGTCAGCGGGACCCAGACCTCGACCTCTCCGGACTGTGTACCGGCGGGCCCGTGCACGACGAGCGGATTCCTGGCGAGCCACTTCGCCGGTACGTCCAGCATCGGCACGTTCTTCTTCCACTACGCCGGGTACGACGGCGCGAATCAGACGCTCGTGGTGAACGAATGGAAGAACGCCTCACCTGACCGTGGCTGCAACCATGGGGATATCGCCAGCGCGAACGCCGGGGTGACGCCGCCCTTCCTCAATGCGGTCTGCCCGTGACGAGTCAGAGGATGCCGAGCAGTCCGAGCATGCCGGCACCGAGCACGATGAGGGCGGGCGCGGGCCGGAACACGAGCGCGACCGTGGCGGCGGCGGCGAACCCGACGAGCGCTCGGGCGTCGCCGAGAAACGGCACGCCGAGCGTGTACACCGTCGCACCGATGAGACCGACGCTGATCGGGATGAGGGTGCGATCGAGCGCGCGGATCCACGGCGAGCGCGCCAGGCGCTCCCACTGGCTCGCGACGACGACCTGCAGGAGCAGCGGCGGAACGAGGAATGCGACGAGCGCGACGACCGCACCCGGCGCACCGGCGGCGTAGAAGCCCATCGGTACGAGGAACAGGACGCCCGGACCGGGAGTCGCCTGGCCGAGCGCGTAGGCGGTGAGGAACTGCCGCTGCGTCATCGCCGCGTGGTGATCGACGAGCTCGCGCTGCAGCTCCGCGAGCACCGAGGAGCCGCCACCGAAGCTG
>DASWFN010000050.1:0-1870 GCA_036394215.1 Candidatus Limnocylindria bacterium
CGCGCGTGAGGACGACGTCTCGCTCGTCGTCGGTCCGGAGGGCGGCCTCACCGCAGAGGAGATCGACGTCGCGCGCCAGCACGACGCGGTCATCGCGTCCCTCGGGAGCCGGATCCTGCGCGCCGAGACCGCCGGGATCGCGGCCGTCGCGATGCTCGTCGGGGCGCGCGACCGCTAGATCCCGACGACCCCGCGCTGCTGCAGCTCGCTCCGATCGAAGAGCGCGCGGTTCACCACGACGCGCGCCGGCGCCGCCCCCGTCGCGAGATCCGCGCCGATGCCCGCGGTGACGCGGCGCACGATGATGAGGGCCAGGATCGCGAGACCCGCGCGCACGGCCGGCGTCGTCCCGTCCTGCTCCCAGATGACCGCGGGGAAGACCGCGAACGACAGCAGCGCCGCGAGCGGCAGGAGCCGGGTCGGCCGCGGGCGGACCGCGACGCGCAGTGCGGTCGCGGCGATCACCGGCAGCATCATGATCACGAACGCGACCGGATCGACCGCGAGCGCGAAGCCCCAGCCGGCCGAGTTCGCGCGGCCGCCGTCGAAGCCGTGGAAGACCGGCCACATCTGCCCGACCACCGCCGCGATGCCACAGAGCAGCTGGACCTCGAGCGGCAGGCCGAGCTGGCGCGCGGCGCCGACCGCGGCGAATCCCTTGGCCGCATCGAGCAGCCCGCCGACCACGGCCTCGCCCGGGCCGACGCTCTTCCAGAGGTTGCTGCCGCCGAGCTTCCGCGAGCCGACGGCCCGCAGGTCCACGCCCCGGAGGCGCGCGACCCAGTAGGGGAACGAGATCGAGCCGCCGAGATAGGAGAGGACGACCGCGGCGATGGCCACGGGGCCCATTCTGGCGGCAGGAAAGATGTGCACATGTTTACAGGCGAGCGCTCCCGGGACCACGTATCATTCGGGGAGTCGGCGGCCCTTCGGGGCGCGCCGGCGTTGTCTTGTATGACCGAAAGCGGGGTGACCCCACAGATCACATGTCCGAAGTGATCATCGGCGAAGGTGAGTCGTTCGAGGCTGCCCTCCGCCGGTTCAACAAGAAGATCCAACAGGCCGGGATCCTCGCTGAGGCCCGCCGGCGCGAGTACTACGAGCGCCCGGCGGCACGCCGCAAGCGCAAGGAAGCCAAGCGTCGCAAGCGCTGAGGCGCCGTCCTCGCCCCAATCAGCCGGATCGCTGAAGTCCCAGCTCGAACGTGACGCCGTCGCCGCCGTCAAGGCGCGTGACGACGTGCGTCGTGACACGCTGCGCTTCGTCCTCGCGGCCGTGCGCAACGAAGAGGTCGCGCGCCGCCAGGCCGCGATCGACGACCTCATCAAGAAGGGCGTCGCCGAGCCGGACCGCGCCGCGTGGCTGATCGAGAACACGCCGGACAAGCTGAGCGACGACGCGGTGCGCGAGGTGCTGAAGCGGCAGATCAAGATGCGGCGCGACTCCATTGACGCGTTCACGAAGGGCGGCCGCGCCGAGCTCGCCGCGAACGAGCAGGCCCAGCTCGACGTCATCGCGGGCTATCTCCCGACGCAGCTCGACGAGGCCGCGGTCGAGGCCGCGGTCCGCAAGGCGATCTCCGACACCGGCGCCACCGGGCCCAAGGACATGGGCAAGGTCATCGGCGCCGTCCGTGCCGCGGTGGGTGATCAGGCCGAGGGACGCGTCGTCTCCGCCGTCGCCCAGCGCGTATTGAAGGAGCGGGCGAGCGCGTAATGGCGCACGCACAGCAGATCACGATCCTCATCCCCGATCCCGACGAGATGATGTTCGTCTCCGGACAGAACGAGGCGAACATCGAGCGCATCGAGCACGAGTTCGGCGTGAAGATCGTCTCGCGCGGCGCCGAGCTCCGCATCAGCGGCGACGC
>DASWFN010000051.1:0-13687 GCA_036394215.1 Candidatus Limnocylindria bacterium
GCTCGCGCGGCACGTGCTCGATCGTGCGCGTCGGGAAGCGCGCGAGGAGCTCGCCGGCCCGAAGCGCGAGCGGGCGCAGGCCGGGATGCTTGATCTTCCAGAGGCCCCGCATCTGCTGCACGACGAGGAGCGAGTCCATCCGCACGTCGAGCTCATCGATCCCGCGCCGGAGCGCCTCCTCGAGCCCGATGATCAGGCCGGTGTACTCGGCGACGTTGTTCGTCGCGTGGCCGAGCGCGCGGCGCAGCTCGGCGATGACCTCGCCCTTGTCGTCGAGCAGCACCGCGCCGGATCCCGCCGGTCCCGGATTGCCGCGCGCGCCTCCGTCCGCGAACAGCGTCGCGCGCGTCATGCGAGGAAGCCGGCGAGCCGCTCGGGATCGACGTTGCCTCCCGAGACGATCGCGACGACCCGCTCGCCCGGCCGCGCGCGCACCGCGCCCGACAGGAGCGCGCCGACCGCCGCCGCGCCCGCGGGCTCGGGGACGATCCGGGCCCGCGCGACCAGGAATTGCAGGCCGTCGATGATGGCTTCGTCCGAGATGACGACGACGTCGTCGACGTCGCGCTTGATGATCTCGAAGTTGCGGTCGCCGCAGTACGGTGCGGTGAGCCCATCGGCCACGGTCTTGGTCGAGTCGAGCCGCACCACGCGACCCGCATCGAGCGCACGGCGCACCGCTTGTGCGCCCTCGGGCTGCACGCCGATCACGCGCGTCGCCGGCCGGAGGGCCTTGATGGCAAGCGCGACCCCCGAGATGAGGCCGCCGCCGCCGACCGGCACGACAACGAGGTCGGCATCCGGCAGGTCCTCGATGAGCTCGAGGCCGAGCGTGGCGTGGCCGGCGATCACGTCATCGTCGTCGAACGGGTGCAGGAGGTAACGCCCTTCGGCCTCGAGCGCCTTCGCGATCGCCGTCAGCTTCGTGGCGTCCGCGCCGAATCGCACCTCTCCGCCGTACCCCTTCGTCGCGGCGACCTTGGTCTTGGGAGCGGTCTCCGGCATCACGACGGTCACGCTCACGCCGTGCTTGCGTCCGGCGTAGGCGATCGCCTGGGCGGCGTTCCCGGCGCTGAACGTCACCACGCCCGCCGCCCGCGCGGTCGGCGAGAGGCGGGCCATCGCGTTCACCGCGCCGCGCACCTTGAACGAGCCGGTGCGCTGGAGGTTCTCCAGCTTGAGGAAGGCCTCCGCGCCGATCCGCTCGCCGAGCGCGTGGCTGCTCACGAGCGGCGTGCGGTAGATGCTCGCCGCGATCGCCTCTCGGGCGCGCCGGACATCCTCGAGGCCCACGCTCATGCGATCCCTCTCCTCGGCTCAGTGGGCCCGCCAGGATTCGAACCTGGGACCAGCAGATTATGAGTCCGCCGCTCTGGACCACTGAGCTACGGGCCCGCCACGGAAGCCGACAGGACATTCTGTCCTGTCGGCTCCCGTGCCGGGCCCGACGAGCGAAGCGAGTACGGGCCCACGGCCCGCGGAGCGGATGCGGAGCGGGCCGTCGGTCGCGCCGGATGGCGCGACGGGCAGACCGAACTGCGCCATTGCGGACGACCAGCACCTATGCTCAGTACCGCGCGCCGCTTCCAGCGCGGGCAGATACACGCGACGGGAGTGGCTGTTTGGGCAGAGTGATCGCGCTCGCGAACCAGAAGGGTGGCGTCGGGAAGACGACCTGTGCCATCAACCTCGGTGGAGCGCTCGCCCAGCTCGGCAACACCGTCCTCTGCATCGACCTCGACCCTCAGGCGAACCTCACCGTCGGCCTCGGCGTCGACGTCGGCAGCGTCGAGCGCGGCATGGCGAACGTCCTCATCGAATCCGACACGAGCCTCGCCTCGATCATCGTGCACACGAAGACGAAGCACCTCGACGTCGCGCCGACGAACATCGAGCTCTCCGCCGCCGAGGTCGAGCTCTTCAGCGCGATCGGCCGCGAGATGGCGCTCCGGGACAAGCTCACCAAGGAGCTCGTCGAGCGCTACGACTACGTGCTCATCGACTGCCCGCCGACGCTCGGGCTCCTCACGCTGAACGCGCTCGTCGCGTCGAACGGCGTGATCATCCCCGTGCAAACGCAGTACTACGCGCTCAAGGGCGTGGCCGCGCTGCTGAAGATCATCAAGACGGTGCAGGAGCGGCTCAACCCGAAGCTCACGGTGCTCGGCATGCTGCCGACGTTCTACGACAGCCGCACGATCCTCGGCCGCGACATGCTCGACTCGCTGCGCGACCTCGGTGACCACCAGGTCTTCCGGACCGTCATCCGTCAGTCGGTGAAGGTCGGCGAAGCGCCGACCGCCGGCGTCCCGATCACCGTGTACGACCCGAAGTCGGATGCGGCGAAGGCGTTCCTCGACCTCGCGAAGGAGGTGGCGAATGCTCACTAAGAGCGGCAAATCGTTCCGCGACGCCGGCACCCGCATCTTCCAGCAGGAGCGCGAGGCGCAGCACGGCATCGTGAGCCTGCTCGCGTCGAAGGGGCCGAACTCCATCAAAGAGCTGCCGGTCGAGAAGGTCGTGCCGAACCCCGACCAGCCGCGCATGACGTTCCACGAGGAGACGCTCCAGGAGCTCGCCGCCTCGATCCGCGAGCACGGCGTGCTCCAGCCGATCCTCGTGCGCCCCGCGGGCGACGACTACCAGATCATCGCCGGCGAGCGCCGCTGGCGCGCATCCAAGCTCGCGGGCAAGGAGACGATCCCCGCGATCATCGAGCGCTTCGACGATGCCACGGCGCTCGAGATCGCGCTCATCGAGAACCTGCAGCGTGAGGATCTCTCACCGTTAGACGAGGCGATCATCTACAAGAAGATGACGGACGAGCTCGGGTACTCGATCCGGAATCTCGCGGGCAAGCTCGGCAAGGACAAGGGCTACGTCGAGAACCGCCTGCGTCTCGCGACCGCGCCGGACGACGTGCGCGAGATGGTCGCCGCCCGCTACGACACGCTGTCGGCGGCGTACGAGCTCATGAAGGTCGAGGACAAGCGGCGCCGCAAGGCGCTCGCCAAACAGGTCGTCGCCGGGAAGCTCACGCTCATCCGGCTCCGCGACAAGGTCGAGCGCGTCCTCAACCCGGACCAGACCGGTCCGAAGGCCGCGCCGGCGATCCCGCCGCTGCGTGACGACTCGCTCATCACGGCGACGCGCAAGCTGAACGAGGCCCTGCAGGAGCTGGCCCGCGCGGTCGGTGACGAGGGAAGCTCGAACATCGCCGAGGCCGACCGGACCAACCTCGCCAAGTTCCTCACCATCAGCCGGGCCCGCATGGACAACATCGTGGCCCGCCTGCGCTCGCGGTGATCGGGGTGGCGGACCGGCAGGGCCTCTCGTTCCGCGGATCGACGATCACCTTCGCCTTCATGACGGCGATCGTCGTCCTGCTGGCGGTCGGGATCCTCATCCTGCTGGATCCGCGGGCCCAGGCGTTCTGGGGCGCGAAGATCAGCGATCTCGGGACCGCGGCGCGGGCGGCTGCGGATCAGCTGCCCTGGATGCGCTAGCCGGCTAGGCCGCCCGGCGCGTCTCGATCTTGACCGGCTCCTCCGCGAGGCGGCGCTGGGCCGGGATGTCCCGCACGATCGCGAGCCCCGTCGCGACGAGGCCGAGGCCGCAGACGAACAGAAGCGCGGTGTCACTCGCCAGGAACGAGCTGAGCTCCATTTCGCGCCTCCTTTTCACCTTCGGAGTACGCATTGCCGGTGCCAGCGAGCGGCCGAGCGGGGCGTCGCTCGTCAACAGTTGGGTAACGGCTCAGACCCGGGCGGGCAGCTTCTTCGCCTTCACCTGCGCGACGCGCCGGCCGTCGACGGCGGTGACGGTGAACCGCCAGCCTTCGACGTCGACGGTGTCGCCGACCTTCGCGAGGCGGCCGAGCCTGCCGAAGACCATGCCGCCGACGGTGTCGTAGGGCTCGTCGCCAACTTCCAGCCCCAGCCGCTCGCGGGCGTCGGCGAGCGGCATGAGGCCGTTGATGAGGAAGACGCCGTTCTCCTCCCGGATCAGCGGCGTCTCGCGGTCGAACTCGTCCTGGACCTCGCCGACCAGCTCCTCGATCACGTCTTCGAGGGTCACGAGGCCGGCCGTGCCGCCGAACTCGTCGATGACGATCGCCAGCTGGACGCGCTCGCGCCGGAACTGCGCGAGAGCCCGGTCGAGGTGGGCGGTCTCCGGTAGGTAGAGCGGCTTGCGCATGATCTCGCGGATCGGCCGGGACACGGCGGCGCCGACCACGTCCTTCACGTGGATGACGCCGACGATGTGGTCGAGATCGTCGCGGTAGACCGGCAGGCGGGTGAAGGGCGTCTGGCGGAGCACCTCGATGACGCCGGCGACGGCCGAGTCCTCGGGGACGGCGACGATCTCGGTGCGCGGCACCATGACCTGCCGCACGAGCGTCTCCGCGAAGTCGAGCGCGTTCCCGACCAGCACCCGCTCGGATTCCTGAAGGATGCCCTTGCGGGTCGATGCCGCGACGAGCATCCGTAGCTCCTCGGCGCTGTGCGCCTGGGCCTCGACGCCCGGCCGCACGCCGAAGACGCGGAGCACACCCAGCGCGCTGCCGTTGACGACGACGATGAACGGGCGCATGAGCGAGTGGAAGAGGTCGAGCGGGTACGCCGTCCACAGCGCCAGCGGAAGGGCGCGCTCGAGCGCCAGGTACTTCGGGGCGAGCTCCGCGATGACGACCGTGAAGTACGTCACGATCGCGAACGCCACGACGAAGCTCGCGACCGAGAACAGGACCGGGCTCACGGCATCGAGCGGATGGAAGACCGGCTCGAGGATCCGGTCGACGACCGGCTCGCCGACGAGACCGAGGCCGAGGGCCGCGAGCGTCACGCCAAGCTGGATCGCCGAGATGTACGAGTCGAGCGACATGACGATCGTCATCGCTTTGCGCGCGCGGAGGCTCCCGGCCTCGATGAGCTCCTGCAGCTGCGTGCCACGCACCCGCACGAACGCGTACTCGGCGGCCACGAAGAACGCGTTCACGAGAAGGAGGAGGACGAAGACGATGAGGGCCAAGCCGCTCGCGCTCGGGTCCATCGCGAGGGATTCTCGCACGTACCATTGACCTCGATGAACGTCCCGGTCCGCCTGTTCGCCTCGGCACGTGAAGCGGCCGGCGTGGGACATCTGCTGCTCGAGCTCCCGGCTGGCGCGACGGTGCGCGACGCGATCGCCAGGATCACCACCGAGCATCCGCTCGTCGGCGAGATCCGGGAGATGGTCATCGCGAGGAACCGCGAGTACGTCGGCCTGGAGGAGCCGCTCGCCGACGGCGACGAGCTTGCCCTCATCCCGCCGGTGAGCGGCGGCGCGGTCTCCGCGCCGGCGCGCGTCCTCGTGAGCGACCAGCCGCTGTCGCTCGACGCGGCCATCGCGTCGGTGCGCGGTCCGGACGCCGGGGGCATCGTCGTGTTCCTGGGCACGGTCCGCGACGCGAGCCGCGGCAAGCGCGTGCGACACCTCGAATACGAGGCCTATCCCGAGATGGCGGAAGCGAAGATGCGCGAGATCGGCTCCGGGCTCGAGCGCGAGCACGCGCCCCTCCGTCTCGCCCTCCACCATCGGGTCGGCGATCTCGCGATCGGCGAGGTGGCCGTGATCGTCGTCGCCGCGGCCCCGCACCGCGATGCCGCGTTCGCCGCCGCGAGATCGGCGATCGACGAGCTGAAGCGCGTCGTCCCGATCTGGAAGAAGGAGTACACCGACGACGGCGCCGTGTGGATCGAGGATCACGCCTGAGCGGACCGCGGTACTGGATGCTCGTGACGACGACTGAAAACTTCCGGCGGACGCGGGCGCGGCGCTTCACCGTGCAGGGGGTGAAGACGCGGCACCGCCGCAGGGCCGAGCGCATCGCGCCGGGCGATCGGGTCTGCTGGTATCTCGTCGGCGTCGGCGGCTTCGTCGCGACGGCGACGGTCACCTCAACGGTGTTCGAGGACGCGAAGCCCATCTGGGTCTCGGCGGGCCGGCCCGACCCCTACCCCTGGCGGTTCAGGATCGCGCGCGACCGCGTCCGCGATGTCGCCGACGCGATCCCGGCCGCGCCGCTCGTCCCGCGCCTCGCGTTCACGCGCCGGTGGCCGCGGGCGCACTGGGGGCTCGCGTTCCAGGGCAACTTCCACGAGCTGGGACGCCGCGACTTCGGCGTCATCGAGCGCGCCGTGGCGCGATGAAGCGCGCGCTCACGGTGCTCGCGTCGACGGTCGCGACGTTCGTGCTGGTCCTCGCGTTCCTGTTCATCCCGCTGTCGCTCGTCACCGCGCAGTACGGGAACGTCGTCGTGGAAGTGCTCCTGCTGATCCTGAGCCTGGCTTACGTGACCAGGGTCATGCGCGCCGACCGGCGCGAGCGGCGCGCGGCTGAGGCGCTGCTGCCGCCCGAGCAGCGGCCGCAGCGGCGCGTGCCACGGCAGCCCATCACGTTCCAGTTGCGCGAGACGGTCGTCGCGATGGCGATCTGGTTCGTGCTGGTGTTCATCTTCAACGCGCTCGTCCTCGGGCTCGGGGCCGCCGCGAACGTCGGCATCTCGTTCTTCGCGGCCTTCATGCTCGCGACCCTGACGGTCACCGGGCGGCACATGATGTTCCGGCTGACCGACGAGGAGAAGTGAGCCGTCCGGCCCCCGCGAGCGACGCAGTCGCGAGCAGGGTCACCCAGCTAGGCTTCGCCTAGCGATGGACTTTGGCATCCAGATCGAGCCGCAGTTCGGGTACAGCTACGACGACATCGTCGCGATCGGCAAGACCGGCGAACGGGCCGGCTTCACCCGGCTCTGGCTGAGCGACCACCTTTTTCTCGATCCTGACGCCGTCCGTACGGACTGCCTCGAGGCCTGGACCACGCTCGCGGCGCTCGCCCGCGACCTCGAGACGATCCGCATCGGTCCGATGGTGAGCTGCCAGTCGTACCGCAACCCGGCGCTGCTCGCGAAGATCGCGGCGGGCGTCGACGTGTTGAGCGGTGGCCGGCTCGAGTTCGGGATCGGCGCGGGCTGGAAGGACGTGGAGTACACGGCGTACGGCTACGAGTTCCCGCCGGCACCGACCCGGGTCGACGAGCTCGTCGACACGATCGAGATCTGCACGCGCATGTGGCGCGATGACAAGGCGACCTACCGTGGCAAGCGCTACTCGATCGACGCGGCGCCCTGTGCGCCCAAGCCGCTCCAGTCGCCGCTCCCCATCTGGGTCGGCGGCTCCAAGCCGCGCGTCCTGCGGATCGCGGCGAAGTACGCCCACTGGATGAACCACACGAAGGACATGACCGTGGACAGCGTGCGCTGGCGGCAGGAGGCCCTCGACGCGGCGTGCCGCGATCGGAAACGGGATCCGAAGACGCTGAAGCGCAGCGCGTTCCTCTCGCTCGTCGTCGGCGCGACGCCGCGCGACGTGGAGGCGAGCGTCGCGAGGACCGCCGCGCGCGCCGGTCTGTCGGCGGACGAGTGGCGGTCGCAGCGCCCGGCCGCGATCGTCGGCACGCCCGACCAGGTCGTCGAGCGGCTGCGCGATTACGCGAGGATCGGGATCGACCACGTGAACGCGCTGTTCCCCTACACCGAGGAGCGCGCGATGATCGAGCTGCTCGGCGGCGGCGCCGTGAAGGCCCTGGCCGCCTAGTCCTTCGGGCGCTTCAGGTGGTGCGCGGTCTCCCGCTGATAGGCGGCGACGATCGCGACGAGGAGCGGCTCGCTCCATGGTGGTCCGACGAGCTGGAGCCCGACCGGAAGGCCGTCGGTCCCGAACCCGCAGGGAAAGAAGATCGCCGGGAGTCCGGCGAGGTTGCCGGCGGGGATGAGCGCGGTGTTCCCCGGTCCGGGCGCATCGGCCTTCGCCGCCGCCGCGGTCAGCGAGCCCGCGCCGGGCGGGCGGCCGTCGAGCGGCGCGCCGATCGGCGGGGCGGTCGAGGTGCGGCCCGGACCGACGATCACGTCCACGTCCTCGAACAGCGTGCGGAAGCGCTCGCTGAGCACCGTCCGAAGCCGTTGGGCCTGCAGGTAGTCCCGAGCGCGGATCTCCGAAGCCTGCTTGAACCCGGCGGCCTGCCGTTTGTCGACGAGCTCATCGACGCGTCCCGAGTCGATGAGCTCGCCGAAGATCGTCGCGCCCTCCGCGCCGAACACCGTGCCGACCATCGGTCCATACGGCAGATCCGTGGGCAGGACCGCGCGCGTCATCTTCGGGATCACCCTGCGGAGCTCGGCGAGCCCGCGCTCGAGCGCGCGCTTCGCCTCGGGGCTCGCGTGCCCGAGGTCCTCGTCCGCGGATCCCACACGCACACGGCGCAGGGCGCTCGCCGCGGCGCGGGCACCGAGCGGCGTGAAGCGCTTGCCGCTCGTCGTGGGATCGGCGCGGTCGGGCCCGCTCATCACCTGCAGCGCGAACGCGCAATCCTCCGCGGTGCGGGCCATCGGCCCGAGCTTGTCGAGGGTCCACGAGAGCGCCATCGCGCCGTGGCGGCTGACGAGACCGTACGTCGGACGCAGCCCGGTCACGCCGCAGAACGCCGCGGGCGTCCCGATCGAGCCGGACGTCTCGGACCCGATCGCCCACGGCACGAGGCCGGCGGCGACGGCGGAGCCGGAGCCGCTCGACGATCCGCCCGACCAGCGATCGGTGTTCCACGGGTTCCGGCCCGGTCCCTGGAGCGATGCGCTCGGGTAGCGATACCCGCCGCCGCCCGCGAGCTCGACCATCGCGAGCTTCGCCGTGAGGACCGCGCCGGATCGCCGCAGCTTCGACACGACGGTCGCGTCCTCGTCGAACTGCTGATCGCGGTACGGCGGCGCGCCCCACGTCGTGCGCGCGCCCTTCGCCGCGATGAGATCCTTGGCGGCGTAGGGCACGCCGTGGAGCATGCTGCGCGCGGCCGCGCGCGTCCGGTCGGCCTTCTTCGCTTCGGCGAGCGCGCGGTCGCGCATGACCGTCGCGATGCAGTTGTATCGCGGACCGTGCGTCTCGAGCAGGTCGAGCGTCGCGGACGCGAGCTCCTCGGCGGAGTAGCGCTTGCGCCCCAGTCCGGACGCGAGCTCGGCGACGGTCGCGTAGCGGACGTCGATCAGGGCTTGAACACCGTCGGCGGCTCCGTCGCGATCGGGATCTGCTGCTCGCGAAGGGTCTTCGCGTTGCGCTCCGCGGCCTCGCGCACCGTCGTGGCGATCACGTCGTCATCGTCGATGGATTTCTGCTGCTCAGAGGCCACTGATCCGCGAGGATAGCGTGGTACCCTCGGTCCAGGAGGCACGCCGTTGCAGGAGCGTTCCACGATGACCGCGGCACCGCGCAGCGTGCGTCCGCTCGGCCTTGCCGATTACGAGACCCCGGTCGCGTGGTGGGGCTGGAGCTGGGAGCCGCCCGTCCCGATGTCCATCACCGAGCTCGTCGCCGCGCGCGACCTCGACGCCCGCACCGCCGCGCTCTGCTGGCTCGTCCTCGCGGGCCACGGCTCGCTCCTCATCGCCGCGCGGCAGCCGCACGCCGGCAAAACGACGCTGCTCACCGCGCTGCTCGATCTGCTGCCCGAGCGAACCGCACGGGTGTACCTGCGCGGCGGCGCGGAGACCTTCGATTTCCTCGGAGCAGCCACGCCGCAGCGGACGGTGCTCCTCGCGAACGAGCTGTCGTCGCACCTGCCGGTGTACCTGTGGGGCGCGAAGGCGGTGCGCGCGTTCCGCGCGCTGGGCGACGGCTACGCGCTCGCGGGGACGCTGCACGCGGACTCGGTCGCCGAGACGATCGCGCAGCTGCGGGACGAGCTCGGTGTCGCGGCCGCTGACCTCACGCGTATCGACCTCCTCGCCGTGATGCGCCTCGAGCCCACGGCGGGGGGCGTCGCACGGCGGATCGTGAGCCTGGACCGGCTGTCCGCGGACGGACCGCGCGCGATGCCGGTAGTCGACCATGACGCCGGCTCGGATGTGTGGATCCACGACGCCGCAGCGGAGGCGGCGCTCGTCGCGGAGCGCCACGGCTGCGATCTCGCGGGCGCCGAGCGGGCCATCGCGCGCCGCGCGGAGCGCATCGCGGACCTCGCGCGCGACCGGGTCTTCGGCATCGAGCAGGTGAAGGTGGAGCTACGTCCAATGAACGAAGGAGATCGACCGTGAGCCCAGACCGTCCAACGACCATCGGCGCGCTCCGCGAGAGCGGCTACCGCAGCCGGACCGTGAAGGAGGAGCTTCGCTCGAACCTCATGGCCGCTCTCGCCCGCAAGACGCCGCTGTTCGCCGGGATCGTCGGGTACGAGCAGACCGTGGTCCCGCAGATCGAGAACGCGATCCTCTCGGGCCAGGACATCATCTTCCTCGGCGAGCGAGGCCAGGCGAAGACGCGCATCGCCCGCTCGCTCATCTCGCTGCTCGACGAGGTCGTCCCGGCGATCGCCGGCTGCGAGATCAACGACGATCCGTTCCAGCCGGTCTGCGCGGCCTGCCGCTACCGTGTGGCGAACGACGGCGACGCCGTCGAGCTGACCTGGCTCACGCCGGACCAGCGCTACAGCGAGAAGCTGGCGACGCCCGACATCTCGATCGCCGACCTCGTCGGCGAGGTCGACCCGATCAAGGTCGCCGAAGGCCGCTATCTCTCGGACGAGCTCACCATCCACTACGGCCTCCTGCCCCGGACGCACCGCGGCATCTTCGCGCTGAACGAGCTGCCGGACCTCGCCGAACGCGTGCAGGTCGGCCTCCTGAACGTGATGGAGGAGCGCGACGTGCAGATCCGCGGATACAAGATCCGCCTCCCGCTCGACCTCTTCGTCGTCGCGTCGGCGAACCCGGAGGACTACACGAACCGCGGCCGCATCATCACGCCGCTGAAGGACCGCTTCGGCTCGCAGGTCCGCACCCACTACCCGAAGGACATCGCGACCGAGGTCGGGATCATGGAGCAGGAGCGGTCGGAGTTCCAGGACGATGGCCTCACCATGACGGTGCCCGCGTACATGAAGGAAGTCCTCGCCGAGCTGTCGCAGCTCGCCCGCAAGTCGCCCGAGATCTCGCAGCGCTCCGGCGTGTCGGTGCGCGTCACCATCGCGAACTACGAGAACCTCACGTCCAACGCGCTGAAGCGCGCGCTGCGCAACGGCGAGACCGCCATCGTGCCGCGCATCAGCGACCTCCCGGCGGTCGTCGCGTCGACGGCCGGGAAGATCGAGCTCGAGTCCGTCGGCGACCTCTCGGAGGAGCGGGTCATCGACCGGCTGGCGCAGCGCGCGGTGCTCAACGTATTCAACCGGACCTTCGCGCTGGCGGAGTTCGATTCACTGCTCGCCGCGTTCCAACGCGGGGCCACGATGCATGTCTCCCCCATCCTCCCGAGCCAGGAGTACGTGAAGCAGGCACTCCAGATCCCCGGGATGAAGGGCGCGGTCGCGAAGCTCGGCGCCGCCGGCAACCCCGCCGCGATCGCGGCGGCCGTCGAGTTCGTGCTCGAGGGCCTCCACCTCAACCGCAAGCTGAACAAGGAGCGCGGCGAGTCGCGCTCGACCTTCAGGGCGTAGTGCTCGAGCCCGACAACAAGTTCTTCGACGACGTCCGGTACAAGCGCTGGGACGGCACCCAGCGCCTGGACGCGCTCGAGGCGGACGAGCTCCTGGGCGCGATGTCCGACGAGCTGCTCTCCGGCGGCGACCTCGAGGATGCGCTGGCCCGGCTCGCGCGCTGGGGCGTGCCCGGCCGGATGGAGGGGATGCAGGACCTGCTCGAGCGGCTGCGTACCGCGAAGCAGAAGCGCGCCGAACGGCACGACCTCTCGGGCATCTTCGACGAGCTGAACGAGAAGCTGGCCGAGGTGAAGCGCCTCGAGCGCGATGGACTGGACCGCCGCGAGCAGCAGGAGACGCCCGACGAGGCGCTGAAGCAGGCGATGGCGAACATGGCCCGCGAGCGCCGCGAGCAGCTCGACGCGATGCCCGAGGACTTCGGCCGCGCGATGCGCGCGTTGAAGGACTACGAGTTCGTCGAGCCGAAGGCCGCCGAGAAGTACGAGGAGCTCCTCAAGCAGCTGCAGGAGCAGGTGCTCGGCTCGTACTTCAAGAACATGCGCGATTCGCTGAAGGATCTGTCGCCCGAGCAGCGCGAGCGCACGCGCCAGATGATCCGCGACCTCAACCGCGCGCTCAAGGAACGGATGGAGGGCGGGGATCCGGACTTCGAGGCGTTCCAGCGGCAGTATCCCGAGCTCGCCGGCGGCGCGAAGGACTGGGACGATCTCCTCAAGCAGCTCGCGACGGGGATGGCCGCGATGCGTTCGCTCTGGAACAGCATGTCGCCGGAGATGCGCGAGCAGCTCGAGGGTCTTCTCGGCGCCGCGTTCGACGACCCGGGGCTGCAGTCCGCGATGAACGAGCTCGCCGACACCCTCGGACAGCTCATGCCGCTCGACGGGTACCAGCACGACCTCACCGGCGACCAGCCGCTCACGCTCGCCGAGGCGCTCGGGCTCATGGACGAGATGAACCAGCTCTCCGACCTCGAGGACGTCGTCCGCGGCGCCCGGGACCACGGCGACCTGACCGACCTCGATCCGGATCAGGTCGAGCGCCTCGCCGGGGCGAAGGCCCGACAATCGCTGGAGGATCTCCAGAAGATGACCGAGCTCCTCGAGGACGCGGGGCTCATCCGCAAGGATGGCGAGCGGTACGAGCTCACGCCGCGTGGGATCCGTAAGATCGGCCAGCGCTCGCTCGAGGAGATCTTCTCGACGCTGAAGCGCGACGCGTTCGGGAAGCATCGCGCCGACGCCCGCGGGCGCGGCGGCGACCCGACCGACGAGCTCAAGACATATGAGTTCGGCGATCCGTTCCTCCTCGATCTGCCAGGCACCGTGAAGAACGCGGTGTTCCGCTCCGGAGTCGGGACGCCCGTCCGCCTCCAGCCGGTCGACTTCGACGTATACCGGACCGAGCTCGTGACCCAGTCGGCGACGGCGATCCTCGTGGACGTGTCGCGGTCGATGCTCTTCCGCGGCTGCTTCCTCGCCGCGAAGAAGGTGACGCTCGCGCTGGACTCGTTGATCCGCTCGACGTTCCCGAAGGACGACCTCTACATCATCGGCTTCTCGGCGTACGCGACGCAGCTGAAGCCGACCGATCTGCCGCGGCTGACCTGGAACGAGTACGTGTACGGGACGAATATGCAGCACGCCTTCTCCACGGCACGCACGCTGCTGTCACGCTCGCGCGGCAAGAACAAGCAGATCCTCTTGATCACCGACGGGGAGCCGACGGCCCACTTCGAGGACGGCAACCCGGTGCCGCGGTTCTCGTACCCGCCGACGAAGCGGACGTTCGAGGAGACGCTGCGCGAGGTCGTGCGCTGCACCCGTGAGGGCATCACGATCAACACGTTCATGCTCGCGCGCGGGCACTACCTCGTGGATTTCGTGAACCAGATGTCGAAGCTGAACGGCGGCCGCGCGTTCTACGTCGAGCCGGAGAAGCTCGGGGAGTTCGTGCTCATCGATTACGTGACCCACAAGAAGCGCCGCATCGCCTAACGGCGCTCGAAGGCGAGCCGCACCCCGAGCATCACGAGCGCGATCCCGGTGACGCGCTCCAGCCACGCCCGAGCGCCCTGCAGCAGTGCGGCGAGCTTCTCGATCGCGTAGGCGTAGGTCGTGAGCCACACGAGACCGAGGCCGACGTGGATCCCGGCGAGCAGCAGCGACTT
>DASWFN010000052.1:0-1789 GCA_036394215.1 Candidatus Limnocylindria bacterium
GTGAAGCGCCGGAGGCGCGGCGAACGCAACGCGATGCCGACGACGGCCGCGCCGACGATGGCGGCGTTGATCGCGGCCGCGACGGGCGGGCCGAACGCCGCGATGACGGCGCCGGTCTCGAGCTGCGATGCGTTCGTCAGGCCGCGGCTGGTGAACGTGATCATCGAGAACACGCGCCCGCGGTAGGCGTCGGACGCGACGAGCTGCGCGATGGTGTTGCGCATCGCGCCCCAGCCGGCATCGGCCAGGCCGACCAGGAAGAGCAGACCGAGCGAGAGCCCAAATGACGTCGAGAACGCGAAGGCGAACAGCGTGACCGCGTAGGCGACGCCCGCGGCGATCATGAGCGCGCCCTTCGCGCGGATCTCACCGATCGCCACCAGGCCGAAGGTCCCGAGGATCGCGCCACCGCCGATGGCCGACAGCAGCAGGCCGAGGCCCTCGGGACCGACGTGCAGGATGTCGCGCGCGAAGATCGTGATGAGCGCCGCGTTGTGGCCGAAGATCGACAGGACGGCCTCGGTCGAGAGGATGAGCGGCAGCACCGGGTTCCGCATCGCGTACTGGAGGCCGCCCCAGACCGACGAGCGCAGCGACGGTTGCGGTCCGGTCGCGCGGACCGGCTGGGTCCGGATCGCGAGGAGGGCGAAGATGAGCCCGAAGTAGCTCGCGGCGTTCACGAAGAACGGGCTCGACGTGCTGACGGCGGCGATGAGCACGCCGGCGACCGCCGGGCCGATGAGGCTCGACAGCCGGAAGATCGTCGCGCTCAGGGTGACCGCGTTCTGGAATTCGGACCGCGGGATGAGCGACGGGTAATAGGAGTTGCGTGCCGGCGCCTCGAAGGCGGCGAGCGAGGAGTTCACGAAACCGAGGACGTAGATGTGCCAGTACTCGATCGCACCCGTCGCCACGAGCGTGCCGAGGATCAGCGAGGTCACGGCTTGCGTGGCATTGAGGAACAGGAGCAGCCGCTTGCGGTCGATGCGATCGGCCAGCGCGCCGCCGAAGAGCGCGAACGCGAGGATCGGCACGGCGCGGATGAGGCCACCGATGCCGAGGAGCACCGGCGAATTGGTGATCGCATAGAGGAGGTAGGTGGTCGCGGTCATCTCGACGAGCGATCCGGTCTGCGAGACGACCTGGCCGACCCAATAGAGCGTGAAGTCGCGATGTCGCAGCGGCGACAGGCCGGGCGGGAGCCGCATCAGGCGGCTATTTCAGCCAGGCGATGTCGCCGAAGAAGAAGTTCTCGCCCGACGCGAGCGTCCTGATCGCGAAGTCCCGCATCGAGAGCTCGAAGAAGGCGCCGGTCGAGACGTACGCGAGCCGCGAGCCGTCGACCGACCACGCCGGGAACGTGTCGTCGCCGGTCTGGGCGAGCGAGCGCAGGCCGGTGCCATCGGACTTCACCACGAAGATCTCGGAGGGGATCCCGAGATGCGCGTTGTGCGGAACGCGCGCTTCCTGCGTCTTCGGTGCGCTGTGCCCGGCCGCGCAGAACACGATCTCGTCGGTCGTCGGCGAGAACCGCGGCGCCTGCACGTAGAAGAACGTGTCGCGGAACAGCGCGTGCGCGTTCGTGCCGTCGCTGTTCGCGACCCAGATGTTGTCGTTCTGCCCGTCCTTCAGATGGATGAACGCGAGAAGCTTGCCGTCGCGCGAGATCGACGGGTCGCCCGCGTCCGCCAGCAGGCGCGTGCGCTCGCCGGTCTTCACGTTCAGCCGCTCGATCGTCGATTCGTTCCCGACGTACGACCCGTTGCGGATGATCGCCGCGTTCCGGTGG
>DASWFN010000053.1:0-1876 GCA_036394215.1 Candidatus Limnocylindria bacterium
GTAATTCCACGAGAGCGACGGCTCGGCCACGAGCGCGTTCCGTGCGGTCGGTATGAGCCCGAGGGCCCCGAACAGCAGCTCGACCAGGAGGCCCGCGAGCGCCATCGCGGCGTAGAACGTGACGAAGAGGAACATCGTCATCCGGGTGCCGTAGTACCGCCGCTTGATCGAGAGGATCGGCAGGATGATCAGGTCGGCGAAGATGAAGCTGATCACGCCACCGAAGCTGATCCCGTTGTTCCACAGCACCGCGGCGAGCGGCACGTTCCCGATCGAGCAGACGAAGCTCACGACCGAGACGAGCGGACCGACGATCGGACCCCAGAGGAGCGCGAGCTGCGGCTGTTCGGTCAGGAAGAACGCCTTCCAGAACGTCTCCGGGACCCACGCCGCGATCGCGCCGGCGATGAGCAGCCCGAGCACGATGTCGCGGATGACCGATGCCCAGTTCATCACGAACAGGTGGCTGATCGCGGTGAAGCCCTTCGCCGAGAAGATCTTCCGCAGGAGCGTGCCATCGCTCACCGACATGTCCATCGCGGCATGGCCTTCCATGTAGCCGCGGAGACCCTTCTCGGCCTGCGAGCGTGCCGCCTCGATCATCCGGCGCTTCAGGAATGCGCGGAAGAGCAGCGCGAGGAGGACGATCATGACCGCGCCGCCGACGAACTCGGCCGCCGCGAACTGCCAGCCCATGAGGATCACGAGGACGATCCCGAGCTCGATGACGAGGTTCGTCGACGCGATCTCGAAGGTCATCGCCGCGGTGAAGTCGGCGCCCTTGATGAAGAGCGAGCGCGCGAGCGCGACCGCCGCGTACGAGCAGGAGGAGCTGGCCGCGCCGAGCAGCGTCGCGAGCCCGAGCGAGCGGGGCGAGTCGTCGGGCAACAGCCGGCTCAGCTGCGCCTTCGACACGACCGCCTCGACGATCGCGGACAGCGTGAACCCGAGGATCAAAGCCCAGAGGATCTCCCAGGTCATCGCGAACGAGATCGAGAGAGCGTGGAGGACGGCGTCGATGACGGTCACCGTGGGCTAGTGCGCGGCGGCGGCGTCACGCTCCGCATCGAGCTGGGCGACGACGTCGGGATGCGCATCCGAGAGGCAGCAGCGGCACGACGCATACCAGCGGCGGATCCCATCGTCGATCACGACCGGACCCGCGGGGATGGGCGCGGCACCGACGGCATCGACCTTCGCGGCCCATCTGGCAGGATCGGCGTTGAACGCTTTCACGCACGCGTTCGAGCAGAACGCGTACGTCCGGCCCTCGTGCTCGACGGTCCGGCCGTTCGCGCGTGCGTCCGCGACGACGACGGTCATGTCGCAGATCGGGTCGAGCGTCCGCTCCGGCGCGTTCTCGCTCACGAAGTGATGTTAGGCCGGGATGAGGTGGATCCGCTCCGGTCGTACGGCGACCTGCACCGCGCCGTCGAAGTGCGCCGCGGCCCCCGGGTCCGGCTGGTCCACGATCCATTCGCGGCCATCGACCGTGACCCAGTAGCGCATCAGGTCGCCGAGGAACGCGCGCCGCGCGACGGTGCCGGGGATGAGCACCTGGCCATCGCCCGCGGCGCCCGGCGCGCGAAGGGCGAGGCTCTCCGGCCGGATGCAGAGCTGGACCGGCGAGCCGCTCGAGAGAGCGAGGCCCTCCGGCACGCGTACCGGGGCGTTCGCCGATCCGACCGACACGACGGCGGTGCCGTCCCGCATCTCGCGCACCATCGACGGCACGAGATTCACCGCGCCGACGAAGTCCGCGAGGAACGCGGTCCGCGGGTGGTAGTAGATCTCCCACGGCGTACCGGCCTGCTCGACCTTGCCGGCGTTCATCACGGCGACCCAGTCCGAGAGCGAGAGCGCCTCGTCCTGGTCG
>DASWFN010000054.1:0-3547 GCA_036394215.1 Candidatus Limnocylindria bacterium
TTCAGGACGGCGAACGAGATCTTCTTCGGCCTCGCCGAGAGCCACGCGGCGGACGCGAATTTCGTCGTCCTGCCGATCGTCTTCGTGCTCGTCGTGCTGGTGCTCATGGCGATCGCGCTGCCCCTCGGCGGACTGCTCCGCTCCCAGCCGCCGCTGCGCGCGTACGCGCTCGACATCGCCGGTTCGATCATCGGCATCGCGGCGTTCAGCGCGCTCGCGGCGCTGAGCCTGCCGCCGGCCGTCTGGTTCGCGGTCCTCGGACTCCTCGTCGTCGCGATCGAGCTCCGGCGGCCGGGGCGGTGGCCGGCCGTGATGACCGCCGCCGTCATGATCGGCGTCGTGTGGGCGTCGGCGACGTTCGGACACCCCGGCGAGGTCTGGTCGCCGTACTACCGGATCTACGTGGTGCCGATCGTCGGCGGCGACCCGTCGATCAACGTGAACGGCATCCCGCACCAGTCGCTGCACGCGGCGCGCATCGGTGGCCCGCAGCCCGAGGCGTTCTACGACCGCGTGTACGCGCGATACCCCGGTCGACTGTTCTCGCACGCGCTCATCGTCGGCGCGGGCAGCGGCACGGACGTCGCGTATGCGCTCGCCAACCGCGTCACGCTCGTCGACGCGGTCGAGATCGACCCCAAGATCCTCGACATCGGCATCGAGCAGCATCCCGATCACCCATATGCCGACCCGCGCGTCCGGCGTCATGTCAACGACGGCCGCGCCTATCTGCGATCCGATGACTCCCGCTACGACCTCATCATCTTCGCGCTGCCGGATTCGCTCACGCTCGTGAGCACGACCGCGAACCTCCGTCTCGAGTCATATCTCTTCACCACCGAAGCCTTCGCGAGCGCGCGCGATCACCTGGCCGGGGATGGCGTGTTCGTTCTCTACAACTATTACCGGCAGCCGTGGCTGCTCGACAAGGTGAGCGGCATGCTCACCGAGGTCTTCGGCGCGCCGCCGGCCGTGAGCGAGTTCAACGTCGGCATCGGCTCGGCCGCGGTGCTCATGTCCGAGAAGACCGCGACGGCGGACGCCGGGGCACTCTCCGTGGCGTCCACCACGCCGCCGCCGCCGGCGACCGACGATTGGCCGTTCCTCTACCTGCGCGAGCGGGAGATCGACCCGGCGTACCTTGCGGCACTCGGCTTCGTCCTCGTCGCCGCCACGACCGGCACGCTGCTCGTCGCCCGCGAGAGCCGCACGCCGCTCGCGGCGTTCAGCCCGCACTTCTTCGCGCTCGGCGCGGCATTCCTCCTCCTCGAGACCCGCAGCCTCGCCACGTTCGGCCTGCTCTTCGGCACGACGTGGCTCGTGAACTCGCTCGTGTTCGTCGCGATCCTGCTGAGCGTCCTGCTCGCGATCGGCGTCAACGCGCGCTGGCGCCCGCGGCGCGTGCCGCTCTACGCCGGCCTCGGGCTCGCGCTCGCCGTCGCGTTCCTCCTGCCGCCCTCGGCGCTGCTCATCGATCCCGCGTGGCTCCGCTATGGCTTGGCCGCGGTCGCGACGTTCGCGCCGGTGTTCTTCGCGAACCTCGTCTTCACCCGTTCCTTCCAGGACACCCGGAGCGCCGACATGGCGTTCGCGTCCAACCTCATCGGCGCGACGCTCGGCGGCGTGCTCGAGTACGCCGCGCTCATCACCGGCTACCGCGGGCTGCTGCTCGTCGTTGCCGGGCTCTACGTCGCGGCGC
Source organism: Candidatus Limnocylindria bacterium (assembly GCA_036394215.1). Lineage (GTDB taxonomy): Bacteria > Chloroflexota > Limnocylindria > P2-11E > P2-11E > UBA4735. The sequence continues at coordinate 1,700 of DASWFN010000054.1, forward strand.
TCGTTTTCGGGTCCCGGGTCCGCGTCCTTGGGGATCGGCCCGAAAGCGGCGGCACGCCGCCTGCATCGATACTGAGCGCATGAAGGATCTCCTCAACCTCGTTCGCACCGCGATTTGGCTCGCATTCTTCGCCGCGCTCTATCAGGAGCTGCGCAAGCCGGCGGAGGAGCGCACCTGGCACGGCAAGGTCGCGGGGGTCGTGCCCTACGACTTCCGGCTGCCGACGATCGACCGCGTGCGCCAGGCGTATTGGAACCCGGAGAGCGAGACGGTCTTCACCGAGAAGGTCGTCGGCGTCGGGTGGGCCGTGAACCTGCCGACCGCGCTGAAGAAGGTGTCGCAGATCGCCTCGCAGTACGCATCGACGATCCAGCGTCGCTCGGAGGACTGAGCTTCCGCGCGCGCCACTCGATGAACGCGGGCAGGTAGCGTTCGAGCGCATCGTCCGACCCCGGATCGGGCTCGTCGAGCTGAGCGAGGAGCGTCTCCCGCGATAGCGCGCGGAGCGGTGCGGTCGCCGAGATCTCGCCCGGCGTCGTCTCCCAGAACCCGTCCACCACGAGCCCCGCGGCGGCGCACGCGTTGATGAGGTCGGAGATGCGGTGGCCGTACTCCAGTGTCCGAGCCTCCACCTTCACACCGTCGAACTCCCACGTCGCGTCGTCGTAGGCGATCGCGCCGTCGGCGAAGTAGCTCTGGCGGAATCGCCAGCCGGTACCGGTCCAATTGCCGTACAGGCGGAGCGTCACCGGATGCATGGTGGACGCGATGTACACACCGCCAGGCGCCAGGACGCGCCCGACCTCGGCGATGACCCGGTCGGCGTCCGGCACGAACACGATCGAGTGGTTGTGCCACACCACATCGAAGGACCGGTCCGCGAAGCGCGAGAGGTCGCGCATGTCCGCCTGGACGGCGCGGACCTTCACGCCGCGCGCCACCGCGAGCTCGCGCACGGTCCTGAGCTGTCGGGCACTGATGTCGACGACGGTCGATTCGGCGCCGAGCTCAGCGAACAGGATCGGATGCCAGCCCCCGCCGCCGGCCAACGCGAGCACGCGCGTACCGGCGATCGGCAGTCCGGCGAGCCGGTCGTGTGGATCGAGGAACCTCCGCTTGGCCGCGGCCGTGCGCGGCGGGGTGCCCTGCGCGCGGGTGTACGGGATGCCCGCGCCCGCGAGCCGGTCCCACATCCGCTGGTTGTGCGCGGCGACATCGTCGAGCGCCACGGGCTTCGTCGCTCTCTTCATGACCGGTCTATTGTCTGCGCGTGCCCGATCGTCCGCGCATCGTCGTCACGCGTCCGATCAGCGAAGAGGCCCTGCGGCTCCTCCGGCCGCGCGCGGACATCACCGTCGGCCCGGACGAGCCGCCGATCCCGACCGCGCAGGAGGTCGTCGGGATGATCAAGGACGCGGACATCGTGTACACGTTGCCGGCGAACCCGGTGAACGGCGACGCGATCCGTGGCGCGAAGAAGCTCCGGTTCATCGCGACGATGGGCACCGGCTACGACAACATCGACATCGCCGCGGCCCGCGAGCGGAGCATCCCGGTCACGTTCGCGCCCGACATCCTCACCGAGACCACCGCCGACGGCGTGTTCGCGCTCTTGCTCGCGGCGGCGCGGCGGCTCGGCGAGGCCGAGCGCTTCCTGCGCGCGGGCAAGTTCCGCGGCTGGACGCCGTTCATGTTCACCGGCCGCGACGTGAACCACGCGACGCTCGGCATCGTCGGCATGGGCCGCATCGGACGCGCGGTCGCGCGCCGCGCGAAGGGCTTCCAGATGCGGATCCTGTACACGGACGCGCGCCGGAACGAGGACGCCGAGCGCGAGGTCGGCGCAAC
>DASWFN010000055.1:0-15977 GCA_036394215.1 Candidatus Limnocylindria bacterium
GTGCTCGCGGCGACGGGCTGCACGCCGATCTGCTCGTCGACGAGCTTGTTGAACTCGTCGGAGCTGAGGGTCTCCTGCTCGATGAGCTTGCCGACCACGGCGTCCAGGAGGCCCCGGTACTGGGTCAGGAGCTCGTAGGCCCGGCGGCGGGCGCGATCCACGATCTCGTGGACCTCGCTGTCGATGAGCTTCGAGGTCTCCTCGGAGTAGTTCTTCTCCTCCTGGATCTGGCGGCCGAGGAAGATGAGCTCGTCGGTCTTGCCGTACTGCAGCGGGCCGAGCTTCTCGCTCATGCCGTACTTCGTGACCATCTGGCGGGCCATCTCGGTGGCCTTCTCGATGTCGTTCGACGCGCCGGTGGTGACGTCACCGCCGAGGTGCAGCTGCTCCGCAGTCCAGCCCCCGAGCGCCGCCGCGATATCGTCCTCGAATTCGCGCTTCGTGCGGAAGTAGCGGTCCTCCTGCGGGAGCGACCAGGTGACGCCCATCGCCATGCCGCGTGACACGACCGAGATCTTGTGGACCGGGTTCGTGTTCGTCAGCAGCTTGAAGCACAGCGCGTGGCCGGCCTCGTGGTAGGCGACGATGTTCTTCTCCTTCTCGGAGATGACGCGCGAGCGCCGTTCGGGTCCGAGCGAGACCTTCTCCAGGGCCTCCTCGAAGTCGATCTGGGTGATGACCTTGCGGTTCCGGCGCGCGGCCAGGATCGCGGCTTCGTTCACGACGTTCGCGAGATCCGCGCCCGAGAAGCCCGGCGAGATCTGGGCGATGCGCAGCAGGTCGACGCTCTTGTCGAGCGGCTTGCCGCGGACGTGCACGTCGAGGATCCCCTTGCGGCCCTTGATGTCGGGGCGATCGAGAACGACCTGGCGGTCGAAGCGGCCCGGCCGCAGGAGCGCCGGGTCGAGGACGTCCGGCCGGTTGGTCGACGCGAGGACGATGACGTTCGTCCCGGTGTCGAAGCCGTCCATCTCGACGAGGATCTGGTTGAGGGTCTGCTCGCGCTCGTCGTGCGAGCCGCCCAAGCCGGCGCCGCGCTGGCGGCCGACCGCGTCGATCTCGTCGATGAACACGATGCACGGCGCGTTGCGCTTCGCCTGGTCGAACAGGTCGCGCACGCGGGACGCACCGACGCCGACGAACATCTCGACGAACTCGGAGCCCGAGATCGAGAAGAACGGGACGCCTGCCTCACCGGCGACCGCGCGCGCGAGCATCGTCTTCCCGGTGCCGGGCGGGCCCACCAGGAGCACACCGCGCGGGATGCGCGCGCCGAGCGTCGAGAACTTCTCCGGGTACTTCAGGAACTCGACGACCTCGGTGAGCTCCTGCTTCGCCTCGTCGACGCCCGCGACATCGTCGAACGTCACGGTCGGCTTGTTTCCGATGAACATCCGCGCGCGCGACTTGCCGAACGAGAGCGCCTGGTTATTCGTGCCCTGGGCCTGACGCATCATGTAGACGAAGAAGCCGCCGATGAGCAACACCGGCAACAGGCTCAACAGGACCGAGCCGATGATGCCGAAGGTCGCGGAGTCCTTTTGGAAGCTCAGCTGCACGCGCTGGCTCGGCGGGAGAGGCGCGTTGTAGTCGGTGACGATCTTCTGGAACGCACCGTTGTCGTTCGCGCCGATGTTCACCGTCTCGATCGACTTGTCGGTCTTCTCGATCGTGGATGTGTCGCCGCTGATGGTGACCTTGGCCACCTGCCCCGACTGGATCTCCGCAACCGCGCGGTCGTACGTGACGACCTGCGCGGACGGGCTCTGCGCCCGGTAGGCGTAGAGGAGCGCCACGCCCATGAGGACGAGGAGCAGGGTCAGGATGCCGTTCTTGAAGATGCGGTTATCGAAGTTCGTGGCGGTGTCCTCTCTGGTGCCGTCGTACTGCGATCAGTTGTATCGATGTTACCCGTGCGACGTGTGAATCTCCCATGAAGGCTTATTCCCGGGCGTCGCCTCGATCCACAGTCCGTCCCGAATGTCACCGTCGGCACGTTTCAGGCCGACGACCCACCAGACCTCGCCCGACGCCGTGGCCACGAGGGGATGGCTCGCCCGCTGGCGGGCCGGCACCTTGGCATCGGTGAACAGGTCCTGGACCCTCATCCGGACGCGGCCGGCGAGTCGATCACCGGGCCGGCGCGACCGGACGACCAGGTCGGCCGCCGGCGCGGGGACCGCAAGCAAGCCATCTTCCGGTCGCTTCGCACTGAGACGGATCGTCCACCCCGCCCACTCGACCGGACGGTCGAGGCCGAGCGGGACCGCGGCCGAAGGAATGTCGGCCAGGGCCCGCGATGCGGGGCCGGCCGGGACGATGCGAAGGACGGCGTATTCACGGAGCGCTCGCCCACCCGGCAGGTCGAGCGCGCGCGAGCCCGCGCGATCCGCGGCGAGCGCGGTGAGCGCCTTGCGATGGCGCGCCGACAGCGGGCGGTCCGTGGCGCGGTGCCAGGCCAGGGCGAGCGCGTCGTCGCGGTGCGGGCCGTCGAGCTTCTCGAGGTCGATGCCGTTGGCGGTCGCGGCTGCGGCGAGTGCCCGTTCGACGAAGTCACGCGTCGCGTCGGTGGCCTCGGCCGCGGCAGCGGCGAGTCGCGCGAGCGCGGCTGCGACCTGCGGGTTGATGCGCTCGAGCTCCGGCAGCACGTTGTGGCGGATCCGGTTGCGCGCGTACGTCAGGTCGCGATTCGTCGCGTCCTCACGCGGCGCCACCTTGGCGTCGGTGCAGACCTGCTCCGTGTCGGCGCGGCCGATGGCGAGCAGCGGTCGCACGATGTCGTCGCGTCGCGGCCGCATCCCGGCGAGGCCGGCGAGCCCGCTCCCCCGCGTCGCGTGCAACAGCACGGTCTCGGCCTGGTCGTCGCGCGTGTGTCCCGTCGCGATGCGCGTCGCGCCGACCTCGCGCGCCGCGCGGCCGAGGAACGCGTAGCGGAGCTGGCGCGCGTCGTCCTCGCTGCTCGGCTTGGTCTCGGCGCGGCCGACGCGGATCGTGGCGTTCACCCGGTTGGCGAGGTCGGCGACGTACTGCGCGTCCTTCGCCGACTCGCGCGGGCGCAGGCGATGGTCGAAGTGGGCGACGTGGAGGTCGAGGCCGAGGCTCGGGGCGAGGTCGGCAAGGAGCAGCAGCAGCGCGGTGGAATCCGCGCCGCCGGAGACCGCGACGACGAGCGGGCCGGGCCGGAGGAGGTCGTGCTCACGCACGAAGGCGAGGACCGCGGCGCGGATCGATCGTGTGGTCGTCAACGGTGGCTGGGCCGGGACTTGAACCCGGGACCGGAGGCTTATGAGTCCTCTGCTCTACCACTGAGCTACCCAGCCCGATGCGTCAATTGTATGGGGGTTGCTGGCCGCGCTCCGCGGCGAGTCGCGCGCGAAACTCAGCCTCTGTCATCGTGTGTTTGCGCTGGTTACATGCGCCACAGGCCGGCAGGATGTTCGCGATCTCGTTCGTGCCGCCCCGCGCGAGTGGCGTTCTGTGGTCGACCTGTAGAGGACCGGCCGCCCCGCAGTATGCACAGCGTTGATGCTGAGCCAGTAGCGCGAGCCATTCCTTGTACGTGAACGACGCTCCACCGGCCGCACCCCGCTCGCGGCGACGATGCTTCATCGCGATGCGCACTGCCTTGCGATTCGGACTCGCATCGATCTGCCGCTGACGCCGCTGAGGATCGCGGGCGTAATACGCGCGGAGCTCCGCACGATGCGCATCCGGATGTTGCTGCCGCCAACGGCGCATCGCTTCCCTGGCCTTGTCAGGATTGCGTTGCATCCACGCACGACCGTAGGCGCGACGCTTTTCAGGATCGCTGTAGGGCACGATCGCTTCGTACCGAAGTCGTGAGGTCGGTGCAATAGGACCCGGACACGAAAACACCCGGCCATCGACCGGGCGCTTCTGTTGCGGGAGGAAGATTCGAACTTCCGACCTTCGGGTTATGAGCCCGACGAGCTACCGCTGCTCCATCCCGCGAGACTCATTTTACAGCCTCGCGACCCATCGTGCCGCGCGACTTCGAACGAGCTGCGCGAGCGATCTAGCGCGTTCCGAAGAACAGCGCGACCCACTTCTGCAGCCGTGCCACCGACGGACCATTCGCGATGACCACCGGCGCGCTCGGATCCTGCTGCACGCCGATCAACGTCTCGCCCGGCAGCACGTATCCGTAGTCACGCGCCTTGTTCACCACGTAGTCGTCGGTCTTCTTGACCGCGACATCCGCGCCGAGCTGCGTCTTCGTGCCCTGCGCCGCCACGATCTCCGCGTTGATCGCCGCCGCCTGACGGGCGAGCGCGTTCCGCTGGATCTCGATCGCGACGAACGCGCTGGCGAGCAGCAGCCCGGCGAGCAGGAGGAGCATCGCGAGCGAGGGCCGGCCGAGCGTCGCGACCGCCGCGCGGCCGGAGCGTCCACCGCGACGCGCTCCCGTGGCGCGTGGACCGCGAGAACCCTTCCGCATCCCCGCCATCATCGGGCCAGAGGCCACTCGGATGGAAGCCCCATCGCGTCGCCGCCGGCCGAGGCGAACGCGAGCCAGCCGAGCAGCCCGAGCAGCGACCGCGCCGCGCGGATGTCCGGCACGCCGTTCACGAGCCCGACCGCGATGGCCGCTCGCTCGCCCGCCCAGATCACCGCGGCGTCGTTACGTACCGTGTCCAGCGAGCCGGTCTTGTGCGCGACCTTCGTCTTCGCCGGCAGGTATCGCCGGATGAGCGCGTCGTCCTGCGTGCCCTGCAGCACGGCGAGCACCGCGTCCGATGTCGGGCGATCCACGAGCTCCCCGCGCAGGAGGCGGAGCAGCAAGCCGGCCAGCTCTCGCGCGGTCACGACGTTGTCGAGCCCGCGGTTCGCCGCCTCGAAGTCGAACATCCGGCGCCGCAGCTGCGTGGTCACGCAGCCCCACGCGCGCATCCGCTCCGCGATGTGCTCCACCCCGAGCCGCTCGATGAGCCGGTTCGTCGCGGTGTTGTCGCTCACGATCGTCATGAGCGTCGCGTGGTCGCGGACGGTGAGCTCGGTGATCCCGCGGGCCCACCCGAGCACGCCGGTCCCGGGCTTGTGCTCCCCCACGGCGAGCCGCTCGTCCAGCGACAGCCGTCCCTCGGCCGCGTCCGCGTAGACCGTCATGAGGATCAGGATCTTGATCACCGACGCCGCGGGATACGCGCTGTCGGCATCGCGCTCGTACAGGACCGCGCCGTCGGCGGCGAGCGCGATGAGCCCCGCCGATCCGTCGAGCGCCCCCGCGGCCCGATCGAGGACCGTCCAGTCGACGGTCATCGGCGCCGCATCCGCTCGCGCACCCGCGCACGGTCGGCCAGCCGTGAGATCCCAAGACCCTCGACCGCGAACGACGCAACCGCGCTCGCGAACGTCGCCGCCTCGGCGATCGGCAGCCCTTCGGCGAGCGCGAGGGCGAGGCTCGCGGCGAACGCGTCGCCGGCGCCGGTCTGATCGACCACCTCCGCGACCGCGAACGCGCCCACCTGCGTGGTCGCACCGCCGACGTGGAGCTCGGAGCCGCGCTCGGCCTTGGTCACGACGACCGCGGTGTACGGCAGCCACGCCGCGTCCTCGGCGTGATCCTCCTCGCTCACGACGACCGCGTCGACCTTCGGGAGCAGCCGCGCGTAGTCCCGCCAGGGGGTCACGCCGACGGTCCCGTCGGCGCCGAACGACCGCAGCATCCCCTGCGCGGCGAGCACGCGCTTCGCGCCGGACCACGGCGCGAACAGCGACGCATCGAGCTCGCCGGCGATGGAGGCGAGCAGCACGGCCTTCGGCGCCGCGACCGCCCGGCCGATGTCACCCCGCGTGATCGGCGCGGCCTTCGCGAGCAGGCGCAGGGTGCGGTGGCCCACGTCGTCGTAGGTGAAGCCGAACGTCGTCGTGACCTCACCGGGAAGCGCACGCAGTGCGATGCCGAGCTCCGAGCACAGCGTCTCGAGCGCGTCGCGCTCCCGGAGCCCGATGCGCGTCACCAGCGTCACGGCCGCGCCGAGCTTCGCGGCCGTCGCGGCGCCGTAGAGCGCGGACCCGCCGAGCCGCCAGCGACCGTCCGGGAACTCATCGCGCGCGGTGTGCCCGATCGCGAGGAATGGGATCCGCTCCCTAGACATTGAAGAGGACGTTGATCACATCGCCCCCCTGGACGACGTAGGCCTTTCCTTCGGTCCGGAGGAGCGCCTGCTTCCGGGCGTTCGCCTCGCTGCCGGCCTTCAGCAGCTCGTCCCACCGGATCACCTCGGCGCGGATGAAGCCGCGCTCGAGATCCGAGTGGATCGTGCCCGCCGCCTGCGGCGCGGTCGCGCCCTTCGCGATCGTCCAGGCGCGGACCTCGTCCTCGCCCGCGGTGAAGAAGGACGTCAGGCCGAGGAGCTCGTAGGTCGCGTGGACGACCCGTTCGAGCGGTGCTTCGGCCAGGCCGAGCTCCGCGCGGAACGCGGCCGCTTCGTCCACCGGGAGCTCCGCGATCTCGGCCTCGATCTTCGCGCATACCGGCACGACCGCGCTGCCCCGGTGCTTCGCGGCCGCCGCGCGCAGCGGAGCGAGGACCGCGTCGGGCGACGCGACGTCGGCCTCGTCGACGTTCACGACGACGAGCTGCGGCATCAGCGTCAGGAAGCGATAGCCGCGAATGAGGCGCTGCTCGTCCGCCTCGATCTCGAGATCACGCAGCGGCGTCTCGGCCTCCAACGCCGGCTTCGCACGCTGCAGGAACGCGAGCTCGCGCTCCTTCGCCTCGCGGTCGGGGCCCTTCGCGCTGCGCAGCTCCTTCTCGATGGACTCGAGGCGCTTCTCGACGATCGCGTGATCGGAGAACAGCAGCTCGAGATCGAGCGTCGCCATGTCGCGCAACGGATCGATCGAGCCTTCGGCGTGCGGGACCGCGGGATCGCTGAACGCCCGCACGACGTGCACGAGCGCGTCGGAGTTGCGGAGATCGCCGAGCTTCTTCGGGCTGATCCCCTCGCCCGGCGTCGCGCTCTTCGCGAGCCCGAGGTCGCGGTACGTGATCTCGGCGAACGTCGTCTTCTTCGGCTTGAACAGCGCGGACAGCCTGTCGACGCGCTCGTCGGGGACCTTCGCCACGCCGACGTTCGTTTCGCCCTCGGCACCGGCGAACGCGCCGGTCGAGGCGTGGCCGCCGGTCAGGAGATTGAAGAGCGTCGTCTTGCCGACGTAGGGCAGGCCGGTGATGGTCGAGCTGAGATTCATCCGAGCATCGCCTGTTCGACCGCGGGCAGATCCTCGCCGAAGATCGTGAGCGCGACCGCGCGGAAGCGGTCGGTCGGGCCGGTCGCGAAGACCCGATGCGCGGGGGCGCTCGCCGAGCGGACGAGCCGGTGCGAGACGAGCACCTCGCGCACCGCAAGAGCGGTGGTCGCCGCGGAGTCCACGACCCGGACGCCGGGGCCCGCGACCTTCTCGATGACCGAGCGCAGCAGCGGGTAGTGGGTGCAGCCCAGCAGGAGCGTGTCGACGACCGGCTGGACCACGCCGCCCTCGGTGAGGAGCGGCTGCACGTAGCCGCGCACCGCGGCCTCGGCCTCGGGCGTGTTCGCCTTCCCGCTCTCGACGATCGGCACGAGCGCCGGACAGGCCTGCTGGACGACGTCGACGAGCGGATCGAGGTCGCGCAGCGCCCGGGTATATGCGCCGGAGCGCACCGTCCCGGCCGTCGCGAGGACCCCGACCGCGCGCCGCGCCGACGCCGAGATCGCGGCGGCCGCGCCGGGGCGCACGACCCCGATGATCGGCACAGTCGACTCGTCGCGGACGATCTCGAGCGCGACCGCGGTCGCGGTGTTGCAGGCGAGGACGATGAGCTTGCAGTCGCGCTCGGCGAACCAGCCGAGCGCCTCGCGCGTGAACGCGATCACTTCGTCCGCGGGACGCGGGCCGTAGGGCATGCGCGCCTCGTCGCCGAGGTAGATGGTCGCTTCGCCGGGAAGCTGGCGGCGCAGCTCGCGCAGAACGGTGAGCCCGCCAACACCTGAATCGAAGACGCCGATGGGCAGGTCGGCGCTCGCGGTCACTTCTTCCGTTGCTGGCTGACGAGCGCGTTGGCGAGGTTCGCGATCGCCTGCGCCGACGGCGCGTTCGCGTTCGCGAGCACGAACGGGTTCTGTTTGTTGTTCGACTCGCTCACGAGCTTCCAGTCGGAGGGGATCTCGCCGACGACCGGCAGGTTGAGCGCGTGCTCCATGCCGCCCTTCGACAGTCCCGCGGTCAGGTCGGCCTGGTTCACCACGAGGAGGAGCGGCTTCTGGCCCTTGTAGCCGAGCGCCTCGAACGTGTCGATCGCCGATCGCGTGTTCGCGATCGTCGAGCCCTGGTAGGTGATGACGATGAGGATGACGTTCGCGACGTCGAGGATCGCGAGCGTGTCCTCGGACAGCCGGCTCGGCGTGTCGACGATGACGTAATCGTGGCCGTCGGCGAGCAGGCCGATCGCGTTCGAGAGCTCGGCCGCCGCGACGAGATCCGCTTCCTCGGGCCGCGGCGGCGCGAGGAGCACCGCGACGCCGCCGGGTCCTTCCCAGATCGCCTCGGCCAGTGACGCGCGCATCGCGGCGCCGGCCGGCAGATCGACGATCGAGCGCGTCGCGGGCGGGACCGGCAGCAGGTGGCGCACCGCGCCGAACTGCATGACGCCATCGAAGAGCGCGACCGACGCGCCGTTGCGACGCAGCACGCAGGCGAGGTTGACGGCGATCGTCGTCTTTCCGACGCCGCCCTTCGGCGAATAGACGGCGATGACCTGACCCCGGCCCTCCCGCTGCTGGTCCTTGCCGCCGCCGAGCGCGGACGCGAGCTCGTTGGCACCACCGGGCAGCACGAAGACCGCGTCGATCCCCTGCTCCGGCCGCGGGTCGACGGGGCGCTGCGGCACGGTGACCATGACGATGCGGGTCCCGGGCGATGCGGCGCGGACCCGCTTGGCGACGTCGAAGCCGGTGACCTTGCCCTGAAGGAGGGCATCCACGAGGACGACGTCGGGCTTCTCGGTGGTGGCCTGGGTGATGCCCTTCTCGGCGTCGGTCTGGACCCCGGCGACCTCGACCTCTTTTTCGCGCGCGAGCATCCCCTTCAGGTGCTCGGCGACCTGCGGCAGATCCTCGATGAGCAGCACGCGTTTCACGTTCGCGAGTCTAACGACGGGCCTGTCGCAACGTCGCGGCAGCCGCGATGGCGATGGCGGCCATCACCGCGACGAAGGCGCTGCCGACGCGGAGGGTCACCCCGTACCAGTACGCATCGGGATACATCGCGATGAGGTTGGACTCCGGTCCGAAGAGGAAGTTCCCTTGCGGGAAGAAGACCTCGTGGAACGCGAGGAACAACGGATCGAATGCCACGCCCGCGACGATCGCGATGGCGGCTGCACCGGCGCCGGCCGCGATCGAGGCGTCGCGCGCGAGCGTGATCGCGGCCTCCCGCCCCCGGCGGCCCGCCCGCGCCAGCAGGATCCCGCCGACGACGGCCCCGACGACGGCAGCCACCTCGAAGCCGATGAACACGTGTCGGACGTCGCTCATGTGCGCACGCTCGTCGGGGGTGAACATGGACCCGCCCGGTCCGGTACCGGGCTCGCTGCTCGACCAGCCGGTCACATAGGCGAGCCACTCGCCGTGATACGCGAGCAGTACCTCGACGGGCATGTCGATCGTGCGTGGCGTGCCGCGATCGGTGAAATGGAACCTCGCCGGCGCGAACGGCGTGTCGCGGGCCAGCGCCTCGTACGTCCAGGGTCCGGCGAACACGAGGGCGAGCGCGACGAGCCCCGCCACGGCGAGGCACACCGCCGCCAGCGCGGTCTCCCATCGCTCGGTCAGGCGCGTGGGATCACCCCGAGGCCCGGCCGATCGCTGAACCGGAAGCGACCGCGCTCCACCGGCACCGCGACGAACGGATCGTCGACGATGAGCAGGTTGCCATCGAGGTCGGCCCATTCGACCGACGGCGCGAGGTGCGCCGCGGCGGCGATCGCGACACTCGTCTCCGCGGCCCGGCAGCCGAGCATCACCCTGAGCCCGAGCTGATGGGCGCGTTCGATCATCGCGCGGCCCTCGGCGATGCCACCGCACTTCTGCAGCTTCACGTTGATGCCGTCGCACGCACCTGCGAGCCGGTCGACGTCGGCGAGCCGCACGGCCGCCTCGTCCGCGACGATCGGCAGCGGGCTGCGCTCGCGCACCCGGCGCAGTCCGTCGATGTCATCGGGCGCCACCGGCTGCTCGACGAACTCGATGCCGAAGCGCGCGATGCGCTCGATGCGCGCCGGGGCCTCCTCGGCGCTCCACGCGGCATTCGGGTCGACACGGATCGCTCCGCCGAAGACGGCGCGGATCCGCTCGAGCACGTCCTCGTCGTTCGCGTCGTGGCCGAGCTTTACCTTCAGCACCTCGAACCCCTGGTGTCCGGCCGCTGCGGCGCGCTCGGCCATGAGCGCGGGCTCCGCGATGCCGATGGTGAACGATGTCGGCGGCGCGTCCGCCGGCGCGAGACCGAGGAACGTCCGCAGTGGCACACCGGCGGCCTGGGCCGCGCGGTCGTGGGCGAGGATGTCGAGCGCGCACGCCGCGCCGCCCCCATGGGGGAAGCGCCGATCGAGACCGGAGCGGAGCGTCGCGAGGTCCGCGGGATCCTCCGGGAGCAGGTCGAGCGCGCCGCGGACGTCGGCCTCGAGCGACTCGGCGGTCTCGTTGAAGAATGGATCGGGCGATGCCTCGCCGCGCGATACGCGCACGCCCTCATCGAGCTCCACGAGCACCACGCGCTTTTCGGTCCGGACCGCGCGCGAGATCGCGAACGGCACCGCGAGATGAACGTCCAGCGTGCGGACGCTGAGCTTCATCGGAGCAGGGCCGCGGCGAGGCGGTCCGCACCCGCGGCGTCGCGCACCGGATCCGCGGTCGGAAGCGCGGTCTCGGCCGCGGCATGCTCGATGGCTCGCGCGGCCGCTTCGTCATCGAGCGCGCTCGTGTTCAACGCGATCGCCGCGACGGGGACGCGGGTACCCGGTGCGCGGCTCCAGGTCGCCGCCGTCTCGTACAGCGCGACCAGATCGCGTAACGGCTTGAGCGGCAGCCCGGGAAAGCCCTTCACGTCGGTGCGCGCCGGGTCGTGGCACAGCACGAGGCGGTCGGGCCTACTCCCGTGGAGGAGTCCGAGGGTGACCCCGGAGAAGCCGGGATGCGTCAGCGATCCCTGCCCCTCGACGACGACCCAGTCGCTCTTTTCTGCGGCGTCGCAGACCATGCGCTCCGCCGCGCCGGCGATGAAATCGGCGACGACCGCGTCGACACTGATCCCCTCGCCCGCGATCGCGATCCCGGTCTGGCCCGTCGCGACGAACGCCGCGCGCTTCCCGGCGCGTTCGAGCGCGCGGACCAGCTCGAGCGCGACGGTCATCTTCCCGACCGCCGCGTCCGATCCGACGGTGAGCACGACGTGGGTGCCGGCCCGCCGCTCGCGATGTCCTCCGATCGGGAGATCCGCCGGCGCTTCGCGCAGCTCGCGCACGGTCCCACCGCCGCGCTCCGCCGCTGCCCGCAGCGCCGGGTCGGCGAGCACGCGCTCATGCAGCCCGTTCCACACCGTGAGGCCACGTCGCAGGACGTCCGCGAGCTGCGGCCGGTACGCGTCGGCGATGCGGCCGCCGGGCGCGGCGGTCCCGATGAGGAAGACCGTCGCGCCGAGCGCGGCCGCCTCGGCGACCGTCGCGACGACGGGGATGCCCGCCCCGACCCCGATCGCTGCGGCGCTGTCCGTGCCCGCGCGGGTCGAGTCGACGACGGCGACGACGGAGTAGGGCGCGTAGCGGATCACGCCGATCGCGGTCTTCGCCGTCAGCCGGCCGAAGAGCCCCTCGGCCAGGATCGCGACCCGCGGCTGGTCAGGCACGGGCCCCGGTGTCGCGGCCGAGCCGCAGGAAGCGGCCGGGCCGCTCGGCGAGCGTCTCGTCGCCATGCGTGACGACGGCGCCGTTGACGACGACATGCGCGATGCCGGCCGGGTAGCGATGCGGGTCGTCGTACGTCGCGGTGTCGATGATCGTCTCAGGGTCGAACACCACGAGGTCGGCCCAGGCGCCCTCCCGGAGCACGCCGCGGTCGCGCAGCCGGAGGCGCGACGCGGTGAGCGAGGTCATCTTGCGCACCGCGTCCTCGAGCGTGATCACGCGCTCGTCGCGCGCGTAGTGGCCGAGCACGCGCGGGAACGTCCCGTACGAGCGCGGATGCGGCTTGCCGAAGGAGAGCGGCCCGTACGGCGCGTTCGCGCGGGAATCGCTGCCGATGCAGACCCACGGCTTCGCCATCACGTAGCGGACGTCGGCCTCGTCCATCGAGTGATGGATGATGTCGATCGCCCCGTCGTGCTCGATGAGCGCGTCGCAGGTCCACTCGAGCGGGTCGCGCTGCGCCGCCGCCGCGAGCTCCGCGACGGTCCTCCCCGACCACTCGGGATGGTGCCGCGCCCGGGCGATGACGATGTGCGCCCAGTTCCGCTCGGTCTCGGTGTACTCGCCCCGGATCCGCTGCCGGACCGCGGGATCCGCGAGCCGACCGCACAGCGCGAGCGAGCCGCCGGCGTGGGCCCATTTCGGGATGGTCACCGCGAGCCCGGTCGACGACGCCGTGTACGGGTACTGGTCCGCGATCACGTCCACGCCCTCGCTCTGCGCGCGTTCGATCATCGCCGTCGATTCGCGGACCTTGCCCCAGTTGCGCTTCTGGGACGCCTTGTGATGCGAGAGCTGGACCCGCACGCGGCTGCGGCGCCCGATCTCGAGGTTCTCCTCGACCGCGGCGAAGAGCTCGTCGCCCTCGTTCCGGATGTGGCTGGCGTAGAGGCCGTCGCGCTCCCTGACGACGGACGCGAGCGCGCTGATCTCGTCGGTCGTGCCATAGGCGCTGGGCGGGTAGATGAGCCCGGTGGAGAGTCCGATCGCGCCGTCGGCGAGGGCCGACGCGAGCACCGCCTTCATCGCGGCGAGCTCGCCGCTCGATGGCGCCCGGTCCTCCGCGCCCATGACGCCCATCCGGAGGGTGCCGTGGCCGACGAACGAGCAGAAATTGATCGCGCTCCTGGCGCGCTCGATCGTGTCGGCGTACTCGCCGAACGAGGTCCAGGTCCGCTCGAGGTCGTAGCGCGCGAGCTCGCGATCGAGCTCCTCCGCCGCGAGGCCCATCACGGGAGCGGAGGCGCCGCCGCAGTTCCCCGCGACGACGCAGGTGACGCCCTGGTGCACCGCGCTCTCGAGCGCGGAGTTCTGGATGACCGACTCGTCGGAGTGCGAATGGATGTCGATGAACCCCGGCGTGACGACGAGGCCGCGCGCGTCGATCGTGCGCGCACCCGATCCCGGACCGAGCTCGCCGACGGCGACGATCCGCCCGTCACGCACGGCGACGTCGGCGCGCCGCCGGGCCGCGCCGGTGCCATCGATCACCGTGCCGCCGGTGACGACGAGCTCGGTCACTTCGGCCGTTGCGGGACGAACGCGGCCTTCGCGTCCCTCAGCAGCGCGGGCCGCCCGATGAGGTCGATCGCGGTGAACGCGAGCGCCTTCGCCGCGACGCGCATCGTCTCGAGCGCGCGCGGCGTCCGCGCGGCGGCGGCGAACTCGCGCGAATGCCACGGCACCCGCCCATCGGTCACCGAGAAGAACGGATGGACCGACGGGATGAGCGAGCTGATGTTCCCCATGTCCGTCGAGCCGGAGGTCTCGCCGGGCCGGCGCGGCCCGAGCGGCCGGCCGAGGGCCCGGGCGTTCTCGCCGAGCGCCGCGGCCATCGGCTGGTTCGTCGTGACCTGGTCCATCGATTCGCCCCACTCATACCGCAGCTCGCAGCCGGTCGCCGTCGCGGCGCCCTCGAAGCACGCGAGGACGCGCCGGCGGAGCTCGCCGAGGTACATCGGATCGCCGGCGCGCACCACGATCTTCGCCGCGGCGTGCTCGGGGATGACGTTCGAGGCCTGCCCGCCGTCGGTGATGATCCCGTGGATCCGCGAATCGGTGCGAACGAGCTGGCGCAACGCGGACATCGCGCTCCATCCGAGGAGCAGCCCGTCGAGCGCGTTCAGGCCGGCAGAGGGCGATGCCGCGGCGTGGGCCGCCTTCCCGCGGAACTCGATGTGCAGCACGCGCAACGCGACCATCAAGGGGTCGAGCACGTCGGCGTCCGCGGGGTGGAACATCATCGCCGCGTCGACGCCGTCGAAGACGCCGGCCGCGTGGAGCCTGACCTTCCCCGCTCCACCCTCTTCGGCCGGCGTGCCGATGAGCTTCACCGTCCCTTTGAGCTCGGCCGCGACCGCGCTCACGCCGAGGAACGCGCCGAGGGATGCCCCGGCGATGAGGTTGTGACCGCAGCCGTGGCCGATGCCGGCGAGCGCGTCGTATTCCGCGCAGATCGCGATGGTCGGCCCATTCCCATGCCGGGCCTCGGCCACGAAGGCCGTGTCCACGCCGCCTGGCGCGCGGTCGACCGCGTGGCCCTGCGCGACGAGGTAGTCGGACAACGACGTGGACGCGAAGTGCTCCTCGTACCCGAGCTCGGGGTGGCCGTGGATCGCGAGCGCGAGGCCGTCGAGCGCGGCGCTCGCGGCGTCGATGCGCGCGGCCGCGCGGTCCTTCAGCGGAGCAACGTTCATGGACCTTCCGAGCGTAGCGGGGAAGTCAGGCGCGCCGCGTGGACAGGACCACTTCGGCGACGACGAAGGGCGCGACCACGAAGATGACAGTCAGCGGCGTGAGGCCGTCGAGGACGCGGAGGAGGGCGACGAGCGCGACCGCAGCGCCGCCCATCGTGCCGCGCCGCAGGCCCCGCGCGACGGCCGCGTCACGTTTCGGTCCGCGCTTCGCGCGCCGGGTGCCGGCGGCGATGAGGAGCACGGCGGCGAGCGCGCCGAATGCGATGGCCGAGCCACCGACGACCAGGGCCACGCTCAACGGCCCGTCGGGATCGCGGGTCGCGACGGTGAGCGCGACGGCCGCGACGGCCGCGGCGGCGATCGCCCAGAGTACCCGGATCACCCGGGTCAGCGGTCGTCCCCGCGCGCGACGAACGGCAGCCGCCGGACGCTGCTCTCCTCTTCGCCGGTGAGCGGCAGCGTCGTCTGCTGCGTCGCCTGCAGCGGGCGGCCCACGGCCTCGACGGCGTCGGCGGCGCGGTCGAGGCCGCGCAGCGATTCCGCGTACTTCTTCGTCGCGTTCTCGAGGTGCTTGCCGAGGGTGTCGTGGAGGATCCGGAAGTTCTCGAGCTCGAGCCCTGCGCGGCGAAGCCCCTCGTTCAGCTCGCGGGTGCGCTCCTCCATCGCCAGGCCGCGGAGGCCGAGCGACACCATTTGGAGGTACGCCACAAGCGTGTTCGGCGACGTCGGGAGCACGTGGCGCTCGGCGCAGTACTCGCGAAGGTCGGGCTCCGCCACGGCGGCCGCGTAGTAGACGGCCTCCGCGGGGAAGTAGAGGAACGCGTAATCGATACTTCCTTCTCCCGGCGCGACGTAGCGCGCGACCGCGTCGACGTGCCGCTTCACCTGCTGCACGAACGCGCGGCGCCGCGACGCCCGCTCGGCGTCATCGCTCGCGGCGGACATCGCGTTGAACGACTCGATCGGGAACTTCGCGTCGATCGGGACGATCCGCCCGGCGAACTTCACGACCGCGTCGACCCGCGAGCCGTCGCGGTAGCCGTACTGGAGCTGATACGCGGTGGCGGGAAGGTTGTCCGCGAGGACGCGCTCGAGCATCAGCTCGCCGAACCCGCCCCGTAGCTTCGGCGCGCGGAAGAGGTCGTGCAGCGAGCCGACGTCCTTCGCGAGCTCGCCGATGCGGGCGCTCTGCTCGCCGAGCGACGCGAGCTTCACGCCGAGATCGCTGAGCGTTCGCTGGGTCGAGCCCGACTGCGTGAGGAGCTGCTGCTCGGTCTGCCCGAGCGACCGCTGCATCTCCGCGCGCAGCTCGC
>DASWFN010000056.1:0-13270 GCA_036394215.1 Candidatus Limnocylindria bacterium
GATCGTCGTCCGGTCGGTCTCCTCCCAGACCTCGGCGAGCACGCTCTCGTAGCGAGGCGAGCCGATCGCCTCGCCGAGGGCGTCGATGGCCTGAGCGGTCTTCGGGAGGTGCTGCCGGTAGGCCTCGATGATCTTGTCCACGCGCCACACGAACATCCCGGCGTTCCAATAGTGGCCACCCGCGGCGAGCATCTTCTCCGCCGCGTCCTTTTTGGGCTTCTCGATGAACCGCTTCACCATGCGGACCGGGAGCGGCGCCCTGACGTCGATCGGCTCGCCGGCCTCGATGTAGCCGAACCCGGTGTCCGGGCGTTCCGGGGTGATGCCGAGGGTGACGAGCCAGCCGCCCTCGGCGGCCGCCGTCGCGGCGATGAGGACGTTCCGGAACGCGCTCTTCTTCCCCACGACATGGTCCGACGGCAGCACCGCGACGACCGCGTCGGGGTCGAAGGCGTGCAGCGCGGCCATCGCGAGCGCGATCGCCGCCGCGTTGCCGCGCGGGTAGGGCTCGATGACGAGGTGGTCGGCCCGCAGCTCGGGCAGCTGCTCGTGGATGAGCGCGCGGTGCTCCGGCGGCGCCACGACGAAGATCCGCTCCGTGGGGACCAGCTCGGCGACCCGCTCGACGGTGTCCTGGAGCATCGTCGTGTCGCCGATGAGGTCGAGGAACTGCTTGGGCTTACGCCTGCGCGAGCGCGGCCAGAGGCGCGTTCCCGCGCCGCCGGAGAGGATGAGTGCGTACAGCCGGGGCAGGGCTAAAGCCCGAAGTAGTCGAGCTTCATTGCGTGGCGGACGTCGTGAAGCGTGGCTGTCGCCTCCGCGCGAGCGCGCTCGCTGCCCGAGCGGATGATCTCGTCGACGAGCTTCGGGTCGCGTTCGAAGCGGGCGCGACGCTCCCGGATCGGCGCGAGGAACTCCTCGAGGACGGCGACAAGCCGCTTCTTCACTTCCACATCACCGACGCGGCCCCCGCGGTAGCGCTCCTTCAGGTCGTTCACCTCGTTCTTGTCCGGATCGAATGCCTCGAGGTAGGCGAACACGGGGTTGCCTTCGACCTTGCCGGGATCGGTGGCGCGGATCCGCGACGGGTCGGTGAACATGCCCATGACCTTCCGCTTCACGGTCTCGGGGTCGTCGGCGAGATCGATCGCGTTGCCGAGGCTCTTGCCCGCCTTGCTGTTGCCGTCGGTCCCGGGCAGCAGCGTGTCGCTCGGGATGAGGCTGTCGGGTACAGGGAAGACCGGGCCGAACAGCTCGTTGAACCGCCGCGCTATCTCGCGGGTGAGCTCGATGTGCGACTCCTGATCGCGCCCGACCGGGACGAGGTCGCCCTTCACGCAAAGGATGTCGGCGGCCTGCAGGATCGGGTAGCCAAGGAGCCCGTATGAAGGCTGCGATATCTCGTGATCGCGCATCTGCTCTTTCAGCGTCGGGATGCGCTGGGCCCGCGATACCGTCACGAGCATCGAGAAATACAGGTGCAGCTCGGTCGTTTGGGGCACCAGCGACTGGAGGTAGATGGTCACCTTCTCCGGGTCGATGCCGACCGACAGGTTGTCGAGCACGACGTCGCGGACGTTCTTACCGATCTCATCCAGCTTCTCGAGCCGCGTCGTGAGCATGTGGTAATCGGCGACGAGCAGGAACGTGTCGTAGGTCTCCTGCAGCTTCACCCGATTCTCGAGTGTGCCGACGTAGTGGCCCAGATGGAGGCGGCCCGTCGGGCGATCGCCCGTGAGGATGCGCTTCCGCGTCTTCTTCGGCGCGGACGACAGGGTCGGGGCGGTCGTTTCGGCAGTCATCGGAGAGGTCAGTCTAGCCCGAGGTCCGCCACGAGCCGGCCTGCGACGAGCCGCCCGACCTCATCGTGCTTGCGTCCGAAGAAGTGGTCGACGCCCCGGACCTCGGCGATCCGCGCACGCGGATACGCGGCCTTCAGCTCAGCGGCGGTGCCGAACTGGTCGAGCTCCGCCGCGACGATGAAGGTGCCGTCGGGCACCGGCGGAAGGTCCTCCGGGGCGAACGCGACCGAACGCAGCGGCACGCCGACGAGCGCGACGGCATCGGCCTGACCGCCGCCCGCGAGCCAACGCAGGGTCGTGACCGCGCCGAAGCTGAACCCGGAGAGGGCGAGCGGCAGGCCCGGCGCGATCGCGCGCGCCTCAGCGACCGCGCTGTCGAGGTCAGCGGTCTCGGCGACGCCGCCGGTCCACTCACCATCGCTCGCTCCGACCCCGCGGAAATTGAATCGGAGCGCGTAGAGGCCGGAGTCGGCGACCGCACGCGCGATGCCCGCAACGAGCGGATTGCGCATCGTCCCGCCGTGGGTCGGGAGCGGATGACTGACCACCGCGATGCCGCGCGGCGTGCCGTCGGGGATCCGCAGGGTCGCCTCGAGGCGCCCGGCGATGCGGCGGGACTCCTCCCTCACGCCTCGAGCTTCGCGGTGAAGAACTGCACGACCTTCGGCCAGGCATCGGCGCGGTTCTTCGCCTTTGCGAGACCGTGTCCCTCGTCCTCATAGCGGAGGTAGGCGACGTCGTGTGTGCGCTCGCGAAGTGCGCCGACCATCTGCTCGGCTTCGTTGATCGGCACGCGCGGATCGTTCGCTCCGTGGATCACCATGAGCGGCGCGCGGATCGCCTCCAGGTGGTTGAACGGCGAGATCGACTCGAGGAAGTCGCCGTCGCGCTCGATGGTGCCGTACTCGACCTCGCGCAGCGGCCTTCGCCACGGATCCGTGCGCTCGAGGAACGTACGCCAGCGACCGATCGCGACGATCGCCACGGCCGCGGCCCAGCGCTTCGGGAAGAACGCGATCGCTGCCAGGGTCATGAAGCCGCCGTAGCTGCCGCCGATCACGCCGATGCGATCGGGTGATGCGATCCCCTGCTCCACGAGCCACGCGGCGCCGGCGTCGAGATCCTTCACCGAGTCCATGCGGAGCCGCACGTCATCGAGCGAGAGGTACGCGCGCCCGTAGCCGCTCGATCCGCGGACGTTCGGCTGGAGGACGGTGAAGCCGGCCGAGACGAGCGCGATGGTCAGTGGGTTCCAGAGCGGCCGGGCCTGACCCTCGGGGCCGCCGTGCACCTGCGCGATCGCGGCGCCAGGGTGCTTCGCGCCGCGAGGGCGCAGCAGCCAGCCGGGGATGCGCCGCCCGTCGAACGTCGGCCACGAGACGAGCTCGGCCGATGGCAGGTCGGCCGCGTCGACACCGTCCATCGTCGCGTCGACCGCGAGGCGCGGCGCCTCGCCGGGAGGAATGACCCAGATCGTCGACGGACGCTCGAACGCCGCCCACGCGACGGCGATCGTGCCGTCGCGCGACATCGCGAGGCTCTCCCCGAACGCGTCACTCGCGAGCGCGCCGTGCGGCAGGCCCGCGACCGCGCGATCGTCGCCGCCGCGGACCGCGTGGAGCTCGGACCAGCCGTCGACGTTCACGTCGTAGGCCCACGCGTCGCCGTTCGTCGCGAGCTCCTCGATGTCGTGCTCCGGCGTCACGCGCCGGCGATGCTCGCCGGCGACCCCGAGCTCCGCGATGCCGATGAAGTCCCGGTCGCGGTCCGAACGCGCGAGCAGCGCACCGCCGATCTCGTGCGGCGCGCCGTGGAAGGCGGGCGGCTCCTCCGGCGTGAGCCGGCGCGCGGTCCCGTCCGGGCTGATGAGCGTGAGGTGATTGCGGTCGGCTCGTTCGCGGTCGGTGCGGAAGATCACTCGGCCGTCGGCGAGCACCGTCCCGCTCCCGCCGGTGCCGTCATGCGCGAAGAGCGTCCGGGGCGGACCGCCGTCGATAGGCACCTCGACGAGATCGAAGAAGCGCGGATCGCGCCGGTTCGTCGCGACGAACACGGCGCCGCTGTCGGGCCGCCAGCCCACGAGGTGATGGATCCGTTCCGCGACCGCGGTCAGGTCGCGGGGCTCCCCACCGCCGGCGGGAAGGAGGTTGATGGCCCACCGTTCGTTGCCGCCGCGATCGGCGCCGAAGGCGATCCAGCGTCCATCCGGCGACGCCTCGTAACGGCCGACGCGGTCGACATCGCTGAGCCGGGTGTGCTCGCCGCCGGCGAGGGGCATCGACCAGAGCTGCATGCGGCCGTCGCGGTCGCTGCAGTAATAGAGGACCCGCCCGTCCGGCGAGAAGCCCGGCCGTTGCGCGCCGCGCGCGTCGAGGATCGCTGCGATGGTCGTCACTCTTTCAGGGGACGAGTCTCGCAGGTCGGATGCGACAATGCTTGATGGTGAGTGGGATGCGTATGGGCGCACTGGCGCTGCTCTGTGCCGCGCTGCTGGGGGCGTGCGCAGGAGCGCGTGCCGGCGGTCCCGACGCCAACCCTCGGACGGTCGATGCCCCGACGCTGACCGATACCGTCATCCAGTCCGGTCTCTCGGTCCCGTGGGACCTCGCCTTCGCCCCCGACGGTCGGCTGTTCGTGACCGAGCGGATGGGCAACATCGTGATGTTCGAGAGCGGCAAGCCGAACGCGAAGCGCGTGACGACGTACAAGGTCCCCGACGTGCATGCGATGGGTGAGGCCGGGCTCATGGGTCTCGCGCTCGACCCGGCCTTCGCGACCAACGGCTTCCTCTACGTCTGCGCCTCGCGGACCGAGAACAGCGAATGGCACAACCAGATCCTTCGGTACCACGTCACGGCCGACCAGATCGCGTTCGATGGGTACGTCATCCGCAACGGGTTGCTCGCCGCGCCGATCCACGACGGCTGCCGACTGCTCATCGGACCGGACGGAAAGCTGCTCGTCACCATGGGCGAGAACGGCAACGGCCACCTGGCCCAGGACCCCAGCGCGCTCAACGGCAAGATCCTCCGCGTCGAGCTCGACGGCAGCGTGCCGGCCGACAACCCGATCCTCCCCGGCGCGACCGCTCGCACGTACGCCTATTCGATGGGTCATCGGAACCCGCAGGGCCTCGCGATCCATCCGACGACGAAGGCGGTCTACGAGATCGAGCACGGCGCCCTGACCAACGACGAGATCAACATCCTCGCCCCGGGGAAGAACTACGGCTGGCCCGATCAGGAGGGCACCGGCGGGACGGCCAAGGGCTTCGTCGACCCGATCTGGACGTCCGGCTCGGCGACGTATGCGACGAGCGGCGCGACGTTCGTGAGCGGCCCGCAGTGGGGCGCCTGGTCGGGATCGCTCTTCATCGCGACGTTGAAGGAGCAGGACCTGCGGCGGTTCGTCGTGAGCGGCACGACCGTGGTCCCCAAGGAAGTCCTCCTCGACCAGAAGTACGGCCGCCTTCGTTCCGTCCTGCAGGGACCCGACGGGGCGCTCTACGTGACGAGCAGCAATGGATCGGGTGACCGGATCATTCGCATCGCGCCGCAATAGACCGACCGTTTACCGAACGTTGACCGGCGCTCGGCCGCCGGCTTGCTCATCCTTCTAGACCGCGTTGGGGGACCTCGGGTCCGCACGGGCTGAAGCGCAGGAGGCCCAGGCGGCGTATCGCCGGCACGTGCGTGCCGCCAGCCTCGCCATCGTCTTCGGACTTGCGGCGGTGCTCGCGGTGAGCGCCGTGCTGCCCACCACGCCGGCGAGCGACCGAGCGGGTCTGCTGTTCACGTCGGGCCTCGTGCTCGTCGCCGGCGTGATCTGGTTCGGGCTCATCCCGCGGAGCGCGTTCAGCTTCACCGGCCGGATCTTCGTCGCGGCGGCGATCGCGCAGGGCGTGATGGTCGTCATGCTGGGACTCACCGGCGGCGTGCCGTCGACCTATTTCCCCTACTACCTGCTGCCGGTCCTCGTGATGATCCTTTCCGGCAGCTGGCGCCACGCCGTGGCCCTCGGCGCCTTCGCCGGGCTCGGGATCGTCGGCCTCGCGCTGTCCGTTCCGTTCACCGCGCTGATCCGCGACCTCACGGTCACGCGGCTGTTCCAGCTGGCCACGATCACGTTCTTCTCGGCCGCGACGTCATCGGCCACCGGCGAGACCCGGCGCGTGCTCGCGGCCCGCACCGAGACCCTCGCGTCGCAGCGCGACGACGCATTCCAGATGGCCGTCACCGACGAGCTCACCGGCCTGTACAACCGCCACTACATGCGCGAGGAGCTGGGCCGGATGACGGCGCGCGCCGCGCGCCGCGATCGACCATTCGCGATCGTCTCGCTCGACGTGGACGGCCTGAAGGCGACCAACGACGCGCGCGGCCACCAGGCGGGCGACGCGCTCCTCCGCGGGATCGCCGCCGCGCTCCGCTCCGTGCTCCGCACCGAGGACATCGCCGTCCGTACGGGCGGCGACGAATTCGTCGTGCTGCTCCCGGACGCGGATCGCGGCGAGGCCGTGAAGGTGGCCTACCGGATCCGGCAGAAGGTCGCGGCGATCGTCGAGCCCGGCGGCAGCGTGAGCGCGGGCATCTCGGTCTGGCGGCGAGGCAACGATCCCGACGACGCACTGCGCCAGGCGGACGAGGAGCTCTACCGCGCGAAGGCCGCGCGGTCCGCGAAGCCGCGCTAGCCGGCAGCGCGCGCGAACCGGCCGTCCCCGCGATCGACCACCGCTCCCGAGAACACGAGCGAGATGAGTCGCGCGCGGAGCGC
This sequence comes from Candidatus Limnocylindria bacterium, assembly GCA_036394215.1. GTDB lineage: Bacteria > Chloroflexota > Limnocylindria > P2-11E > P2-11E > UBA4735. Next base: position 6,576 of record DASWFN010000056.1, read on the forward strand.
GCTCCGATCGATGCGCAGGCGCCGGCCGAGCTCGTCGAGCTCGAGCGGCCCGGCTGCGAGCGCGTCGAGGATCAGGTCACCGGTCAGCGGCGCGGGCGCGGCCGACTGCGCGCCGATCGCGTTCGCCACGTCGTCCGCGCCGAGGCAGGCGCGCGCGGTCCCCGAGGCGATGAGCGCGTTCGTGCCCTCGGCGGTGCGCGTGCCGAGGGGCCCCGGGACGGCGAACAACGGACGCCCCAGACGCACGGCATCGGCGGCGGTGATGAGCGCGCCCGAGCCCACCGGAGCCTCGGCCACGACGACCGCGCTCGCGAGCGCCGCGATGACGGCGTTGCGCTTCGCGAACATCCAGCCCTGCGCGGGCACGATCGGCGGGTAGGGCGATACGACGGCACCGCGCTCGCGGAGGGCGACGGCGATCCGCCGCCTCCGGCCACGTGCGTTCGCGAACAGCGACGTGATCCCCTCGCCAAGCACCGCGACGCTGGCGCCGCCCGCGTCGATCGCGCTCGCGTGCGCGGCGCAGTCGATCCCCTGCGCGAGCCCGGACACCACCACGATGCCCGAGCGCGCGAACGAGGCGGCGAGCTCGCGCGCGACGCGCTCGCCGTACGGGCTCATCCGGCGGGTCCCGACGATCGCGATAGCGCGCCGCCCGATCGCGCTCCCGTCGCCGTCGACCCAGAGCGGATCCGGCGCCGGCCGAAGGTCGCGGAGCGCCGCGGGATAGGCATCGTCGCCGGGACGGAGCGCGATCACGCCGCCACCCGGAGCAGCAGCGCGGTCGCGAGATGGTCCGCGCCGATGCGCTCGCACCCCTCGAGATCCGCGGCCGTCCGCGCGATGCGGAGCACGCGGTGATAGCCGCGTGCCGAGAGCCTGCGCGAGCGCATCGCCTCCGCCATCAACCGGTCGGCATCGGCGTCGAGCCGGCAGTGCTTCTTCAGACCGGCGACGCCGAGGTCGGCGTTCGTGCGGACGCCCCGCGCACGCATCCGGGATCGCGCGGCGCAGACGCGCGCGCGGACGATCGCGGACGGCTCGCGCGGCTCGCCGTCGCGCAGCCGCTCGTACTCGACGCGCGGCACGAAGACACGGAGGTCGATGCGGTCGAGGACCGGGCCGGAGATCCGCCCGCGATAGCGGTCGACCGCATCGGGCAGGCAGGTGCATTCGACGCTCGGGTCGCCGGTGTGGCCGCACGGGCAGGGGTTCATCGCGGCGATGAGCACGAACCGCGCGGGATACGTGGCGGCGCTGCCGGCGCGCGAGATCGTGATCGCGCCCTCCTCGAGCGGCTCGCGAAGCGTGTCGAGGGCGGACGGCTGAAACTCGGCGAACTCGTCGAGGAAGAGCGCCCCGCCATGCGCTAGCGATACCTCGCCCGGACGCGGCGGCGTGCCTCCGCCGACGAGCGCGAGATGCGAGGCGGTGTGGTGCGGCGCGCGGAAAGGCCGCGCGACGAGGAGCGGCCGATCAGGATCGATGAGCCCGGCGACGCTGTGCACGGCGCTCGCCTCGACCGCCTCGTCGGGATCGAGCGGCGGCATGATCGACGGCAGCGCGCGGGCGAGCAGCGTCTTGCCGGTGCCCGGCGGTCCGACGAACAGGAGGTTGTGCCCTCCGGCCGCGGCGATCTCGAGCGCGCGCTTCGGCGTCTCCTGCCCGATGATGTCCGCGAGGTCCGACGCGTATCGCGGCGGAGCGCCGGGCGGCGGTGCGGCGACCGGCGCGACCGGTCCGGTCCCGTCGAAGTGCGCGACCACCTCGCGCAGCGTGGCGAACCCGAAAGCCTCGGCGCCAAGGGCCGCCGCCTCGCCGGCGTTCGCGGCCGGCACGTACGCGCGGCGGATACCCGCCGCGAGCGCGCGGCGCACGCGCGGCATCGCGCCGCGCACCGGACGGAGCGCGCCGTCGAGCGCGAGCTCGCCGAGCAGCAGCCCGTCCGGGTCCGCGTTGAGCTGACCGGTGGCGCGAAGGATCGCGACGGCGATCGGCAGGTCGAAGCCGGTCCCCTCCTTGCGCCGCTCGGCGGGCGCCAGGTTGACGGTGACGCGCCGGAGCGGGAACTCGAAGCCGGCGTTGCGGATGGCCGCCCGGACGCGCTCCCGCGCTTCCTGGACCGCCGTGTCGGGCAGGCCGACGATCGCGAAATGCGGCAGGCCGTTCGCGACGTCGACCTCGACCGTGACGATCGCGCTCTCGAGGCCCCAGAGGGCGCAGCCGATGGTCCTCGCGACGGCGCCCACGGCGGCCGACGCTCGGTCACAGCGGCCGAGCGGCCGATAGGACCTCCGGGCGTGTCCCCCGTACTACCCATTGACCGGCCCGCGCACCTGCGGGTACCGTTCGCGCACGGCGACCGATTCCGGGTGCACCGGCCGGTCCCGCAAGGGGAAGCGAAGGGTTGATCGAGCACCAGGGCGGGGACGAGCTGTCCGCGCTCCTCAATGGCGCAGCGATGCTCAGCCGGGCCGGCAATCGCATCGCCGCGATCGCCGCCCTGCTCTCGGCGGTCGCCGTCGCCCCGACTGACCTCACCGCACACCGGCGCCTCGCCGCGGCCTACGCCGTCGCTGGAGACCGCGACGGTGCGCGCGCGGAGTACGAGAGGTTCGTCGCGCGGCTCGAGGCGCGCGGCGCATTCGACGCGGCGGTCATCGAGCGCTCGTACGCGGCGGTCGTGCTCGCGCCGCGGGCGATCCGCCCCATCGCGATCGCGGCGCCTCGCCGACAGCTCACCGCCGATCAATCGGTCGCGATCCGCCGTCTCGGCGTCGCGGTCATGGCCATCGCCACGACGCTCGCCGCGATGCTCGTGGCCGGCGCGCAGATCTTCGCCAGCGGTGGGTAGCTAGCCCGCGACGTCGATGAGGTCGACCACCGTGCCCTCGCCATCGACCGTCACCGCCGCGACCACCAGCCGGATCCGTCCGCGCACGCCGTGCGCCGCGGCCCACGCGAGCGCGAGCCCCTGCAGCCGGGCGAGCTTCTTCGCATCGACCGCCTCGACCGCGGCCACGAACGATCCACGCCGCCGGGTCTTCACCTCGACGAACACGTAGCCGCGCGCGTCGCGGCCGACGAGGTCGAGCTCGCCGTAGCGGGTCCGCGCGTTGCGCGCGACGATCCGCACACCGCCGCGCTCGAGGGCGCGTGCAGCGACGGCTTCACCGAGGTCGCCGAAGAGCCGGCGCGCGTCGGGCACGCCACTGATGTCGGGTGCGGCTTGCTACTGCGGAGAAACGCGGAGGATGATGCCGTTGTCGCCGGTGACGTAGAGCGCGCCGTCCGGGCCCTCGGTCACGCCGCGGAGCCGACCGTACGTCCCGACGTACATCGTCTGCGCCGTCGAGAACGTACCGTCCGTGTTGGGGGCGAGGCGCATGAGCATCGTGCCGGAGAGCGCGCCGAGGAACAGGTTCCCGCTCCACGCGCCCCACCTGGCGTTCGACACGAAGCTGCCGCCCGAGGTCGCGACGTACGGGTTGTCGCGCGACTGCCACACCGGCACCTTGTACCCGAAGCCACTGCCGTTCGGCCACGAGTAGTTGCCGCCGGGCTCGAGGCGCATCACGGTCGCGTGCGAGGACACGCCGGTCGCATGATCGACGTAGTGCGCGTGCTCGATCGCGAACGCCTGCCCCGTGCCGGGCTGGAACGCGATGCCCTGCGGATTGCGGTGGCCCATCGTGTAGACGGCGGTGCGCGCAGTGGCTCCCGGCATGATCGGGTTGTCCGACGGGATCGATCCGTCGGCGTTGACCCGCAGGATCTTGCCATTCAGCGAATTCGGGTTCTGGGAGAACTGCGGATTCCCGATCTCGCCCATCGTCACCCAAAGCTTGCCATCGGGTCCGAATCGGATGCGGCAGCCGTCGTGGTTCCCGCCGGCGAGCATGCCCGTCCGGATCACGTAGCCGTCGAACGAGAGCGCGTCGCCGTTCGCGCGGTAGCGGAGCACCTGGTTGACCCAGCCGCTGTCGTTCCGCGTCGCGCAGACGTACACGAAGCCGTTCGAGGAGAACGCCGGGTCGAGCGCGATGCCCATGACCCCGCCCTCGCCGTCCGCGCGGACGTTCGACACGCCGTTGTTCGAGAGCTCGGGCGCGTTCAGCGCGCCGCTCGCGAAGACGAGGATGTTGCCCGGCTTCTCGGTGACGAACATCCGACCGTCGGGCGCGAACGCGATGTCCCACGGGCCCGAGAGCCCGGTGTGGATGACCGACGCCGTCACGACGGGCGTCCCGCTCCCGCGCGACGCGAGGGCCATGAACACGCCCTCGTCCTCGAGCCAGGTCACGCCGTCGATGACCGGCCGGAGGTGCAGCTGGTACGTACCCGCGGCGGTCGGGGCCCTCATCAAGAACGTGAAGGTCGCGGTCTGGCCCGGTGCGACACTCGCCTCGGACTGCGTCGCCACGCGGTCCGGCGACGGCCACCCGGCGTTGAGGAAGCTCTGCGAGCGATCGTCGAGGTTGATGCCGAGGTTCACCTGCGACGCCGGGTCGCCCTTCACCCAGGCCTTCGTGCCGGTGTTGCGGAACACGACGCTCACCGGCGCGGACGTCTGGCCGGGGTCCAGCGTCGGCCACGCCGACTCGCTCACCCAGGTGCTGTGGAAGCCCGAGTCGACCGTGAGCAGCAGGTATGCGCCTTCGTCCTCGAGGTGCGTGACTCCCTCGAGCACCGGGTGCACGCCGATGCGATAGCGCCCCTGTCCTGACGGCGCCTTGATCGTGAAGGTGAACGTCGCGATGGCACCGGGCGCGACGGTCGGCTCGGCCGTGGTCGCCGGGCGGTCCGGCGCGAGCCAGCCGACGGCCATCCCGGCATCGGCGAACGCGCGCGAGTCCCCGGCGATCCCGAGGTTGACCTGGCGCCCGGCCACTCCACGCTGCCACGGCTCGGTGCCGGTGTTCCGGTAATGGAACGTATACGAGACCTGCTGGCCGGCCGCGAGCGTGGGCCAGGGATCCTCATCGACCCACGCGGTGTGGAAGCCCGCTGCCGCGGCCGCGCGGAGCGGCAGCGCGACCCCGACGATCAGGACCGCCGCGACGACGAGACCGGCTCTCCGCACCTTGTAGCTGGCCAACGCCCAGGCAGGCTAGGCGTTACCGACCTAGGACAAAGGGCCTACTCGGCCGCCACCTCCGTTCCGAACGCGGTCGTCAGGCCGTCGCGACGTTGAGCTCGAGCTGCTCGCCGAGCAGCATGATCTTCACCGTCCCGAAGTCCTGGCGGTGGAACGGCGTGACCCCGAGCTCGCGCAGCGCCTTGCGATGGTCGATCGTCGGATAGCCGCAATTGTGCTCCCACCCGTAGCCCGGATAGCGCGTCGCGAGCTTCTCCATCAGCCGGTCGCGCGTCACCTTGGCGATGATCGAGGCGGCCGCGATCGCGAAGCTCTTCATGTCGCCCTTGACGATCTCGGTGTGCTTGCCCGGCGCGAACAGGGGGTCGAGGATCTTGCGGCCGTCGACGAGGACGTGGTCGTACGCGCCGATCTGGCGGAGCGCGCGCTGCATCGCGACGTGGCTCGCGTGATAGATGTTCAGCCGATGGATCTCGGCGACCGAGGCCGCGCCGATCCCGATGCGCGCCACGCGCGCGCGGATCTCGGGCACGAGCTCTTCGCGCTCCCTCCGCGTCAGCAGCTTCGAGTCGCGGACCGCGCGGATGAGGCGGACGTCCGGCGTGACCAGGCAGGCGGCGGCGACGACCGGGCCGGCGAGGGTGGCCATGCCGACCTCGTCGACGCCGACGACGCGGGTGAGACCTTGGTCGAAGAGGAGCTTCTCGTAGCGAAGACTTGGCACCCGACGATTATCGGGGCCGGTCAGGCCGAGCGGGCGTGCTTCGCGCGGTACAGACACCGATCCGCCGCCTCGAGCAGCTCAGCGGCCGACTGACCCTCGGCCCACTCGACCACGCCCGTGCTCACCGTGACGGGCGCCTCGGGCATGCCCCAGCGCGCCGCCCGCACGGCATCACGAAGGCGCTCGCTCACGACGATCGCCTGCTCGAGGCCGGTGTTCGGAAGGAGAACGACGAACTCGTCGCCTCCCGTGCGCAGCGGGATATCGGCCCCGCGCAGCCCGTCCCGGAGCACGCGTGCGAAGTCCACGAGCACGGCGTCGCCCGCCGCATGCCCGCGGGTGTCGTTCAGCCGCTTGAACCCATCGAGGTCGAACGCCGCCACGCTGAAGATCCGTCCGCGCCGCGCGTCCGCGATGAGCCGGCCGAGGGCGTCTCCGGCGTAGCGCCGGTTGTACAGCCCGGTCAGTGTGTCGGTGAGCGCCCGATCGTCGGCCTCGGCCCGAAGCACGTTCAGCTCGTCGGCCCGCGCGGCGACCGCTGCCCGTGATTCGCGCAGGGTCCGACCGAACACGGTCGCGATGAGCGCGAACGCGCCGAGCTCGAGGATGCGCGTGCCGACGCTCGCGATGCCGGCGGCGAGGTCGCCCTCGGGGGTGACCAGCGCCACGAGCACGAGCGTGGCAGCGGTCGCCGCGGCGACGAAGATCGTGTGCCGGCCACGAGGCGCGAAGACCGTGGTGCTCACCAGGAGCAGGCCGAACGGGAAATACTCGGACGGCAGTCCTCCGGTGAAGGCGAGCAGAACGAAGAGGACGGGCTGCGCGAGAAAGCTGAAGTACAGCACCCGGCGGTCGCCGAATGCCCGCGGCGGG
>DASWFN010000057.1:0-2422 GCA_036394215.1 Candidatus Limnocylindria bacterium
GATCGCGGCGAGGGCATCTGCATCGGCGAGCGCGAGTGCTCGATCCAGCGCCGCAATCAGAAGATGCTCGAAGAGGCGCCGTCGATTTCGATCAACGAGGAGCTCCGCCGGCGCATCAAGACCATGGCCGTCGACGCGGCGAAGCGCTTCGGCTACCGCGGCGTCGGCACGTTCGAGTTCCTCGTCGACGCCTCGGGGCAGCCGTACTTCATCGAGGTGAACGCGCGCATCCAGGTGGAGCACACGGTCACCGAGGCGGTGACCGGCATCGATCTCGTGAAGGAGCAGATCGCCCTTGCGGCCGGCGCGCCGCTCAGCTTCTCCGACGAGCAGATCTGGGTGAACGGCCATGCGATCGAGTGCCGCATCAACGCCGAGGACGCGGACGAGAACTTCCAGCCCTCGACCGGCGTGCTCACGACGTGGCTCCCGCCGGCCGGCCCGGGCATCCGCCTGGACTCGCACTGCTTCCAGGGCTACGAGGTCCCGCCGTTCTACGACTCGCTGCTCGCGAAGGTCATCGCCTGGGGCCGCGACCGGCCGGAGGCCGTCGCGCGGATGCAGCGCGCGCTCGACGAGTTCACGGTCGTCGGCGTGACGACGAACATCGACGCGCACAAGAAGATCCTCGCGAGCGAGCAGTTCAAGTCGGGCCAGGTGACGACGCATCTCATCGACACCGTCGGCATCGAGGCGCTCACCGCTTGACCGTGGTCCTGGACAAGCAGGGCATCGAGGCCCTCATCCCGCATCGCGACCCGTTCCTGTTGATCGACCGCGTCACCGAGCTGGAGCCGGGCGTGCGCTGCGTCGCCGAGCATGACTTCACCGGCGAGGAGTGGTACCTGAAGGGCCACTTCCCGGGCAATCCGATCGTGCCAGGCGTGATCCTCACCGAGTCGCTCGCCCAGGCGGCGACCGTCGGCGCGATGTCGCTGCCCGAGTACCGCGACGGCATCGGGCTCTTCGCCGCGATCGAGGAGATGAAGTTCAAGCGGCTCGTGCGGCCGGGCGACACCGGCCGCTTCGTCGCGGTCGTCGAGAAGCTGCGCCGCGGCTACGGCCGGGTGAAGGTGCAAGCGTTCGTCGGCGACGAGCTCGCGGCCGAGGGCGTGATCATCGCGCTCTTCCAGTCGCGCGAGAAGGTCCAGGCGTGACGAAGGCGGTCGAGATCGTCGGCGTGCCGATGGACCTCGGCGGCTTCCGCCGCGGCGTGGACATGGGACCGTCGGCGATCCGCTACGCCGGGCTGCGCGGCCGCCTCGCGGAGCTCGGGTATCAGGTGCGCGACCACGGCAACCTGCGCGTCGCGGATCGCGACGAGAGCGATGAGATCGAGTACGCGCACGGGGCGCGACAGGCGCACCACTCCGACGAGATCGTCCGCGTCGCCGAGGAGCTCGCGACCGTCGTCGCCGCGATCAGTGGGCGCGGCGCGATCCCCATCGTGCTCGGCGGCGACCACTCGATCGGCATGGGGACGATCGCCGGCCTCGCGCGCGCCGGCCACCGCGTCGGCGTCATCTGGATGGACGCGCACGGCGACAGCAATACGCCGGACACGACGCCGTCGGGCAACGTGCACGGCATGCCGTTCGCCGTCGCGCTCGGCCTCGCCGATGATCCGTTCCCCGATGCGCTCCGCGGGACGACCGACGGAAAGAACGGCGTGCTGCTCGCGATCCGTGACATCGACCCGGGCGAGAAGGCGAACATCAAGCGGGCGGGCGTGACGCCGATCACGATGTCGGACGTCGACCGCATCGGGATGGCGCGCGCGATGGAGCAGGCGATCGCGGTCGCCTCGAAGGGCGACGGCATCCACCTCTCGCTCGACATGGACGCGATCGATCCCGACGAGGCGCCCGGCGTCGGCACGCCGGTGCGCGGCGGGCTCACCTACCGCGAGGCGCAGCTCGCGATGGAGATGCTCGCGGCGTCCGGCAAGCTGCGCTCGATCGAGGTGTGCGAGGTGAACCCGATCCTCGACCGCGAGAACCGGACCGCGTCACTCGCGGTCGAGCTCATCGCGAGCGCGCTGGGACAGACGATCCTCTAGGGCATCACGACCGCACGGCCGCCGACCGCGGTGAACGAGCCGTCGGGCGAGGGGATGAGCCGGGTCTCGACGATGCACAGGCTCAGACCAGGCCTGAGGCCTTGCGGCAGCACCACCATGTCAGCGGACAATCGGGCACCGCCGACAAGGAACTTCGTTCCGTTGAGCACGACGGTGCCGCCCGACGGTATGTCGTCGACGAAGACGTCGGTTATCAATCCGCACGCCGAAGCGGGGATCGGTCCCCTTGGCACCGTGCCCGGCGCGTACCCGAGCGAGAAGCTGCCGAGCTGATTCGCCGTCGTTTCTGATCGGACCACCGTCCCGGTCAGACAGACCCCGACACCGGGTCTGACTTCCGGC
>DASWFN010000058.1:0-22826 GCA_036394215.1 Candidatus Limnocylindria bacterium
AGGACACGAACGCGCGCTTCCACTACCTCCTCGCGCACGGGGTCACCGGCCTCTCGACCGCGTTCGACATGCCGACCTTGATGGGACGTGACGCCGACGATCCGCTGTCGCGTGGAGAGGTGGGCCGCGAGGGCGTGGCGGTGAGCTCGCTCGCCGACATGCGCATCCTCTTCGACCGCATCCCGCTCGATCAGGTCACGACGTCGATGACGATCAACGGGCCGGCCTCGATCGTGTGGGCGATGTACCTTGCCGCGGCCGAGGAGCGCGGGATCCCGTTCAGCAAGCTCGGCGGCACGATCCAGAACGACTGCCTGAAGGAATACATCGCGCAGCGCGAGTGGATCGTCCCGGTGAAGCCGGCGATGGAGCTCGTCGTCGACAGCTTCCGCTACGGCGCCCGCGAGGTCCCGCGCTGGAACACCGTGTCGATCAGCGGCTATCACATCCGCGAGGCCGGCTCGACCGCCATGCAGGAGCTCGCGTTCACGCTCCTCGACGGGCTCGAGTACGTGAAGTGGGGTGTGGATGCCGGGCTCGACGTCAATGACTTCGCGCCGCACCTCTCCTTCTTCTTCGACGTGCACAACGACTTCTTCGAGGAGATCGCGAAGCTCCGGGCCGCGCGGCGCATCTGGGCCCGCGAGATGGAGCGCCGCTACCACCCGACGAACGACAAGGCGCTCCTCATGCGAACGCACGCGCAGACCGCCGGCGTGTCGCTCACCGCGGCGCAGCCGTACAACAACGTCGTCCGCGTCGCGCTTCAGGCCCTCGCCGCGGTGCTCGGAGGGACCCAGTCGCTGCACACGAACTCGCTCGACGAGACGTACGCCCTCCCGACGGAGGAGGCCGTGACCCTCGCGCTCCGGACCCAGCAGGTGATCGCGCACGAGTCCGGCGTGAGCGAGACGATCGATCCGCTCGCCGGCTCCTACTACCTCGAGCACCTGACGAACGAGATGGAAAAGGGCTTCGAGCGGTACCGCGACGAGATCGAGGGCCTGGGCGGCATGGTCGCGGCCGTCGAGCGCGGCTATCCGCAGCGCGAGATCATCGAGGCGTCCTTCCACTTCCAGCAGCAGGTCGAAGAGAAGGAAAAGATCATCGTCGGGATCAACAAGTACGCCGACGGCAAGCCGGCCCAGAAGATCCCGGTGCTCGCGATCGATCCCGATGTCGAGCGCGATCAGATCGAGCGCATCAACGACGTGCGAGCGAAGCGCGACGCCGGCCGCTGGCGCGAGTCCATGGACCGGCTGCGCGCGGCGGCGAAGGCCCATGGCGAGCTCATGCCCGCGTTCGTCGAGTGCGCGCGCGCGATGGCGACCGTCGGCGAGCAGGTGCAGGTGTTGAAGGAGACGTATGGCGAATACCACGATCCCGGCTACTTCTGATCGGGCCGCGCGAATGAACCGTTCTGAGCTCGTTGCCCAGGTCGACGAGGGCTGGCGCTCGTTCCGCGAGGCCGTGCGGCACATCGGTCGGGCGAAGATGGACCAGCAGACCGGCGCGGGTTGGTCGTATCACGACCTCGTCGCCCATGCCGCCGGGTGGCACGATCTCACCGCGCGCCGGCTGCGGGCGTTCCGCACGACGGGCACGCTCCCGGGACCCGACGATGCCGCCGCCCTTGGCCTCCCGGTATTCAAGGATGCCGACGAGTTCAACGCGATCCTCGTGTCGAGCCACCGTCTCGTCGGTCCCGAGGCGCTCGTCGACGAGCTCGACACGACGTTCCGGGCGTTGCGCGCGGAGCTCGAGCAGCTCACGGACGAGCAGGTCCGCGCGTCCGACGGCGCGATCATCAGGGTCGTCGCGGGCAACACCTACGGCCATTACGACGAGCACGCGCAGGAGCTCCAGCAGTGAAGCGGCCGATCCGCGTCGTCATGGCGAAGGCCGGCCTGGACGGCCATGACCGCGGGGTGAAGGTCGTGGCCCGTGGCTTGCGCGACGCCGGGATGGAAGTCATTTACACGGGGGTGCACCAGACGCCGGAGCAGGTGGTCGAGACCGCGCTGCAGGAGGACGCCGACGCGATCGGCCTCTCGCTCCTCTCGGGTGCGCACAACTACCTGTTCCCGCGGGTGGCCGAGCTCATGAAGGAGAAGGGCATGCACGACGTGCTGCTCTTCGGCGGCGGCATCATCCCGGAGGACGACATCGAGGGCCTGCGCAAGCACGGCGTCGAGCGGATCTTCCAGCCGGGGGCGACCCTCGAAGAGATCACCGCCTACGTTCGCGAGGCCGTGGCGAAACGCCGCGGCCAGCCCGCGTAAGAAGGAGAGACGAGATGGCGAAGAAGGACGACCGACCGATCGACGTGGGTCTCGCGGCCCTCATCGGCAAGGACGAGGCGACGGCGATCCAGTTCTGGAAGAAGCGATTCGAGCTGATCTCGGCCATCCCGAGCGACATCGCACGCGTCGGGGCGCTCACTCCGCAGCTCCGCGAGCTGACGCGCATCAGCAGCGACGCCGAGCGCGAACGGCTGACGCGCGCGCGCCTTGTCGCGTTCGGGCAGCTGCCGCCGGACGTCCGCCAGCGCATCACCGAAGCCCGCAAGGCCGCCTGGAGCGTCGACAAGACCGTGCTGGAGAAGGATCAGGCGCTCGTCGACAAGCTCCTGCCGTCCCTCGACCCGAGCGTCCGTTCGGCGTACCCGAGCTAGTCGTGGATCTGCGCTACGGGGACGATCAGCTGGCGGTCCGCGACGCGGTCCGCGCGTTCGTCCGCGAGCGCATCGCGCCGCGTGCGGCCGAGTGGAGCGAGCGCGGGGAGTTCCCGCTCGACCTCCTGCCCGAGCTCGCGTCGATCGGCCTGACCGGACTCACCGTGCCGGCGGAGCACGGTGGCTCCGGCCTCGATGTCCTGACGACCGCGCTCGTCGCCGAGGAGCTCGGTGCGGGCGATGGGTCGATCGCGCTCACCCTCGCGGCGCACAACAGCCTGTCGATCGGACACGTCCTGACCGCGGCGTCGGCGGAGCAGAAGGCCCGCTGGCTTCCAGCGCTCGCGAGCGGGACGCACCTCGGCGCGTGGGCGCTCACCGAGCCGAGCGCCGGGTCCGACGCGGTCTCGGCGAAGACCACGGCCACGCGCGACGGCGATGGCTGGGTCCTCAACGGGCAGAAGCAGTTCATCACGAACGGCTCGATCGCCGGATTCACCGTCGTCATCGCGGCGACCGCCGACCGCCGGCTCACCGCGTTCGGCATCCCGCGCGGCAATCCCGGTCTCCGCGCCGGCAAGCGCGAGAAGAAGATGGGCCTCTGGGCGTCCGACACCGCGCAGCTCGTCCTCGAGGAGTGCCGCGTGCCCGACGCCGACCGGATCGGCGAGATCGGCGCCGCCTTTGGCGACGTGCGAAAGGTGCTCGACCGCGGGCGCATCGGGATCGCCGCGCTCAGCCTGGGCCTCGGCCGCGCCGCGGTGGAGACCGCGACGGCGTACGCGCTGGGCCGGAAGCAGTTCGGCAGGGCGCTCGCCGAGTTCGAGATGATCCAGTGGAAGCTCGCGGAGTCGCGGACCCAGCTCGACGCGGGCCGGCTCCTCGTGCACCGCGCGGCGAGCCTCGCCGATGCGGGCTGCCCGTTCACGCGCGCGGCGTCGATGGCGAAGCTCTACGCCACCGAGGCCGCGAGCCGCGCGGCGAACGCGTCGCTGCAGATCCTCGGCGGATACGGCTACCTGCGCGACTATCCGGTCGAGCGGATCGTCCGCGACGTCAGGCTGATGGAGATCGGGGAGGGCACGAGCGAGATCCAGCGCATCGTCATAGCCCGGGATCTCGTCGCCGCGTCTTGATCGCCGCCGCGGAGTCGCTGCTCGCGGGCGCGCGCGCCGGTGATAAGCGCAGCATCGCGCGCCTGCTCACGATCGTCGAGAACGACGAGCCCGGCAGCGCGGACGTGCTGCGCGAGCTGTACCCGCTGACGGGCAAGGCCCGCATCGTCGGCGTCACCGGTCCGCCCGGTGGCGGCAAGAGCACGCTCGTCTCGCGCCTCGCGGCCGAGTACCGCAAGCGCTACGACCGCATCGCCATCGTCGCGGTCGACCCGTCGAGCCCGTTCACCGGCGGCGCGATCCTCGGCGACCGCATCCGGATGCGCGACCGGTTCCTCGACGAGGGCGTGTTCATCCGGAGCATGGCGAGCCGCGGGCACGCCGGCGGGCTCGCGCGCTCGACGCGGCGGGTGATCAACGTCCTCGACGCGCTCGGCACGTCGATCGTCATCGTCGAGACCGTCGGGGTGGGGCAGGAGGAGGTCGACGTCGTGCGCGTGGCCGACACGGTCTGCCTGGTGACGGTGCCCGGCCTCGGCGACGACATCCAGGCGATCAAGGCCGGCGTGCTCGAGATCGCGGACGTGCTCGTCGTGAACAAGGCCGACAAGCCCGGCGCGGACGAGACGGCGCGCGACCTGGCCCAGATGCTGAGTCTCGGGCACGGCCGGACGAATTGGAAGCCACCCATCGTGCGCACGAGCGCCCAGGACGGGAGCGGCATCGAGGAGCTCATCCGGTCGGTCGACGCGCACGCCGAGTGGGCGGCGACGAGCGGCGAGCTCGAGACCCGCCGCGCCGGCGCGGCGCGCGAGGAGGTCGAGGTGCTGCTTCGCGAGGCGCTCGTGAAGCGGCTCGAGGATCGGATCGGCCAGCAGCGTGTGAGCGACGCCGTCGCGCGCGTGGCGAAGCGCGAGCTCGACCCCTACCGTGCGGTCGAAGACCTCCTCAGATGAGCGTCGAGCTCACGATCTTCCGCACGGGCGGCGTGCGGCTCACGAACGCGACCTTCTTCCCCTGGCTCGACGCGCCGGAGAAGGACGAGCTCATCGATATCCCGGTCTGGTCCGCGCTCATCCGCAGCCCCGAGGGACTCATCGTGTTCGACACAGGCCTGCATCCGGTGCACGTCGAGCGGCCCGACGCGACGTATGGCCCGCGGCCGACGATGCAGATCACGATGTCGGCGGACGACGCGATCGTGCTGCGGCTCGCCGCGCTCGGCGTGAGGCCGGACGACGTCACCATCGTGGTGAACAGCCATCTCCATTTCGACCACGCCGGCAACAACCGCGCGTTCCCGAACGCGACGTTCATCGTCCAGGCCGAGCACTTCGCATACGCGAAGGGCAAGCCGAGCTTCCCGGCGGTCTACTGGGACGATCCGGCGCTGCGGTACATGCCGGTCGGTGGGAGGGCGAAGGTTGCGGCGGGCGTCGAGGTCGTCCCGACGCCGGGCCATGCGCCCGGCCACCAGTCGCTCGTGCTCGATCTCCCCGAGACCGGACGCATCGTGCTGTGCGGCGACGCGGCGTTCACCCGGGAGAACCTTGAGCGCGGCGAAGCGACCGCCCAGGATGGCGCGGCCGCGAAGTCGTCTCTGGCCCTCATCCGCTCGCTGGTGCACGACGACCTCGACCGGGCCTTTCCGTCGCACGACGCCGCGGCATTCGCGACGTGGCGCCGGACCGCGTACGCCTAGCCGCCCGGCTTCACGACCATGAGGAACACGATGACGATCACGATGACCGCGAGCGCGATGCCGACCGCTCGGCCGCGCGCGGCGAGCGCGCGGTACGCCGGGGAGTCGGGGCCCGACGCCTCGAGCGCCGCGATCTGTTTGCGCAGCGTCGGCGTGTACACGCCCGCACCGACGGCCATGAGGACGAACCAGAGGCCCAGCCCGCCGAGGACCCAGGGCGTGGTGAGCGGTATCTCGGCGATGAAGACGTTCGCGAGTCCGGTGACGAGCAGGAGGCCGTATGCGGGGTTCGCGAACCGGTCGTCCAGGGTCTTGATGCCGCGGAGAACGTGCCCGAGGTGCGCCGGCTCACGCGAGGCGCGCGCCAGCCAGATGCCGTACGAGGCGTTGAAGCCCACGGCAACGATCGCCAGGAGCACATGGATGAGCTTGATGTACGGGTACAGGGCGGTCACCGGCGGCGAGTCTAGCGAGCCGGTGCGATCGCCCTGCTCCTATCCTCGACCGCGATGACCACTCCGATCGAACGGCTCGAAGCGCTTCGCGCGCAGGCCGCGCGGGGCGGCGGCGAGGATCGGATCGCGCAGCAGCACGCGAAGGGCAAGCTCACCGCGCGCGAGCGCGTCGACCTGCTGCTGGACGAGGGCAGCTTCGTCGAGGTCGACGCGTTCGTCGAGGCCCGCAGCGCGCACGAGGAGCAGGTTCTCGGCGACGGCGTCGTCACCGGCTTCGGCCGCATCGACGGGCGGCTCGTCTACGTCTTCTCCCAGGACTTCACCGTGTTCGGCGGGTCGCTCGGCGAGGCCCACGCGGCGAAGATCGTGAAGGTCATGGATCAGGCGCTGCGCAACGGCGCGCCGATCATCGGCCTCAATGACAGCGGGGGCGCGCGGATCCAGGAGGGCGTCGTGTCGCTCGGCGGCTACGCCGACATCTTTCTCCGCAACGTGCTCGCGAGCGGCGTCATCCCGCAGCTGTCGGCGATCATGGGTCCCTGCGCCGGCGGCGCGGTGTACTCACCCGCGATCACCGACTTCGTCGCGATGGTCCGCGACACGTCGTACATGTTCGTGACCGGCCCGAACGTGGTGAAGGCCGTGACCCACGAGGACGTCAGCTTCGACGATCTCGGCGGCGCCGAGACCCACGCTCGGAAGTCGGGCGTCGCGCACTTCGTCGCGGACGACGAGGTCCGCTGCGCCGCGCTCCTGCGCGAGCTCGTGGGCTATCTCCCGTCGAACAACGTGGATGGCCCGCCCCGCCTGACGACGGATGACCCGACCGACCGGCAGGACCGTGAGCTCGACGACGTCGTCCCCGAGTCCGCCGCGAAGCCGTACGACATGCGCGATGTCATCCGGCGCATCGTCGACGACGGGAAGACGCTCGAGGTCCACGCGGAGTGGGCCCAGAACATCATCGTCGCCTTCGCCCGCCTGGACGGGTCGACCGTCGGCATCGTCGCGCAGCAGCCGATGGTCCTTGCCGGCGTGCTCGACATCGACGCGTCGATCAAGGCCGCGCGCTTCGTCCGGTTCTGCGACGCGTTCAATATCCCGCTCGTCACGCTCGTCGACGTGCCGGGGTTCCTGCCCGGCACCGCGCAGGAGCATGGCGGGATCATCCGCAACGGCGCGAAGCTCCTGTACGCGTACGCGGAGGCGACCGTGCCGAAGCTCACCGTCATAACGCGCAAGGCCTATGGCGGCGCGTATGACGTCATGTCGAGCAAGCACATCCGCGGCGACTACAACGTCGCGTGGCCCGGCGCGGAGATCGCCGTCATGGGCGCCGAGGGCGCCGTGAACATCCTGTACAAGGACGAGCTCGCGGCCGCGAAGGACCCGGACAAGCGGCGCGCGGAGCTCACCACGGACTACGCGGCGAAGCATGCGAACGCGTACGTCGCGGCCGCGCGCGGCTACCTCGATGACATCATCGAGCCGCACGAGACGCGTCCGCGGCTCATTGCCGCGCTGCGCGCCCTCGGCGGCAAGCGCGACACGAATCCGAAGAAGAAGCACGGGAACATCCCGCTATAGCGGCACCGCCCTTTCGCAAGGTCCTCGTAGCGAACCGCGGCGAGATCGCGCTCCGGGTCATTCGCACGTGCCACGAGCTCGGCATCGCGACCGCCACCGTGTACAGCGACATCGACCGCGGCTCGCCACATGTGCGCGCCGCGGACGAGGCGTATCCGATCGGTCCGGCACCCGCTGCGGCGAGCTACCTCCGCATGGACCGGATCATCGCGGTCGCGAAGCGCAGCGGCTGCGACGCGATCCATCCCGGCTACGGGTTCCTCTCCGAGAACGCCGATTTCGCCGACGCCGTGGCCGCGGCCGGCGTCGTGTTCGTCGGTCCACCTGGTCCGGTGCAGCGCGCGCTCGGAGAGAAGACCAGCGCCCGGCGCCTCGCCGCGAAGGCCGGCGTCCCCGTCGCGGCCGGGACGATGGATCCGCTGAAGGACGAGGGCGAGGCGCGCGCGACCGCGAAGCGGATCGGCTACCCGGTCCTCCTCAAGCCGGCCGGCGGCGGCGGCGGCAAGGGCATGCGTGTCGTGCGATCGGAGGCCGAGCTCGCGAGCGCCTGGCGCGGTGCGACCGGCGAGGCGACGACCGCCTTCGGCGCGCCGGCGCTGTTGATGGAGAAGCTCGTCGAGCACGCCCGCCACGTCGAGATGCAATTGATCGCGGACGCATCGGGTCAGGTGGTGTGGCTCGGCGAGCGCGATTGCTCGGTGCAACGGCGCCACCAGAAGCTCATCGAGGAGACTCCCGGGCCGGGCGTCGACGAGACGCTCCGCGCGAGGCTCGGCGCGGCCGCCGTGAAGGTCGCGGCCGCGGCGAGGTACGTGAACGCCGGGACGGCCGAGTTCCTCGTCGCGCCCGATGGGACGTTCGTGTTCCTCGAGATGAACACCCGGCTTCAGGTGGAGCATCCGGTCACCGAGCTCGTCACCGGCCTCGATCTCGTCGCGCTGCAGCTGCGCATCGCCGCGGGCGAGCGGCTGCCGTTCGGGCAGGAGGGGATCAGGCGGATCGGCGCCGCGATCGAGCTGCGCATCACGTCCGAGGATCCCTTCGCCGGATTCCTGCCGCAGGGCGGGCGCATCGACTACGTCCGCGAGCCGAGCGGGCCGGGCATCCGCATGGATTCCGGGCTGGCCGCGCCGCTCACGGTGCCCACCGAGTACGACCCGCTGCTGGCGAAGCTCATCGCGTGGGGCCCGGACCGCGCGACGGCGATCGCGCGGGCACGCCGCGCGGCGCGCGAGACGATCGTCGCCGGCATCCCGACCTCCCTGCCGTTCCACTCCTTCGTATTGGCCGAGCCCGACTTCGTCGCCGGGCGCTACGACACCGACTACGTCGCGACGCACTGGGGATCGGGCAGACCCGCCGCGCCCGAGATCGGCGAGGGGGCGGCCATCGCCGCGGCGCTCGCGGGCATCGCACGGCTCCGCGCCGCGCCGCGACCGATCGCCGGAGAGGGCACGCCGTGGTCGCGGATGGCGCGCGAGGACATGCTCCGCTGAGGTACGCCGTGCGGGCCGGTGACCGCGACCTCGCGATCGAGGTCACGCCCGAGGGCCGCTTCCTGGTCGCGGAACGGGTCGTCGCGGCCGACGTCGCGGAGGTGGTGCCCCGGCGCGTGTGGTCGGTCGTCCTGGACGGCGAGGCGCACGAGGTCGCGATCCTCGGCGAGGGCCGGGTGTGGGTCGACGGCGACGAGATCCGGCTCGACATCGCCGACGAGCGCGACGTCGCCGCGGGCCGCGCCGCCGGCTCGGCGGCGGGCGGCCGGCAGGAGATCCGTGCACCGATGCCCGGGTTGCTGAAGCGCATCCACGTGGCCGAGGGCGATGCGGTGAGTGCGGGTGACGCGCTCGCGACGCTCGAGGCGATGAAGATGGAGAACGAGCTGCGCGCCGGGCGCGCGGGTACGATCGCGAGGGTCGCGGTGACGGAGGGAACGAAGGTGGAAGGCGGAGCGCTGCTGATCGTCATCCGATCGGAGTGAGGCGCCCTCGGCTCAGCGGCCGCGCCGTCGGGATCGCGCTCGTGCTCGTGCTCCTCGTGTCGCTCGCGGGCACCGTCGCGTTCCTGATCTACCGGCCGTTGCCCGCGATCGACGGCGACTACCGGCTCATCGGGCTCGACGAGCGCGCCGAGGTCGTGCGGGACGATTACGGCGTACCGCACATCTTCGCGAGCACCGCGCATGACGTGTTCTTCCTCCAGGGGTACGTGACCGCGCAGGACCGGCTGTTCCAGCTCGATCTCTTCCGCCGCTCCGGGCGCGGCCGGCTGTCGGAGATCCTCGGCGATGCGGCACTGGAAACGGACAGGTTCGTGCGCACCATCGGGCTCGCGCGCGCGGCCGAGCTCGACGCCGCGCTGCTCTCGGATCAGGCGCGTCTCGCGCTCGACTCGTACGCCGACGGGTTCAACAAATACCTCGAGCAGCACGGGGACGCGCTCCCGCTCGAGTTCGTGTTGCTCGGCTACAAGCCCGATCCGTGGACCGCCGTCGACTCGCTCGTCGTCCTCAAGCTCGAGGCGTTCGACCTGGCGACCAACTACGGGACCGAGCTCTCCCGCGCGAACGTCGCCGCGCGCGCCGGCCCGAGCGCGCTCGCGAAGCTCTTCCCGGACAGCGATCTGCGCCCGCCGACGGGCCTGGCCGACGGATCGTGGGCCGCGGTGCGCGCGGCGTTCGCGTCGCCCGCCGAGTTCGCCGGCCTCGATGGCCTTCGGGCGCTGCTCGGCGATGCCGGGAACGGGCTCGGCTCGAACTGCGTCGCGCTCGCGGGCTCGCGCACGGCGTCGGGGAGGCCGCTGCTCGAGGGCGACCCGCATCTCTCGGTCCGCAACCCGTCGATCTGGTACGAGATCGGCCTCCACGGTGGCGGCTACGACGTGTCGGGGTTCTCGATCCCCGGACTGCCCGGCATCGCGATCGGCCACAACACCCGGCTCGCGTGGACCTTCACGGTCGCGTACGTCGATGTCCAGGACTTCTTCGTCGAGCAGCCGGATCCGGCGGACCCGCGCCGCTTCATGTTCAAGGGCGGCTCCGAGGCGGCGACGGTGCTTCGCGAGCAGATCAGCGTGAAGGGAAAGGCCGACCCCATCCCGTTCGATGTCGTCGTCACGCGCCACGGACCGCTCATGCAGGGAGTGCTGAAGAACCAGCTCGCGCCGCTCGCGCTGCGCTGGACGGCCCTCGACGGCGGCACCACGATGGACGCGCTCCTCGGGATGGCTCGCGCGAACGACTGGACGAGCTTCCGCGCCGCCGCGGCCGAGGTGTCGGGCGCGACGCTCTCGGCGTGCTACGCCGACGTCGATGGGCACATCGGCTACGTCCTCGCGGGTAAGCTGCCGGATCGCGCGAAGGGCGACGGCCGGCTCCCCGTTCCGGGCTGGACCGGCGAGTACGAGTGGCGTGGCACGCTGCCGGCGAGCGCGAACCCGACGCGCGTCGATCCGCCCGAGGGCTACATCGTCAACGCGAACGACCGTCCGGTGACCGACCCGGCCTCGGCGGCGTACCTCGGGGAATGGGATCCCGGATTCCGCGCGGGCCTGCTGCTCGCGAAGGCGCGCGACCTCAAGGGGGCCACGATCGAGACGCTCCGCGCGATCCAGGCCGACTACAGCTCGCCGCCGGTGGGCGCGTTCCGCGCCGCGCTTGCCGCGGGCTCCCCGCGGACGCCGCTCGGCGCGACCGCGCAGGACATCGCGCGCCGCTGGGATGGCGCGCTGTCCATCGACTCGGCCGGCGCGTCGATCTACGAGTCGTGGCTGGTCCACATGGTCGACCGCACGTTCCACGACAAGCTCGGCGACACGGTCTACCTCGACTACCTCTCGAACGGGCGGCCGACGTTCGCGCTCTACACGCTCCTGCCGCGCTCGTCGGATCCCTGGTTCGCGTCGCTCGGCGACCGCTCCGTATCCGGACGGGACGAGCTGAGCGGCCTCGCGCTCGACGACGCGGCGCGCGAGCTGCGCGATCGCTTCGGCCCCGATCCCGCGAAGTGGCGGTGGGGCGCGCTCCACACGGTGACGTTCGCGCACCCGCTGTCGCCCGGCCTGCCCGGCCCGCTGCGCGCGCTCTTCGACATCGGGCCGTACGAGCGTGCCGGCGATGGCTACTCCCTCAACAACGGGGCCTACTCGCTGTCGGCGCCCTACACGCTGCGGAGCCACGCCTCCGAGCGGATGCTCGTCGACCTGGGCGATCTCGACGAGTCGCGCGGGGTCCTGCCGACCGGCGAATCGGGACAGCCGCTGTCGAGCCATTGGGGCGACCAGACACGGCTCTGGCTGAACGGCCAGCTGCATCCGATGTGGTTCACCCGCGGACGTGTCGTCGACCGCGACGTCCTCGTCTTCCGCGCGCGCTGACGCCTAGCATCGAGACGTGAGCGAGCGCGGCGAGTTCAAGACGACGTACGGCGCCCCGATGCCGCCGTACGCGACGCCCGGTCCGGAGCACGACGCGGCGGTCGGGCGCCTGGGCTACCCCGGCGAGCCGCCGTTCACCCGCGGCGTGCAGCCGACCATGTATCGCGGCCGGCTCTGGACGATGCGCCAGTACGCGGGCTTCGGCACGGCCGAGGAGTCGAACGCGCGGTACCGCTACCTCCTCGCCCAGGGCCAGACCGGCCTGTCCGTGGCCTTCGACCTGCCGACGCAGATGGGCTTCGACGCGGACGACCCGCGGGCCGAGGGCGAGGTGGGCAAGGTCGGTGTCTCGATCTCGTCCCTCGACGACTTCGCCCTGCTGCTGAAGGACATCCCGCTCGACCGCGTGACGACGTCGATGACGATCAACGCGACCGCGCCGATCCTCCTCGCGATGTACGTCGCCGTCGCGCAGCGCCAGGGCGTACCGCTCGAGCGCATCGGCGGGACCACCCAGAACGACATCCTGAAGGAATACATCGCCCGCGGGACCTACATCTACCCCCCGCGGCCCTCGCTGCGTCTGGTCACCGACGTGTTCGCGTATTGCGCGGATCAGCTCCCGCGTTGGAACACGATCAGCATCTCCGGCTATCACATTCGCGAGGCGGGGGCCGATGCCGTGCAGGAGCTCGCCTTCACGTTCGCGAACGCGATCGCGTACGTCCAGGCGGCCGTCGACCGCGGGCTCGCCGTCGATCGCTTCGCCGGGCAGCTGTCCTTCTTCTTCGCGGCGAACGCGACGCTCCTCGAGGAGGTCGCGAAGTTCCGCGCGGCCCGGCGGATCTGGGAGCGGATCATGCGCGAGCGATTCGCGTCGGCCGATCCGGCGTCGCGGATGCTGCGGTTCCACACCCAGACGATGGGCTCGACGCTCACGGCGCAGCAGCCGCGGAACAACATCGTCCGCACGGCGATCGAGGGGCTCGCCGCGGTCCTCGGTGGGACGCAGTCGCTCCACACGAACGCGTACGACGAGGCGCTGGCGCTCCCGAGCGAAGAGTCGGCGCACATCGCCCTGCGGACGCAGCAGATCATCGCCGAGGAGTCGGGCGCGGCTGAGACCATCGATCCGCTCGCCGGCTCGTATCTCATCGAGAAGCTCACGAGCGACATCGAGGAGCGCGTGTTCGCCGAGCTCGCGCGGATCGATGAGCTCGGCGGCGCGCTCGCGGGCATCGAGCGCGGGTATCAGCAGCACGCGATCGAGGACTCCGCGTATCGCTACCAGCGCGAGGTCGACAGCGGCGAGCGCGTCGTCGTCGGCGTGAACCGCTACCGCAGCGAGGGCGACGAGGCCAAGCTCGTGACGCTCAAGGTCGACGAGTCCGTCGCCGCCCGCCAGCGCGAGCGCCTCGCCGCGCTGCGCCGGCGGCGCGATGCGGCACGCACCGAGCGGCTGCGCACGGAGCTGCGCGCGGCGGCGCAGGGGACCGCGAACCTCATGCCGCCGATCGTCGCGGCGGTCGACGGTGACGTGACGCTCGGCGAGATCTGCGCCGACCTGCGCTCCGCCTTCGGCACGTACGTGCCCGCGGACCGCGGATGATCGATGAAGCGCGAGAGCTCCATCACGTCTCGGTCGTGGTCGCGTCGATCGCCGACTCGCTGCCGTTCTATCGCGACACGCTCGGCCTGACCGCCGGTCAGGTGCGCGAGGTCGCCGACCAGCGGGTCCGCGTCGTCTTCCTCTCGGCACCGAACACCCGTATCGAGCTCATCGAGCCGACGGACCGCGAGTCGGGCGTCGCCCGATTCCTCGCCGAGCGCGGAAAGCCGACGCTCCACCACCTTTGCTTCGTCGTCGACGACCTTCGTGCGACCCTCGCGTCGCTCGCGGCGCGAGGTGTGGAGCTCGTCGACCGCGAGCCGCGGCGCGGCGCCGACGGCGACGTCGCGTTCCTCCATCCGCGCGCGTCGGGCGGCGTCCTCGTCGAGCTCATCGACCGCGCGAGCCTCGAGAAAGACCATACTTCGTAGGGTGTCACCGCGGGTCGTCGTCACGCTGTCCACCCCGAACGGGAACGAGCTCCGGGCCCGATCGCGCGAGAACTACCTGCGCTCGCTCCGGGACGCGGGCTTCGATCTCGTACCCGTGGACGCGAGCGTCACGCCGCCGGATCACTTCGATGCGCTCTGTCTCTGCGGGGGCGAGGACGTCGCGCCGTCGCGCTACGGGGCCGTCGCCGATCCGCGCACCGAGCCGGCCGATCAAGGTCGCGACGCCCTCGAGCTGGCGCTCCTCGCGACCGCGCGGGAGCGCGACCTGCCGGTGCTCGGTATCTGCCGCGGCCTGCAGGTGATCAACATCGGATACGGCGGGGCGCTCGTGCAGCACGTCGAGGGGCATCGCGAGGCGAACGGTCCGATCCTGCCGCACACCGCCGTCGTCGCGGCCGGGTCCAAGCTCGCCGAGGCCTGCGGGACGGAGCCGTTCAGCGTGAACGCGCGCCACCACCAGGCGGTCTCCGAAGACTCGCTCGCGCCGGGTCTCGTCCCGACCGCGCGCATCGATGGGTTCGTCGAAGCGTTCGAGGATCCCGCCCGCCGCTGGCTCGTCGCCGTGCAGTGGCATCCCGAGCGCGCCGCCGATCCGGACATGTCGGCCGCGGGCACGCGCGTCTTCCGCGCGTTCGCTGACGCGGCGTCGCGCCAGCCCGCCCGGGCACGGTGACCGCGGAGCCCGGACCGCACCGGCGCATCGTGGACGTCGCGCTCGAGGCGCGCGTCCGTCGCTGGAACATCGAAGAGCGGGAAGCACACGCCTCGCTCGTCGAAGCGACCATCGTCGCCGCGGACGAGCCGGTCGGCGGCGAGCACCTCCGGGTCACGTACGGCGGAGTCATGCGCGTCGCGGTCCTCGCAGGCGCGGACCCGACGCTCGAGCGTGGACTCCGTCGCGCGGTGCTTGCGTCGGGAGCCGAGCTTGTGCTCCTCCTGCGGACCAACGACCCGCGCACGCTCGTCGAGCGGGCCGGGGCGCTTCGCGACGCGCGCCCCGACCTCGTGCTGGCGCTCGTCACCGACCGTCGCGAGACCGACGGGATCGTCGACCTCATCGAGGCCCTGCGGCTCGGCTGCGCCGATCGCTGGCCCGCGCCGCGGGTCGTCGTGGCGGGGGAGGCGCACGCGGCGCTCCGCCTGAAGGCCGCGTCCGTCGGCTTCGCCGTCGAGCTGCTCCCGGACCCGCGCCGGCCCGATGGCATCAGCGCGTTCGCGCATCGTGGCCGAGAGTTCCGGCGCGGGACGGACCCGAACGTCGTCCTGCGCGACGAGGCGCTCGAAGAGCTCGCTCGGCTCGTCGCCGCGCACGGCAGCGACGTCCTCATCGTCGACGTGTCCGGCGGATCCACCTCGCTCGTGCGCGCGAGCGCCGATGGGACGGTCACGGCGGCGCACGTCGCGCCGCTCGGCCTCGGCATCGCCGCCGACCGCACCGTCGTGCGAGCCGGTCTCGATGGCGTGCGCCGCTGGATCCCCTGGGCCATCGACGCGCCGACGCTCCTCGAGCGGGTGTTCAACCGGGCCCGCTGGCCGGATGCGATCGCGGCGGAGGCAAGCGCGCTCGCGCTCGAGATCGCCCTCGCGCACGAGGCGGTGAGCCACGCGGTCGCTGACGCGGCATCCGCCGGGATCGCGGAGCCGTTGCGCGACGCACCGATGACCATCGTCACCGGGGCGGCCGCGGCATTCACGCGCGGCGCCCACACCGCGCTCGTGGCGATCGACGGCCTCGCCTCGCCGAAGCCGACGACGCTGCACCGCGACCACGACGAGGCCCTGGTCGCGCTCGGCGCGCTCGCCGCGCGGATCCGCGCCGGCGGTGGCGATCCATCCGCTCTCGTGACCGACGAGCTTGCGCGTCGGCTCGTGCCGCTCGCGTTCATCGTGCCCGTGGTCCCGGGGCGGAAGAGCAAGCTGCGCGTCAACGGCGCGGAGCGCGCGGAGGATCCGCTCGTGCCCGGAGCGTTCTTCAGCATCGCGCATCGCGGCGAGGCGGACGTCGCGGTCACCGGGAGCTCGCTGAAGGCGCACGGTGCGGCGGGCGACCTCGGCATCATCGTCGACGCGCGCGGCCGGCCGCTCCTCCTGCCGTCGCGCGACGCGGAGCGGATCCCGGCGCTCGTGCGCTGGTTCGCCGCGCTCGATCTCGCCTCCGCGAGCGCCGCCTGATGGGCTGGCGGTACGAGCGCTGGGTCGTCGAGCATCCATTGCCGCTCGGCGCGTCCGCGCGTCCGGCGGTCGGGACGTCCGTTCGCGCAGGGGACCCGCTCGCGAGCGGCACGCTGCTCGGGTCGCCGGTCCGGGTCGAGGGCGGACGCAAGCTCGGGGTCGAGCCGGAAGATGTCGATCGCGTCGCCCGCGTGCGCATCGGCACGGACGTGACGCGCGGCACCGTGCTCGCGCGCACCGGCCGGCGTTTCGCGCGGGCCGTCACGGCGCCCGTCGACGGCCGACTGGTCCACCGCTCGTTCGAGGGTGATTTCTACATCGCGCCGATCACCGGAACGTGGACCGTGCGGGCGTCGATGGACGGCACCGTCGTCCGCTCGGATGACGCGGCCGTGACGATCGAAGGCTCGGCCTGGGGGCTCGGCGGGGTCGCGGCGTACGGGCCGGATGCGTTCGGCGAGCTGGCGCTCGGTGTCGACGCGCCGGCCGACGAGATGGCGCCTGCACGCGTCGACGTGAAGCAGAGCGACAAGATCCTCGTCGGCGGCGCGCGCATCGCCGCGGAGGTGATCACCCGAGCGCACGCCTGTGGCGTCGCGGGGCTCGTCGCCGGCGCGGCGCCGGCGGGCGGGCTGCGCGTCGTGTACGGCGAGGAGGTCACGGCCGCCGGTGGCGCGACGGTCGAGGACCGGCCGACGGTGCTCTGCCTGCTCGGCTTCGGCAACGGTCCGCTCCCCAACGAGATCTACCTGCCCCTCGTCGCCTTCAGTGGGAAGCGTGCCGCGATCCACGTCGGCTCGGCCCGGCTCTTCGTGTTCGCGCCCGAGGCGCTCCTCGATGCGCTGGATGCGCCGCCGCTCGTGCTCGCCGGCGACTTCGGCGGCGTCCGCCCGCTCGAGGGCGAGACCGGACTCACCGGGGTCACGCGCTTCCCGAGCGACACGTACTGCGAGGGCCTCGCGACGAAGGACGGCGTCGTGCCCGTCCCGAATGTCCTGCCGTATGACGCGCCGAGATAGGCGAGGGCCGGCGTTGCCCGACCGAAGCCGCCGAAAGAAGAAGCAGCTGAGCCGGCGCGAGCGGGCGGCCGCCGAGCACCAGCGCCGCCAGGACGGGCTGAAGCGCGCCCGCACGATCGTCGGGTTCAGCGGGGTGATCCCGCTCATCGGATCGTTCGCCTGCGACGCCGGCCTGGCCATCACGTGCGTCCCGTTCTCCTGGTACATGTGGATGTGGGCGGCCATCTTCGGCGCATTCCTCGGCCTTACCATCCGGCTCATTCGTGAACGCCGCCGATTCGAAGAGCAAACACGCGCCGGATGACCCCGCGGCCCTCGACCTCGTCAGCCATTCGTCGCTGCACACCGAGCGTCTGGGCGAGCGGTTCGCCGCGCACGCCCAAGCCGGGGACGTGATCGCGCTCTGGGGCGAGCTCGGCGCGGGCAAGACGGTCTTCGCGCGCGGGGTCGCGATCGGCCTGGGCATCGATGAGGATGCGGTGACGAGCCCGACGTTCATCATCCTGCGCGAGCACTTCGGCGGCCGGCTGCCGCTGTTCCATCTCGATCTCTACCGCCTCGTGCAGAGCCAGCTCGGCTCGACGGGATGGGAGGACGCGCTCGAGTCGGGCGGCGTCACGGTCATCGAGTGGCCGGACCGCGCCGGCGACGAGCTGCCGGCCGATCGCGTCGACGTCCGGATCGAGCACGTCGCCGAGACGAAGCGCCGCGTCAGCGTGCGTCCGACCGGCCCGCGCTCGCGGCGGCTCGTCGAGGCGCTGCGCGACGACGCATTCAAGGAGAAGCAGCAGCTGTGAGCGCGCTCCTCGCGCTCGACACGTCGACCGAATGGGCCTCCGTCGCGATCTTCGACGGTACCGCCGTCCTCGCGGAAGAGACCTGGCACGCGCAGCGGCGCCACGCCGAGGATCTCTTCCCGACGATCGAGCGCCTCATGGCGCTCAGCCGCGCGCCACTGAGCTCGATCGACAAGGTCGCCGTCGCGACCGGCCCGGGCTCGTTCACCGGGCTGCGCGTCGCCATCGCCGCGGCACAGGGCCTCGCGCGTGGTAGCGGTGCCGCGCTCGTCGGCGTGTCGACGCTCGACGTGCTCGCGTATCCGCACGCGTCGTCGAAGCTGCGGACGTGCTCGCTCCTGCCCGCGGGGCGCAACGAGTTCTACGCCGCGCTCTATCAGGAGCGGAACCGCAAGTGGGCTCGCCGGTCGCCGTTCATCGTCGGTCCGCTCGTCGAGATCTGCCGGCAGATCGGCACGCACACGCTCTTCGTCGGCGAGATCGACGAGGATGCCGAGTCGACGCTGCGCGACCTCCTCGGTCCGTTCGCGCTCTTCGCGGCGCCCGCGTCGCGGATGCGCCGCGCGGGCTACCTCGCGGAGCTCGGGTGGAACGAGCTCGCCGAGCGGGCCCAGACGCCCCTCGGCGCGCTGGAGCCGATCTACGTGCGCCAGCCGGCGATGGGCGGCAGCTTCGCGCAGCCGTTCGCGCCGCCGCCGACCGATGACCGCACCCTCGGGCTGCCGAAACGGACGGCGTGACGAACGACTGATGGTCTCGATCGCCCCGGTCGTCATCGACGACATGACCCTCGACGACATCGACGCCGTGCAGGAGGTCGAGCGCAGCTCGTTCCCGGTCCCGTGGCCGGCGAACGCGTTCCGTCACGAGCTCACCCAGAACCGGAACGCGCGCTACGTCGTCGCGCGCAGCGGCGACCACATCGTCGGCTACGCCGGTCTCTGGCTCATGGTCGACGAGGCTCACATCACGACGTTCGCCGTGCACCCCGATCAGCGGCGCCAGCGCATCGGCGAGCGGCTGCTCCAGCGGATCTTCGAGATCGCCGGTGCGATGAACGCCGAGTGGCTCACGCTCGAGGTGCGAGCGTCGAATCTCGCGGCGCAGAAGCTCTATGAGAAGTACGGGTTCCGCCGCGCCGGCGTGCGCCGCCGGTACTACAGCGACAACAACGAGGATGCCCTGATCATGTGGACCGAGCGCCTGAAGGATCGCGTCGTCCGCGATCGCATCGCGACGCTTCGTAAGGAGCTGGAGCAGGAGTGAGGATCCTCGCGTTCGAGACGAGCTGCGACGAGACCGGTGTCGCGGTCGTCGAGGACGGGCGCCGCATCCGCGCGAACGTCATCGCGACGCAGCTCGTGCATCAGACCACCGGCGGGATCGTGCCCGAGGTCGCCGCGCGCGAGCACCTGCGCTCGATCGACCCGATCACCGACAAGGCGCTCCGCGACGCCGGGGTCACGCTCAAGGAGATCGACGCCGTCGCGGCCACCGTCGGTCCGGGCCTCATCGGCTGCCTGCTGGTCGGCGCGAACTACGCGCGCGGCCTCGCGCTCGCGGCGGGCCTGCCGTTCATCGGCGTGAACCACCTCGAGGGCCATGTGTACGCGAACTGGCTCGCCGAGACGGAGGACGTCACGCCCGAGCCGGAGCTGCCGGCTGTCGTGCTCGTCGTGAGCGGCGCGCACAGCGACCTCGTGCTGATGGAGGCGCACCGCAAGTTCCGCCTGCTCGGGCGGACCATCGACGACGCGTCCGGCGAGGCATTCGACAAGGTCGCCCGGCTCCTCGGCCTCGGCTTCCCCGGCGGACCGGAGATCGAGAAGGCCGCGAAGGACGGCGACCCGAACGCGTTCCCCCTGCCGAAGGCGTGGCTGCCGGACCGCTACGACTTCTCGTTCTCCGGGCTCAAGACGGCCGTATTGCGCCTCACGAAGTCGCTCGAGGAGAAGGGCCCGCTGCCGGTCGGCGACGTGGCCGCGTCCTTTCAGAAGGCGATCGTCGAGGCGCTCGCGGAGAAGACCGCGCGCGCGGCCGCGGAGCACGGCGCGCGCAGCGTGATGCTCGGCGGTGGCGTCGCCGCGAACAGCGCCCTGCGCGCGGAGATCGCGCGGCGGATCAGCGTGCCGCTGCACGCACCCCCGCCGCGGCTCTGCACCGACAACGGCGCGATGGTCGGCGCGGCCGCGTTCTTCTCCTTGCGGCATCGCGGCGCCGAGATGCCCGCGGGCGTCCGCTCGAACCTCCCGCTCGCATGACCGCCGTCGCGCTCGTGGCCGCGCTCGACGAGGCGAAGGAGCTCGCGGCGCGTGGCGAGCCGGTGGCCGAGGCGGTGACCGACCTGGTGCTCCGCATCCTCAACGAGGCGAGCGACACGCCCGCGGTGCTCGACGCGCTGAAGGGCGCAGCGACGGGGCGTGCGCTGCTCCGCATCACCGACGGCGCGCGTGCGATCGAGTTCCAGGCCGGCGACGCGACGCTGTTCGCGGAGATCGCCGAACCGAAAGGGAAAGGTCCGAAGGTCGACGCGACCGCGGCCACCTGGCTCGGCCTGCTCGGCGGGACGTTGAAGCCGTGGCTCGCATTCACGCGCGGGATGGTGGTCGCGCGCGCGGGACTCACCGAGCTGCGGTGGATGCAACAGACCGCCGAGCGGCTGCAACGCGGGTACGAGGCAGCGCGTCGGCTAGAGTCCGCCCGATGAGCGTGATGCGAGAGACGCCCGGGCCACCGCGGCCGGACGACACGAAGACCGACGACGAGCGCACGAAGGTCCATCGCGCCGAGACCAAGACGAAGACCCCGGTCGAGGCGAAGCGCCAGGGACCGGTGCTCGACGATGTGAAGAAGGACGAACGGGTCAAGGTGTACATCCGGTCCGCGAACGCGCAGACCGGCGCCATCGGGTACACCGAACACGGCGAGCGCCACGCCAACACGACCGCCGACGGCGCTCGCTTCATCCTCAAGTCGCTCGGTCACGAGGCCCGCCGCACCGAGCTCGGCGCGGTCGCGGCGTACCTCCACGACATGGGCAACGTGATCAACCGCGAGAAACATGGCCAGACCGGCGCGCTCCTGGCGAAGGACATCCTCGTCGACCTCGGGTTCACGTTCGAAGAGGTCGCCGTGATCATGGGCGCGATCGCGAACCACGAGGAGTCCGAGGGCGGTCTCCCGGTGAGTCCCGTGTCGGCGGCCGTCATCATCGCCGACAAGAGCGACGTGCACCGCTCGCGCGTGCGCAACCCGAAGACCACGACCTTCGACATCCACGACCGCGTGAACTACGCGGCGACGTCGTCCGAGATCAAGGTCTCGCGCCGCGAGAAGCTCATCACCCTCGAGCTCACCATCGACACGGAGGTCGCGCCGCTCATGGAGTACTTCGAGATCTTCCTCTCGCGCATGATGCTGAGCCGCCGCGCCGCGGAGTTCCTCCACTGCTCATTCGCGCTGGTGATCAACAACACCCGCCTGCTGTAGGACTCAGCGCACCGACGCGGCCATCCGGTCGGATATCTCGCGCGTGATCCCTTGGTCGAGCCGCACGTGTAGCGAGAGCAGCACGTCGGCGTCCGGCCACAGATAGAACACCATGGTGAACGCTCCTCGGCCTTGCGCGGGGAACGTACGCTCGTCGATGATCGCCGGTGCCCCGTTCACGGAGCCGTTCACCTGACCGACGTTCCCTGGCGGAATGCCGTTCCCGCGGGTACTCATGAGCTCGATGAGGTTCTCTCCCGTTCCGATCGCGTAGAAGACGGAGACGAAGCGGTGGTTGTCCGGGGTGATCGGCGGCGGGCCGCCGACGGTGACCGCGGTCTCGTGCAGGCCGAGCGGGAGGTCGCGCACTTCCGGCATCGGGCGTCCGAGCGCGGCGCATGCCTGCGCCCGAGTGCCACCGGGCCCCGATCGGTACGGATCCGTCGGCATCGCGACCGGCAGCAGCGAACAGCCCGGTCGCGCGATCTCATTGGCGACGACGACGATGGCCGCAAGGACCGCGAGCGCGAGGGCAATCCGCATACGCTTCGCCCGTGCACGTCGCATTCCTCACTGACGTCGCGCTTCCCTACGTCAGCGGCGTCACCGTCGCCGTCCGGCGCCAGCGTGACGCGCTCCGCGAGGCGGGAGAGCGCGTCACGGTCGTCGGGCCGCACGGCGACGTCGACCTCGCCGAGCCGGACATCCACGTGCCCGGCGCCCCGCCCGGCCATCGCCTCGCGCTCTTCGGGCCGCGGCTCCCGATCAAGCTGCGCGGGCTCGGCGTCGAGCTCATCCACGCGCACTCGGTGTTCGGCGCGTCGTGGGCGGCGCTCGCCGCGGCGCGGAAGCTGCGTCTCCCGTTCGTCGTCACGATCCACACGCGCTTCGACGAGTACGCGCACTACGCCGGCGTCGCCGCCCCGCTCGCGCGCACGCTCGTCCGTCCATATACCGGCGCGGTCGTGGCGGCCGCGGATCTCGCGATCGCGCCGAACGAGGAGCTCGCGGCCGAGCTGCGCGCGTCGGGCGAGGCGCATGCGGTGCGGGTCGTGCCGGCGCCGATCGATCCGGCGCTCGCCGCCGGCGACCGGGCGCGCGGCCGCGAGCGGCTCGGCGTTCCCGCCGGCGCGCCGCTCCTGCTGTCCGCGTCGCGCCTCGCGGTGGAGAAGCGGGTGCTCGACCTGATCGACGTCCTGCGCGCTTCGACGCGCGGCGACGCGGTCCTCGTCTTCGCCGGCAGCGGACCGCAGGACGCCGAGCTCCGCAGCGCCGCCGCGGCCGCCGGGCTCGCGACGCGGGTGCGCTTCGCCGGCCAGCTGGACGTGCCGGGCCTCGCGGACGCGTTCGCGGCCGCGGATCTCGTCATCAGCGCGTCGCG
>DASWFN010000059.1:0-16517 GCA_036394215.1 Candidatus Limnocylindria bacterium
TCGGGCACCGAGGCGCGCACCGGCTCCTGACGCGGTGCCCGAGGTGGGACTCGAACCCACACGAGGTTTCCCCCATCGGCTCCTAATACCGACGCGTCTACCAACTTCGCCACTCGGGCCGCGACGTCACGATGTTAGCGAGCGGTCGGCACCAGGTGCGCATGACGGCCGGCGTAGTCGTCCCAGATCGCGCGCTTTCGCAGGAGGCACGGCGCCTCACGGTCCGCGTAGATCCAAGCCAGGAGGCGTATGGAATCGTGCTTTCCGAAGACGAGCTGGTAGCTCGGGTGGCGACCGGGCGCCGATCTTGTGCAGATCCAGCCATGCAGTCCGAGCGCCGAGCGCAGGCGGCAGTGAAGCCACTGGATATGCTCTGCGCTCCCTGAGACGAATTGCGCACGAAACCACTCGTAGAAGTAGTCGGACCGACGAGACGTGTCGGCACGCCAGACCTTGTCGATGATGCTGCCTCGCCGTCCAGCAGCCCACGCACAACGTGCGCGAACAGATCATCGGGCACGTGTATCGGACCCAGAGTCAGGCTCTTGCGAGGTGTGAGCCCAGCCCTCTCCAGCCACTGATAGAGGACGCGGTCGTTGATCTGGAACCGATAGAGCTCGCGCCCGAGGCGGGTGTGGTCGATCCGGAGCTTCGGCTCTCGGCCGATACACCGCATCAGCGTTTCGACGAGCTGGCTGTCCTTACTGACGAACGCTACCGAGCGGCCGCGCTCGATGAGACAACCATCCGTGGCGATGAGGCCAACTGCATACGCCATGTCCGGTGTCCAGTCGAATGATGCCGGTCCTCGTGCACGCCGTGGCGTCCGGCGTTTGTAGGTGAGACCGGTGTGCGCCGCAGCCGCGCGCGCGATGCGTGGATCAGATGCGGCGGTCTTGCCTCGTGCCCAGCCTTTGCCGGCGCCCGTAACCATGCGCGCGGAACGTGATGAATTGCGCGCGTCGTGTCCATAGGACGAGGGTTCAAGTCCCTCCTCGCCCACCGTCGCGCGACCCGGACGCGACGTCACCGCCGCCGCGGATGCGCGGGTGCTACGGTCAGCGAGCCAGGAGCGCGAACCGACGGAGCGCGCGACCGGACACGGGCACCGGGGACGTGCCCGTCAGCTCCACCCGGACGCGTCCCATGCCGGGCCGACCGAAAAGGAGGCCGCATGGCGACAGCGCTCCTCGTCTCCGCGCTCGACGAGAACCGGATCCTGCGCGCGCTGCCCGAACAGGACCGGCGCGACCTCGCTTCGAAGTTCGAGCCGTACGTGCTCGAGCACGAGATCCTCGTCAAGCCGGGCGGCACCATCGCGATGGCCTACTTCCCCTCGGAAGGCCTCATCTCGGTCGTCGCCGCGCTGAAGGATGGACGCCGCGCCGAGGTCGCGACCGTCGGCTGCGAGGGCATGACCGGCCTCCCGCTCGTCCTGGGCTCAGGCACGAGCCTCTACGAGATCGTGTCCCAGGTGGCCGGTCACGGCCTCCGGATCAGAGCCGCCTGGCTCATCGACGAGGTCGAACGGCGCCCCGCGTTCAAAACGCGGCTGCTCCGCTACGCCGAGGCCCGGATGGCGATGCTCGGCCAGACCGCTGCCTGCAATGCGGCACATCGCATCACCGAGCGGCTCGCGCGCTGGCTGCTGATCAGCCACGATTCGGTCAGCGGGGACACGTTCGTGCTGACGCACGAGTTCCTCTCGCACATGCTCGCAGCCGAGCGGCCGAGCGTGACGGTCGCGGCCGGCACCCTGCAGAAGAGCGGTGCGATCGCGTACCGGCGCGGCCAGGTCCGGATCAAGGACCGCGCGCAGCTGGAGCGGGCCGCCTGCGAGTGCTACCAGATCGTCCGGCGCGAGGTCGACCGCCTCGTGGACGGCAACGGCACCGTCTGAACGGCCACTGGCCGAACGACCTCGCCATCCGTCAGGTCGCTGACAGACCACCCACGCAACCGATCTACCGTAAATGACCGGGCGGTAATGAAGTCCAGTAATCTGCGCCGCCACGGGGGACGCGATGGTCATCAACTGGACCCGGCTGCTCGGCTCACCGCGGATCGCGATCCACACGCAGGATCCCGCGGTCGGCCCCATGGTGGAAGAGGCGCTCGCCGACCGCTCGTTCGAGATCGTCACCGAGCGCGGCACCCGGCGGCACGACGGCGTACACCCTCCGCACATCGTCTTCGTCGACCTGGCGACCCCGCATTCGATCGAGATCCTTCGCAGCTACACCCAGGGGCCGAACGCGGTACCAGCGATCGCGGTCCTGCGCGCCGGCGAGCTGCAGCCGCGGCTCGCGGCGTTCGCCAACGGCGCCGACGACGTCGTCACGTTCCCGATGGCCGCGGCGGAGCTCGGCGCGCGGGTCCGCGCGCTCCTGAAGCGCTGCTACGGCGAGCGGCTGTCATATGTCCCGGCGGTCAAGGTCGGCGACCTCGAGATCGACGTGATGCGGAACCACGTGAAGTGCGGCGAGACGCGCCCGGATCTCACCAGCACCGAGCAGGCGATCCTGTTCGTCCTCGCGTCGAACGCCGGCCACACGGTGAGCCGGGAGTCGATCCGCCACGCCGTCTGGGGGAGCGCGGAGGCGCCGCCGAGCAACATCGTCGACCGTCACGTCCGCTCGCTCCGCTCGAAGCTCGGCGATTCGTGGCGCGCGCCCCGCTACATCGCGACCGTCCGCCAGCACGGCTACCGGCTGGTCCCCGCGTGAGCGGAGACCCGATGAAGCTCGTGCGGTTCGTGTGCGTCGCGAAGGCGCACGCGAACGGGCACAGCGACTCGGCCCTGACGATCCGCGAGGGCGCCTGGGCGTTCTGCAGCCAGGGCGCGGACGCCACGGGACACGAGTGGAGCCCGACGGATGGGCTACCGATAATGGAAGCAATGCGGTTCCCGCCGCGCCAGCCGAGCGCCACACCGCCGGGGCCCATCTTGGCACCAGCGGTTGCCGCGCCGGAGAAGCCGAAAGGCAAAGCGAGGTCGCGCTGAGGCAGCTCCGCCGTCCGGATGGGGACGGCCGCGGTACCCGGCCCCGAGTCCTCATCATCGATGACGACGACCAGCTCTGCGAGACGCTGCGCGAGGCGCTGCGCGACGACTATGCCGTCGCGTCCGCGCCGCACGGCGCCGCGGCGCTCGACCTCGTCAAGGTCCACGAGCCCGCGCTCATCCTGCTGGACCTGCGCATGCCGATCATGGACGGCTGGTCGTTCGTGCAGCAGTACCGCCGGCTCGCCGCCGCTCCGGCGCACATCGTCGTCATGAGCGCCGCGGCCGACGCGCCGAACATCGCGACCCAGCTCGGCGTCGACGGGTACCTCCGCAAGCCCTTCGATCTCGCGTCGCTGTTCACGTGCGTCGCCACGCACGTGAACGGAGGG
Organism: Candidatus Limnocylindria bacterium; assembly: GCA_036394215.1. Lineage (GTDB taxonomy): Bacteria > Chloroflexota > Limnocylindria > P2-11E > P2-11E > UBA4735. The sequence goes on from DASWFN010000059.1 coordinate 3,397, forward strand.
ATCGCTCCCGATGCGATACAACAGCCGCCGCCGCGCACTGACCGCCCGTCATCCGCGCCATTGAACTAGCGGCCGGGCGCGGTAGGGTCGCCCCAGGGGGAGGCGATCATGGGCGCGCTCATCGAATTCGTCTGTGTCGCAGCGGCGCATCGGCCGCGCCACGAGGGCGAGCACGCGAGCACGGTCACGGTGCATTTGGGACGCTGGGCCTACTGCGATTCGCCGCACGAGGATGGCCACGACTGGGTGGCCAGCGGTGGCGTACCGCTCGAGATGCTCCGCCACCATCCGACGCAGTCCGTCGCCTGAGCGCGCACCGCACGACCGCCTAGATCTCGACCTCGGCGCCCTCGCGCGCGACGATCACCCGCAGCCCGCCGCCCCGCCGGTCCGCCTCGCCCTGCGCCTCGATCGCGATCTCGTCGAGCGCGTCGTCGGTGCGGTCGGGATCGTGGTGGTACAGGATCAGCCGCTTCGCCCGCGCGCGGCTCGCGACGTCGATCGCGCTCGCCACGGTCGAGTGACCCCACCCCGGCTTGAAGTCGCTGTCGAGGAACTGGCCGTCGTGGATGAGCGCATCGGCGCCCCTCGCGAGCTCGACGACCGGGTTCGCCTGCCCGCTGAACGGATCCTCGGTGTCCGTCGCGTAAACGAGCGACTTGCCGTCGGCCTCGATGCGGTACGCGAGCGCGGGCGCGGGATGGAAGATCTTCGCCGCGCTCACGTCGTACGGCCCGATCTTCCGCTTCGAGCCGCTCTCGATCTCGTGGACCTCGAGGTGCACCGGCAGGCCATCGAGGTCGACCGGGAAGAATGGATCGTCCATCCCGAGGCCGAGCAGCTCCTTGAGCGGACGGTGCTGCGTCGGACCGTAGAGGCGAAGCCGGCTCTTCGGGTCGTACGCCGGCCGGAAGAACGGGATCCCCTGGATGTGATCCCAGTGGAGGTGCGAGAGGAGCAGGTCGACGATGAGCGGCGACGCGCCGTCGAGCTTGAGACCGAGCTCGCGGAGGCCGGTCCCCGCATCGAGGACGAGCAGATGGTCCGACGCGTCGCGGATCTCGACGCACGCGGTGTTGCCGCCATAGCGCACGGTCCGCTGGCCGGGCGTGGGGATGGAGCCGCGCGTGCCCCAGAAGCGGATCTTCATGCGGACGGCGCCGCCGAGCGGTCGCGCTCGGACAGGCCGCTCGCGGCCTCCGAGATGCTGCCCATGCCCTCGTCGCCGGGCTTCGGCCAGGTGCCCCTCAGGTCCTCGATCGTGCGCTCGAGCGCCGGCAGCGCGCGGTGCACGGCGGCGATCACCGTCGGATCGAGGTGCGCCCCGGCCATCCCGTCCATGATCTCGAGCGTCTTGTCGATCGGATAGGCCGGCTTGTAGTAGCGCGGCGCGGTGAGCGCGTCGAACACATCCGCGGCGGCGACGATGCGCGCGCCGAGCAGGATGGCGTCGCCGCTCAGCCCCTTCGGGTAGCCCTTGCCGTCCATCCGCTCGTGGTGCTGCGCCGCGATCTGGGGCACCTCCCGCATGTCGGGCGGGAACTCCAGGTAGCCGAGGAACTCCGCGGTCTTCTCGGCGTGGGCCTTCATGTACGCGAACTCGGCGTCGTCCAGCTTCCCGGGCTTCTGCAGGAACTTGTCGCGCACCGCGATCTTGCCGTAGTCGTGGAGCAGCGCCGCGGCCTTCAGGCGCTCGAGATCGTCGTCGGAGAGCCCCATCTCCGCACCGATGACCCCGGCGTAGCGCGTCACGCGCTTGCTGTGGCCGGCGGTCTGCTGGTCGCGGGCGTCGACGGTCGTCGCGAGCGTCTCGATGAGCGACAGCCAGAGCCGCTTCTGCGCGTTCACGAGCTGGGCGTTCTCGACCGCGACGGCGGCCGATGACGCGAGCGACCCGAGCGTGACCTCGTCCTCGATGGTGAACTCGCCCTCCTTCTTGTTGACCGCTTGGAAGACGCCGATGACGGCGCCGTCGTGGCCGGTCATCGCGAGCGTGAGGAGGTCCCGGGTGTGGAAGCCGGTGCGCTTGTCGCTCTCGGGATTGAAGCGGGCATCGGCATACGCGTCGGGGATGCTGATCGTCTCGCCCGTCTTCGCGACGGTGCCGGCGATGCCGACCCCGATCGGGAACCGGATCTCGCCCACGCCCGTGCCCGTCGCGACGCGGGACCAGAACTCCTGACGCTCCTGATCGACGATGTAGATGGTCGCGCGCTCGGCACCGACCATCGTGACGGTCGCCTCCGCGATGAGCCGGAGCAGCGCGTCGAGGTCGGTGACGGTCATGAGCCGCCGCGTCACATCGAGGAGCGTGTCGAGGTCGCGGCGGCCCGCGCCGCGCCGGCGCTCGGCGGCCCGGCGGTCGCGCGCCTCGGCGGACCGCCGGTCATCGCTCCGGCGCTCCTGGCGCCGCCGGTCGAGCGGCTCGGTCACGGCGTGCTTTCGGCCTGCGGGATCTGCGCGAAGACCGGTCCGACGCTTTCGCTGATGCGCTCGAGGAGCATCTGATCGCGGCGCTCGAACGGACCGCTCCGCTTGTTCAGGACCTGCAGGACACCGATGACGTTGCGTCCGGTCGGGTCCCACACCGGCACCACGAGCATGTTCAGTGTCCGATAGCCGCTGCGAAGGTCGACGTTCCGGTCGAAACGCGGATCGGCGTAGGCGTCGGGCACGTTGATCGTCTCGCCGGTGAGCGCGGCCTGCCCGGCGATCCCCGTTCCGAGCGGGAGGCGGATCTCGATCGCGGTCCGCGACGCGATGCGCGACCAGAGCTCTTTGCGCGGCTGATCGACGAAGTAGACGGTGCACCGCTCCGCGTCGGTCGCCTGGGCGCAGAGGTCGATGAGCCCGCGTAGATACGCCTCACGGTCGCGCTGCACGGCCAGGTGCGTCAGCTTCATCAGCACGAACGCGACCTTGTCGTCGATCGCCATCGGCGGGCCTAGTGGAAGCCGGCGACGGCGGCGGCCGCGATCGGCCGCTCCGGCGCGGGCGCCGGGTTCGGGGTCTCGATCGTGCCGACGCGGTTCACCTGGTAGCAGCGGACGGCCGCCGCGCGGCCCTTCACCTGGATCGCGCCGAGGTCGACGGTCACGACGTCGTCGCCGAGCTCCGCCAGCGTCTCCGCGCTGACCGCGACCTGGTCGCGGCGCGCGATGTCGTTCGAGGTGAGCCGCGACGCGACGTTCGCGGTGTCGCCGATGACCGTGTACTCCATGCGGCCCAGCGCGCCGAGGAAGCCCGCGACCACCGGGCCGGTGTTGATCCCGAAGCCGAACGAGACGTCGGGCCCGCCCTGCCCGCGCTCGGAGACGATCCAGCGCTGGATCTCGAGCGCCGCCTGAACGGCCTTCCGGGCCTGATCCACGACGGGGAGCGGCGCGCCCCACAGCACCATGATGTTGTCGCCGTTGTACTTGTTGACCGTGCCTTCGTAGCGATTCACGACGTTCACGATGCCTTCGAAGTAACGGTTGAGCGTGTCCAGCAGTACGCCCGGCGTCATTCCCTCGGAGAGCGTGGTGAATCCGCGGATGTCGCCGAAGAGGACGGTGACGCGCTTCTCCTCGCCGCCGAGGGCGAGCTTCCCGCTCTCTTCGATGTCCATGATCGTACGGGCGATCGACGGCGTGACGAACCGTCCGAAGGTCGTCTGGGTGCGGCGCACCGCGGTCTGCTCCTCGACGAGCAGGTAGCCGAGCGCGACGACCCACCAGAACGCGGCGGGCAAGAGGTAGCCGAGCGACGCGATCGAGATCGGGCCGTCCCCGATGTCGCCGCCGGTCGCGTTCAGGAAGAGCCCGAAGCGCACGAGGCCGTACCCGACGAGGAGCGCGATCGCGCCGAGGAAGCCGTAGAGCCGGAAACGCGCGACGAGCAGGATCCCGCCGAGCGTGACGACGATCATCTGGAGCACGGTGGCGAGGAAGCCCTCGCGGATCACCGGGAAACGGTTCGTGAAGATCGACGCCGCGGCGTTCGCCCAGATCTCGACGCCATACATCTTCGCCCCGCCGCTGTTCGGCACCGGGTAGTTGTCCGGGACCGCCGATACCGAATGCGCGCCGACGAACACGACGCGATTGGCGATGAGCGCGCGCGGGACCTTGCCGGACACGACGTCGGCGAGCGCGACGACGCAGAACTGCAGCGGGTCGGCGCAGGGCTTCTGGTCCGGCGGCCGCGCGCCGAGCTCCGTCGCGGGCGGCGACGCGTAGTACACGGCCATCCGGCCGGTCTCGTCGATGGGCATGACCCGATCGGGCAGCTGCCCGCGACCCGGGAGCACGAGCGTGTCGCCGCGGTGGACGATCGCGGACTCGTCGCCGGCGACGAACTTCGCGACCGCGAGGGCCCGCGCCGCGGCCACGACCGGGAGCGCGTAGTAGCGGCCGCTCGGGGTCTCCGTCACGAGCGTGACCTTGCGCGCGCGGCCGTCCTCGTCGGGCTGGATGTTGACGGCCGCGAGGCCGGCGGCGGCCTGGCGGAAGATCGTGATCGGGACCTGCTCCGCGTTGTACCGCTGCCCGCCGTCGATATCGACGCTCGACCCCGAGCCCTGCATCGCGAGGATGACGTTGCCGGCGTCCTTGATCGCGAGCGCGAGCGCCCGGTCCTGGTCCGGGTTCGGCGAATCGTCGTAGAACCCCACGTCGAACGCCACGGTGCGCGGCGACAGCGGCTTGAGCGCCGCCAGAAGGTCGGCGTATGCCTGGCGTGGCAGCGGGTACCGGCCGTAGCGCGTGATCGTCGAATCATCGACCGCGACGATGGTCACCTGGTTCGACAGCTTGCCCGGCGCGTACGTGATGAAGGTGTCGTACGTCGCGGCCTGGAGGCTCGCGTCCAGGAGGTGCGCGTTGTAGGAGACCGCGCCGAGAAGGATGCCGACGACCGCCATGGTGGCGAGGATGGCGCGCTGGCGCTGCCGGCGGGTCGAAAACACCCTTCCCCCTTCGGCCCCGGAGAAGCCTCGGGCCGCGGGTCATGCTAGCGGCTGGCAGCCCTGCGGAGGATGTCCTTCAGCACGGCGATGGATCGTCCGTAATCGGCCAGCGCGAGGCGTTCGGTGGGTGTGTGATCGTAGCGCGCATCCCCGGGGCCGTACGCGACCATCGGGCAGCCCCACGCGGGCCAGAGGACGTTCATGTCGCTCGTTCCGCTCTTCTCCTTGAACGCGGTCTGACCGCCCACCGCCGCGATCGCGCGGGCGAACGCGGACGCAAGCGGCGTCGTGCGCGGCGTGCGCACCGGCTCCTCGGACGCGATGCGCTCGACCGTCGCGTCGGCCTCGCCGTCGTGCTCGCCCGCGATCTCGCGCGCGCCCGCCTCGAGCTCGTCGGTCGTGACCCCCGGCGGGATGCGGTAGCCGATGCGCAGCTCGGCACGCTCGACGAGGCCGTCGCCGGCCACGGCGTGCATACCCTCGAGCCGGCAGTCCACCTTCGCGAACGCGCGGGCGTCCGCGGTGCGCGATGCGGCCGCGGCCTGGATCCGCGTCCAGAGCCCGAGCGCCTCCTCCGCGACGGTCGGCCCAGGCGATGCGCCGTGGCGCGCCTCGCGCTCGAGCGAGATGCCGAGCACCAAGCGGCCCTTGTACGCGACGGTGACGCCGTCCCAGCCCGACGGCTCGCCCACCACGCACCAGTCGGGCGCGGCGAGCGTCGCGCGGTAGCGCGCACCCTTGCTCGTCGGCGACTCCTCTTCGACCGCCCCGACGACCGTCACGCGGAGTCCGGCGACCGGCTCGGTGGCGGCGGCGACGAACGCCGCGAGCGGGCCCTTCGCGTCGACCGCGCCGCGGCCGATGAGGTCTCCGTCCTCGACGCGCACCGGGATCTCGCCGGGCACCGTGTCGATGTGACCGAGCAGGACGACGTGCCGCGGACCGTCGCCGATCTCGCCGACCGCGTTGCCGGCCGGATCGACCGTCGCGCGGAACCCGCGCTCGCTCATGCGGGCAACGAGCCATTCGACCGCATCGCGCTCATTGCGCGAGACCGACGGGATCGCGACGAGGCCGCCGACCAGGGCGACGTCGTCCGGGGAGAGCTCGATGTCGCTAGGCGGCATCCACGATCTCCTGGAAGGACCGGAAGTACCGAGCATGCGTCTTCAGGAGATCGGCTCTGCTGTCCGCCCGAAGGAGCACGACCTCGACATCCGGGTCGGCGATCGCGTCGGTGATCAGCGATCCGCGGTGCGCCCAGACGCGATCGGTCTCGGTCAACGGGTACGTGTGCTCCTCGCGGATCTCGCCCCGGGCGCGGTCGTAGACGATGAGGAAGTAGGTCATCGTCCGGATGCTACCGAGCGGGCGCCGTCGATCAGCGGCACGATCTCGGCGCCGGCCTCACGCAGGGCCGCTCCGATCGCGAGCGCCGCGGCGTTGATGCCGCCGGTCAGCGAGGGATCCTCCTGGATGAGGCGCGCTGCCGCGTCCTGCGGCTTCACCAGCGGATCCGCCTGCACCGCGGCCTGGATGCGGGCCGAGAGCACGTCGGTCAGCCGCATGGTCTCCTGCTCGAGCTTCGCGATCCGGGCCGCGGCCAGCTCCCATTTCGCGAGGGCCTCCGAGCGGGTCGCGGTCTCGGCCGCGCCGCGGCCCTTGTGCGCGACGCCGTGCAGGATCCCTCTGCCCCACCGGTCGGCGAGACGCTCGGTGGCTTCCGCCCACGCGTGCTGCGCGCGCGTCCGGATCTGAAGCTCGACCGGGACGCCCGAATACCGCGCGACGACGTGGACCGCGCGGTAGCCCTGCGCCGGTCTTCGGCGATGGTCGACGACCGTGGAGTCGGGGAGCAGCTCGAGGACCTTCGCGGTGAGCGCGTCCTGCTCTTTCAGGTTCATCGCTCCGACGATGCGGATCCCGACGATGTCTTCGACGGTGCTCAGCGACGAACGGCGGCGCAGGGCCTCGATGAGCGCCGTGGGCGTCTTGACGCGGGAGGTGATGGCGAGCGTCGCGCGTCCGGACCGGGGCGGCGTCCCGAATGCGCGCCGCAGCACGTCGCTCACCGCGTCGAGCGCGCCGGCCCGCTCCCGCTGAATGGCGGAGAGCGTCGCGAGATCCGCCGCCGAGGGTGACCCCTTCGCGATCCGGCGCCCGAGCGCGTCGACGGACGATGGGCTGAGGCCGAGTCCCACCTAGCTCAGCGCCGAGCGGGTCGCCTCGACGACCGTGTCGACCTGCGCCGTCGTGATGACGAGCGGCGGCAGGTAGCGGACGACGGTCGGACCCGCGCCGAGCGCGAGCACGCCCCGATCCTGCAGCGCCTTGATCGTCGCGCCGGCGTTCTCCTTGAGCTCGATGCCCTGGAGCAGGCCGAGGCCGCGCACCTCGCGGATCTTCGGCGACTCGATCGCGAGGAGCCCGGCGTGGAGCTGCTTCCCCCGCTCGGCCGCGTTGCGCGCGAGGCCGAGGCGGAGGTGCTCGTCGATCGTCGCGACGGCCGCGGCGCACGCCAGCGGATTGCCGCCGAACGTGCTCGAGTGCGACCGCTTGGGCAGCTCGCCGAGCGCTCGCGAGAACGCGATCGCGCCCATCGGCATCCCGCCGGCGATCGACTTCGCGAGGCAGAGGACGTCGGGCACGACACCGTACTGCTCGAGCGCGAACATCGTCCCGGTGCGGCCGAAGCCGGTCTGGACCTCGTCGAGGATGAACATCACGCCGCGCTCGCGGCAGAGCCGCGCGGCCTCGGCCACGAACTCGCGCGACGCGGGACGTACGCCGCCCTCGCCCTGGACGAGCTCGAGGATGAACGCCGACGTTTCCGTCGTGATCGCGGCGTCGAGCGCGTCGGTCTTGTTGAACGGGATGTGGCTGAAGCCCGCGAGGAGCGGACCGAACAGCTCGCGGTATTCCGGGCCCCACGTCGCCGAGAGCGCGCCCATCGTCTTTCCGTGGAACCCGCGCATCGTCGCGACGACGTTCGCGCGCTTGGTGGCGACGTGCGCGAACTTGAGGGCGCCCTCGACGGCCTCGGTCCCGCTGTTGCAGAGGAAGATCCGATCGAGCGCGGGTGGGAGGATCGCCGCCAGGCGGTCGTACAGCTCGGCGCGGCGATCGTTGTAGAAGAGCTCGGTGCAGAACGACAACGTGCGGGCCTGGGTCCCGAGCGCTTCCGCGACCGCGGCGTTGGCGTGCCCGAGGTTCCCCGAGCCCTGGCCGCCGACGCAATCGATGTACTCGCGCCCCGTGTCGTCCCACACCCGCGCGCCGTCGCCGCGCACGAGCGCGACGTCGCGCTTCTGGTACAGGCCCGAGGTGTGGGCGGACTCGCGGTCCCGGATGGCGCTCACCCGTGGATGACCGTGCGCAGGCTCGGATCGCCCGCGGCACTGCGGATCACGACCTCGCCGACGCCGCCCTCGATGGCCTCACGCGCGGCGAGGATCTTCTTCTTCATCCGCCCCTGCGCCAGCCGCTCGGCCTCGTCGAGCGTGGCCTCCGCGACGAGGCTCGACGGATCACGCACGTCGCGCAGGAGCCCCGGGACGTTCGTGAGGATGAGGAGCGCGTCGGCCTCGATCGCGACGGCGATGCGTGCCGCGACACGGTCCCCGTCGACGTTCACCGCCTCGTTGTCCATCGAGAGCGCGAGGGGCGCGACCACGGGCACACGGCTCGGACCGATGAACTGGCGGAGCAGCGGCACGTTCACCGCCTTCACGGTCCCGGTGAAGTCGTCACGCAGCAGGACCGTCTTGCCGTCCTTCACCGAACGCACGGCCTTGCGCTCCGCGAGGAGCAGCCGGCCGGAGAGCCCGGAGAGGCCGACCGCGTCGATGCCCCGAGCCTGCAGCTTCTCGACGTAGAGGAAGTTCTCCACGCCGAGGGCGGCCATCGCGAAGAGCTCGAGCGTGCGGCGGTCGGTGCGCCGGCTCTGGTGCCCGGAGGGCGAGATGATCGTTTCGACCGGGTGGCCGAGCGCGGCCTGGAGCTTGTCGGTCTCGCCGGACGCCCCGTGCACGAGGACGATCTCGTCCAGGCGGGCGACGTCCGCGACGAGGTCGGCGACGCTGTCCCGATCGACGCCGGCCGAGCCGCCGGCCTTGATGACGGCGCGCAGGGTCATGGATGGAGACCGGGGAACTCGAGACCGGCGGTCTCGGCGAAGCCGCAGGCCACGTTCATCGCTTGCACGCCGTTGCCCGCGGCACCCTTCATGAGGTTGTCGATCGCGCAGAGCGCGACGACGCGGTCGCCGCGCGGGTCGAGGGCGAATCCGACGTCGGCGAAGTTGGAGCCCGCGAGCAGCTTGGGCTCGGGATAGCGGAAGATGCCGCTCCGCTCCTTCACGATGCGCACGAACGGCTCGTTCGCGTAGGTCTCCCGGTACGCCCGCCAGAGGGCCTTCTCATCGAGGCCGCTCTTCACGGGCACGTGGGCGGTGGCCAGGACACCCCGCACGAGCTCGACCGCGGTGACCGAGAGCTGCGCCCGGACGCCGAGCTCCTGCTCGACCTCGGCGGTGTGGCGGTGCCCGACCGGCTTGAACGAGCGGACCACGCCGGAGCGCTCGGGGTGATGGGAGTCCTCGCCGGGCTCGCGGCCGCCCTCGCTCGAGCCGACCTTGCACTCGACGACGACCGGACGCGACGGATCGATGAGCCCGGCGCGGGCGAGCGGCAGGAGGGCGAGGATCGTCGCGGTCGCATTGCAGCCGGCACCGGTGAGGAGCTTCGCGGTCTTGATCTCGTCGCGATGCAGCTCGGGGATGCCGTAGACCGCGGTGCCGAGGAGCTCGGGATGCGGATGGTCGGCCTCGTACCACTCGCGATACCGGCCGGCGTCGCGCAGCCGGTGATCCGACGACAGGTCGATGACGAGCGTGCCGCGGGAGCGGAGCTCGCCGAGGCGATGCGCTCCGTTCGGGAGCGACAGGAACAGGACGTCGCAGCCGTTCACGTCGTCGTAGCGCACGAACTCGAGCGACGTGCGCTTGCGGAGGTTCGGATGCGCGACGGTCACGGGCTTCCCGGCGAGCGATTCGCTCCCGGCGACGATCTCGCCCACCTCGGGGTGGCCGGTGAGCAAGCGGAGGAGCTCGCCGCCGGCGTAGCCGCCGGCACCGATGACGCCGACTTTCATTACGAGCGCTTCTTGGCGACGGTCAGCGCGTAGTCGACGACCTTGCCGGGGATGTTCACGCCGGTCGTGTCGATGGAGTTACGGAACTCCATGGTGTAGTTCACCTCGTTCACGACGAGCCCCTCAGGTGCTTCGAGCACGTCGATCGCGACGACGCCGCCGCCCACGGCCTTCGCCGCGCGGACGCAAAGATCGTTGAGCTCCGGCGTGACTTCGCACTTCGCGGCCTTCGCGCCGCGCGCGGTATTCGTGATCCAGTGATCGGAGTAGCGGTAGATCGCGCCGATGCACTCGTCGCCGACGACGAACGCGCGGATGTCGCGTCCGGGCTTCGGCACGTACTCCTGGATGTAGTAGATCGAGTGGATGTACGTCCCGAGGACGTCCTTGTGCTCGAGGATCGACTCGGCCGCGTCGCGGTCGTTCACGCGCGAGATGAGCCGGCCCCACGATCCGACGAGGGGCTTCAGCACCGCGGGGTAGCCCAGCTCCTCGACCGCGGCGAGCGCGGACTCCGGGGTGAAGGCGAGGCGCGTGCGGGGCGAGGGCACGCCGTCGCGGATGAGCCGCATCGTGGTGAGGAGCTTGTTGCCGCAGACATCGGCGACCTCGAACGTGTTCACCGTCGGGATCCCCCACGTCTCGAGCACCGCCAGCGCGTACAGCGCGCGCGAGTGCTGGATGCAACGCTCGAGGACGACGTCGACGCCGAGCTCCGGCTTCTTCTCGAGCTCGAGGACGAGCTCGCGGTCGTCGATGACCTTGGTGGCGATGCCTCGGCGCTCGAGCTCCTCGAGAAGGAGCTTCTCCTCGACGCGCACGCGCGAGAGGAGCACGCCGACGGTGAGGTTACTCACCCCAGTCTTCTTGGGCCTCCGGTGCGAGCGCGAGCGCGACCGGCGCGGCAGAAGTGACCTCGAGCTCCGCTCCGCAGTCCGGGCACGACACGATCTCGCCCTTCACCGCGTCGGCGCCAACCGGTACATCGCCGTCGCACTCGGGACATTTGGTCGTCGCGGGCATCGAACGCGCCCTCCCTCAGCTGATGAGGGAATGCTAGCGGAGTCGACCGCTCGCGCGAGCCTTGTCCTGGTACATCCGCTCGTCGGCTTTCGCGATGAGCTGATCCGCGAGGAGGCCGTCCTCGGGGAAAGCCGCGATCCCGTACGAGACCCGCGGCAGCGAGTGCGGCAGGCCGGCCCACATGTACGTCTGCTCAGGCAGCTCCCGCGCCAGCCGCGTCACGAGGGCGCGCGCCGCGTCGAGCGCGGTGCGCGGGAGCAGGAGCACGAATTCGTCGCCGCCGAACCGGGCCACCACGTCCTCGGTGCGGGCCGTCGCGCGCAGCGTCGTCGCGACCGAGCGGAGGACCGAGTCGCCGACCAGATGGCCGGCGGTGTCGTTGACCGCCTTGAGGCCGTCGACGTCGCAGAGGATCACGCAGAACGCGTCACCGTGGCGGCGCGCTTCGGCGGCCTCGGCCTCGAGCCGCTCGACCAGGACGCGCCGGTTGGTCAGCCCGGTCAGCGGATCGTCGCTCGCGAGCCGCCGGCTCTCACTGAGGAGCCGCGCGTTCGCGATCGCGATGGCCGCCTGCGCCGCATAGAGCCGGAAGATCCGGAGAGTCTCACTGCCCCAGTGCCGGGGCCGGCCCGAGTAGAGGGTCATCGTCCCGACGAGCTCGCCGTGGGCGATGAGCGGCAGCGCGAGCGCCGACTTGATGACCCCGTGCAGCTTCGGATTCGCGTCGGCATGGGTGTGGTAGTCCGTGGCGATGGCCGCTTCACGCGTGCGGACGCACTCGAGTGCGATCCCGACGAGCGGGTCGCCCGTCGCGTCGCGCAGCTCGGGCATCTTGGACTTGTTGATCGCGCGGATCACGAAGCGACCCTCGCCGTCCTCGAGCGCGATCATCGCGCCGTCGGTCTGGGTGATCCGCGTCGCGTTGTCCACCGCGAGCTTCGCCAGATCGCCGAGCGAGATGAGGCCCGCGGTCGCGAGGCCGACGTCGTACAGCGCGGAGAACTGCGCCGCACGGCGGCGCTCGCGGATGCCGAGCCGCCAGTTCGAGTACAGCGCGAGGCCGGCGCGGATCGCGAGGAGCACGATCGTGAGCGCGATCGCGACGGCGATGATCGGGTCGGTCGCGGTCTGCTTGTCGAGCTGGCTCGCGATGAGGATCGTCGCGGCGGCGAACGCGACCGCACCGGGCAGGGCCATCCGCGAGAACTGCACCGCCGTCGCCGGCACCAGCGGCTGCTCGCGGCCGCCCGGATCCTCGTACCACTGCCGGCCGGCGATGCCGATCGCGAGCGTGCCCACCATCCAGCAGACGTCCAGGATCGACCCCGGCGCGAGGGACTCGTGGATGTAATCGGGAAGCCAGAGCACGAAACCGACGGTGTTGAGCACGATGCCGACGAGCAGCGTGAAGTGGGCGCGCCGGGTCTGCTGCGGCGGAAGTCCCCAGAACATCGAAAGCGCCGCGCCGGTCGCCGCGACGTACAGCACCGGATATGCGAGCCCGGCCGTCGTCGCGGCCGGGTCGTTGATCATCTCGCTGCTGAAGACCTCGGACACGTACAGCGCGACACCGGCGACCATCGTGAGGACCGCCGCGCCGGCGTCGAGCACGAGCGCGTAGACCGCGAGCCGCTGCCGGTGCCCGACGAGGAAGGCCGCGCAGCCGATCGCCCAGCAGGCGCCGGCCACCAGGCGGCCGATGTCCGCCGCGTTCGGCTTGGCAGTTGCGATCCCGGCGATGTCGAACGCGTCCCAGAAGAGCTGCCCGGCGGTCCAGGCGAGTGCGCCGAAGAAGATCCAGGACCACGCGAGACGCTCACGCCCGCCGGCCATCGCGGCGCGCCAGGTATTCATCGTCGCACCGAGCGCGAAGCCGGTCAGCGCCATGTCGATGAGGACGTGCCGCGCGAAGCCGGCGCCCACAGCGATCTCGCCGATCCAGACGGCCAGCGCTCCGGCGAGACCGACGATGAGGGCCTGCTGCGACCGCAGCAACGAT
>DASWFN010000060.1:0-3141 GCA_036394215.1 Candidatus Limnocylindria bacterium
CCGACAAAAAAGAACCGTCCTTCCGGACAGTTCGATCAAGGTTCGAGTTCGAATGGCTTATGTATCGACGAGTCCGCGCTTGTATGAGTTCCTGCCACTTTTCAACTGTTAAAGATCGTGCCCAGACCTCCCAAACGGAACAATGGCCACGGGCTTGTGCGAGAGCACATCATACCGAGCCGGGTCGCACTGCGTCAACTGCGGACCGCCGTCAGCGGCCCTGACGTTTCCGCGTATTTCGCGACATCCGGGCTCGCTCACACGCCGACCCGGCCCAGCCGCAGCCTAGAGGGCCCGGCGCCCCTCGAGGGCCCGGCTCACGGTCACCTCATCGGCGTACTCCAGGTCTCCCCCCATCGGTAGGCCTCGCGCGAGCCGCGTCACACGCACGCCATCGGTCCCCACGAGCTGACCGATGTACATCGCGGTGGCCTCGCCCTCGAGGTTCGGGTTCGTGGCGAGGATGAGCTCCGCGATCCCGCCGGCCCTCACCCGCGTCGCGAGCGCCGCGATCTTCAGATCGTCCGGCCGCACGCCGTTCACCGGGGAGATCGCGCCGTGGAGCACGTGGTAGACGCCCTTGTACTGGCCGGTGCGCTCGATCGCGAGGACGTCGAGCGGTTCCTCGACCACGCAGACGATGGCATGGTCGCGATCGTCGGCGGCACACACCGCGCAGGGGTCGGTCTCGGCGATGTTGAAGCATGTCGAGCAGTACCGGAGATCGGTCTTCACGGATCGCACGGCCGCGGCGAGGGCGTCGGCGTCCGCGAGCGACGCGCGGAGGATGTAGTACGCGAGCCGCTGCGCGGTCTTCGGCCCGACGCCCGGGAGCTTCGACAGCTCGTCGATGAGCCTGCCGAGGGGCCGCGCGAGTGCCTGGGTCAACGGATCGCTAGAACCCCGGAAGCTTGAGGCCGCCGGTCACGCCGCCGAGCTTCTGGGCCGCGAGCTCCTTCGACTTCGCCAGCGCGTCGTTGACCGCCGCGAGCACGAGGTCCTGCAGCGTCTCGACGTCCGACGGATCCACCGCGTCCTTGCTGATGCGGACCTCGCGCGCCTCCTGGGTACCGGTCATGACGACCCTGACCGCACCGCCGCCCGCGGTGCCTTCGACGGTGAGCGCGCCGAGCTCGGTCTGGGCCTTCTCCATGTTGGCCTGCATCTCGCGAGCCATGCGCTGCAGATCGCCGATGTTCTTCATGCTGCTATTCGACCTCCAAGATCCTGTCGGGTCTGCGGAATGTCTCGAGCGCGGCGCGGAGCATCGGGTCCTCGGTCGCGGGCTGGGTGTTCGATGCCGCGGCCGCCGGCTGCTTCACGCAACGGACGCGCACGACGGCGCCGACGAGCTCGCCGAGGTCGCGCTCGAGATCGGGACGCTGGCGGTCCCACATGTTGCGGGCGAAATCGTCGGGGAACGCGAGCACCACCGTCCCGCCTTCGATCGCCACGGGCTCGGCCTTCACCAGCTGCGCCGCCTTGCCGAGGCTCCGCTCCTGGGCGCGCTCCAAAAGCCCGACCCACGCCGCGCGCACACGCTCGAGCGTCACCGCGGGTGAGGCTGCGCCGGTCGGGCCGGTCGCGCTCGTCGCCGCAGGGCCCGCGGCCTGCTGCGCGCGGCGCTCGGCGAGATCCACGACGCCCTGCTGGCGCGGCGCCGGCGCCGCGGACGAGGTCGCGCGCGGTGCGGGTGCGGCAGCGGGCTTGGCCGGCGCCGGCTGCGGAGCCGCTTGCTTCGGTGCGGGCGCCGGCGACGCGGTGGTCTCCGTCGTGAGATCGAGCAGCGCGAGCTCGAGCGGAAGCGGCGTGCCCTCGCCCGTGCGCAGCTGCTGTTCGGTCTCGATGAGGCGGTGCGCGATCTTCGCCAGGCGGTCGAGCGAGAACTTCGGCGCCTGCGCGCGAAGGACCGCGCCCACGCTCTCGGTGGCGGTCTCGGGGAGCATGTTCGACGCGCGCACGAGCACGAGCGCGCGCAGGTGATCCATCGCGCGGCGGACGAAGAGGCGCAGGTCGCGGCCATCGTCGACGAGCGTGCGCACGAGCCCGACGGCCTTGGCCGCGTCGTTCGCGGCGATCGCGTCGAAGAGCGCGCTCGTCTCCTCCCAATCGGTCGCGCCGAGCAGCTCATCCACATCCCTCACGCCGACCGTGCCCTCGGCGAAGGTCGCGACCTGGTCGAGGATGCTCTCGGCGTCGCGGAGGGAGCCCTGCGCGTGCCGCGAGATCGCCTCGAGGGCCGGCCCGTCGACCTGCCACTTCTCGGCCTTCGCGATCGCCGCGAGCTGCTGGACCATCTTCTGGTGCGGGATCCGCCGGAGGTCGAACCGCTGGGTCCGCGAGACGATCGTCGCCGGAATGCGCTGCGATTCGGTCGTCGCGAGGACGAAGATCACGTGCGGCGGCGGCTCCTCGAGCGTCTTCAGCAGGGCGTTGAACGCCTCGTTCGTGAGCTGGTGGGCCTCGTCGATGACGTACACCTTGTACTGCCCCATCGACGGCGCGAAACGGACCTTCTCGCGCAGATCGCGCATCTCGTCGATGCCGCGGTTGCTCGCCGCGTCGATCTCGATGAGGTCCAGGAAGCGGCCGTCGCGGATCGCGACGCAGCTCTCGCACGCGTCGCACGGATCGCCGCTCTTCGCCTTCGGGCAGTTCACGGCCTTCGCGATGATCCGGGCGATCGAGGTCTTGCCGATGCCCCGCGCGCCGGCCAGCAGATAGGCGTGCGCGACCTGGCCGTTGGCGATGGCGTTCTTCAGGGTGCGGGTGACGTGCTCCTGACCGACGACTTCGGCGAAGGTCTGGGAACGGTAGCGGCGGTAGAGGGCGGCACGCTCCGGCACACGGTCAGGATAGAGCGTGGACCATGCCGTGCACCCTCCGTCGATCACGCCATCTCGGTCACGTCCGCGCATCTCGGCTCGGATCAGGCTGGCCTGCGGCACCCAGTCACGACCGCTTACCGCTGCTTCCTTCCGGACCTGACGGGGTTCGCGTGTCACTGCTGCACAGGACCCGATCGTCAACGCCGCGACGCGCGAATAGGAGCCGGGACGACGGACCTCGGGAGGGAATTCAGCCCCGCTGAAGCGGATTGCGGGTACAGGGCACCGCTAGCTCCCCGCCTAGCACGACACG
>DASWFN010000061.1:0-14192 GCA_036394215.1 Candidatus Limnocylindria bacterium
CCAGGTGCGCGGGATCGCCGCGGACGCTGCGGGCGCGCCGATCGCGCACGCGACCGTGACGCTGTACGACGCGAGCGATCGCTCGGTCGCGTCGCGCCTCACCGACGGCAACGGCTGGTTCGGCTTCGTCGACGTTGCACCTGGCGCCTACCGCGCGGCCATCGACTCCACGCGCGCGCTCGCGTCGACCGGCGCCGTCACGATCGCCGCGGGGCAGGTCGCGACCGTATCGCCCGCGCCGGCGCCGTGCATCTCGAGCGTCGGCCCCGGCATCCCGGCACCGTCGGGGCTGCCGTCGGGCCAGTCCGGCTTCCACGCATCGTGGTACGGACAGAGCGGCTATCCGACGCTCTGTCCCGGGGAGCGCTCGACCGCGACCGTCGCGTACTACAACTCGGGCTCGCGCGGGTGGGTCCTGGGCCGGATGGGCGAGGTCGCGTACCTCGGCACGTGGGAGCCCTCACCGGGTCAGGACAGGGCGACGGCGCTCGGCGGCGATGGGCAGCTCGGGTCGCCGAACACCGGCTGGCCGCGCTACAACCGCGTCGCGCAGCAGCCCGCCGCGTACGTCGGGCCGAATCAGGTCGCGTGGTTCCAGTTCACGATCCAGGCGCCCTCGGCGCCGGGCAGCTATCGCCTCTACATCCGGCCGCTCGTCGAGGGCGCGCAATGGCTGGAGGACTACGGCGTGTACTGGTACGTGACCGTCCGCTAGGGCTACCGGCCCACGTCCCGGCGCCGCATCGAGCCCAGCGCGACGGCCGTTCCCACGATCCCGATCGCGGTGAGCGTCGCGGTGCCGCTCCAGTCCACCGTGCTGACCGGCTGCCCGTAGAGAACGAAGAACGAGAGCTTCGCGACCCAGTCGGGCCAGCCGAACAACGGTGCGAATTCCTGGAGGAAGTACGACACCACCGCGACCGTTCCCAGCAGCATGACCGCGACGCGCGGCCGCCAGCCCACGAGCGCGTGTCCGACCGCACCGAGCGCGAAGACCACCGGTAGGAGCAGCAGCGTCGCGACGATCAGCCGGTCCGCCGGCACCGCGATGTCGAACGCCTTCGTCGCGATCCAGATCCCCGCGATCGACGCGAGCGCGACGATCGCCGCAGCCACAAGGAGCGCCGCGATCCGCTCGAGCACGACGCGGGCATGCGACGCGCCCGCGGCCAGCATGGTCTCGAGGCGGCCTTCGACGTCGTCGCCGGCCCAGGCGTTCACCTGGGCGACGACGAAGAACGAGAGGAGCAGCAGCGCGGTCGAGAACCAGATGACGCCGATGACGTCGGCATAGGTCCCGATCCCGGCGCGCTCGAAGTACACCTGCATCGACGGGATCTCTCTGAGCGAGTCGACCACGGTGCGGGCAAGGGACGTGAGGAAGTACGCGAGCGCCGCGAGCGCGATGGCCCACCCGGCGATCCAGCCGCGCTGCTGATCGATCGCCGCGAGGACCGGAACGCGCAGGAAGGGATCTCGGGACGACCGTGCCGTCCGGCGCGCGATGCCGCCGCGAGCCCGGACCAGCGCGGCGCCGATGTCCCGCCGCGCGAACGCCCACGCGGCGACCGCGGCGAGCGCGATCGCGGTCCCGAACGATCCGAGCGTGCCCGGACCGTCGAGCGACCCGCCCCGGAGGAGTGGCGCGCTGCGATCGAACAGATAGAAAGGAGAGAGCCACTTCACGGCGCCCGGATCGGTGCCGGCGCGGAGCATCGAGTTGACGCTGAAGAGGATGACGAGCACGACGCCACCGATCGCGGAGGCCGAGCGTCGCGTCGCCACGAGCTGCGCCGCGAGCAAGCCCACGCCGTATGCGGCGAGCGACAGCGCGAGCATCGCGACGCCCTCGAGCGCCAGCGCGCCGAACGGCAGCGCTTCGTTCACCGCGATCGCGCCGACCGCGGTGCCGGCGAAGCCGATCGCGATCGAGAGCATGGCCACGACGAGGAACGCGGTGGCGCGCGAGAGCATCCATTTCGAGCGCGACACCCCGGCCGCGAGCCACGCTTCGACCAACCCCTTGTCCTCGTCGCCGCGCCCCGTGCCGGTGCCCGCGAGCATCGCCCACACCGCGTACACGATCGCCAGCGACCCGAACGATCGCCACGTGAGGTAGCCGCCCAACGTCTCGAGCTGTACCGGCTGAGGGAGGAAATAGGAGAGCTGCCGGCCGAGGAGCTCCATCTGGTGCGCGAACGCGAGGCGCTCCGCCGGCGACGTGCCGGCGACCTCGACGTAGCCGACGCCGTTCAGGATCCCGCCGACGGCGCAGATGATCGCGGTCGCGATCGTGCCCGTCCGGTAGGCCCCGAGCGACCGCCGGAAGAGGGTCACGTCGAATAGAAGCCGAGGAAGACCTCTTCGAGGGTCGGCTCCCGGCTCTCGAGGGTCGTCACGCGCGCGCCGGCGATCGCGCCAAGCAGCACGTCGAAGTCGCCCCGGTAGATGCCGGTGACCCGCCGGCCGTCGATCGCCACCTGCTCGAACCCGGGCACCGCGCGCAGGCGCTCGAGCGGTGGCGCATCCGCGAACTCGATGCGGACGTGATGCGCGCGGATCCCGGTGAGCTCGTCCAAGGAGCCGACCGTCGCGAGGTGGCCGTCGCGCACGATGCCGACCCGGTCGCAGATGTGCTCGACCTCCGACAGCACGTGCGACGAGATGAAGATGGTCGCGCCGCGCGCCCGTGCGTCGCGCACGAGGCCGTAGAACTCCTGCTGATGCAGCGGATCCAAGCCGCTCGTCGGCTCATCGAGGATGAGCAAGGCGGGCTTCGGCGCGAACGCCAGGAGCAGCGCGAGCTTCTGCTTGTTGCCGTGCGAGTACTCGCGGTACCTGCGGCCGAGATCGAGGTCCAGCAGCGTCGCGACGTGCTCGACCTCCGCATCCGCGAGATCGCCGCGCAGTCCCTGGATGTACGCGACGATCTCCGAGCCTCGCCACGCGCCGAATTGCGGCAGCTCGCCGGGGACGTACCCGATGCGGCGCTTCACAGCCACCGCGTCGCGGTCCGCGTCGAGGCCGAAGATCGTGGCGCGTCCGCGAGTCGCGTGGCTCAGGCCCATGAGCAGCTTGATCGTGGTGGTCTTGCCGGCGCCGTTCGGGCCGAGGTAACCAAAGGCCTCGCCCTCGTTCACGTCCAGGGCCAGGTCGAAGATCCCATGACCGGCGCCGTAGTCCTTGGTGAGCGTGTCGGTGTGGATCGCGCTGGTCATCGCCATTTTCCTCCGCGGCTGACGCTACAGGTGTACGCCGGGGCGCTGTAGCCTCGCCTGGTGATCGGTCCGATCCCCATCCCGGCCGCCGGCGCGCGCGCGACCGGCGAGTTCACGTTCGCGGGCGACGCCGGCCTCGAGAAGTACCGCTGGCCGTTCATCGTGATCCGTGGGGCGTCCGACGGGCCGTCGCTGCTCGTGACAGCGGGCGTCCACGCCGCGGAATACACCGGCATCGAGGCGGCGATCCGGCTCGGCCGGACGCTCGATCCGACCCGGATCCGCGGCACCGTGGTGATCCTCCCGCTGCTCAACCGGCCCGGCTTCTACGAGCGCAGCATCTACGTCAATCCGGAGGACAACGACAACCTCAACCGGCTGTTCCCCGGTCGGGCCGACGGGACCTGGGGCGAGCGCTTCGCGCATCGGCTCCTGACGGAGGTCATCACGCGGTTCGACCGCGCGATCGACCTCCACGCCGGCGATCTCATCGAAGAGCTGACCCCGTTCGTCATCTACCGGCAGACGGGCGACGCGGCGCTCGATGCGCGCATCACGACGATGGCCAACGCCTACGGCGCGCCGTGGGCGGTCCGCAGCGCGCCGACCGGCGAGCGTCCCGGCTCGCTCTACGCCGTCGCGTGCCTCAACGGCGTCGCGTCGATGCTCGCGGAGTCCGGTGGCCGCGGCCTGCTCATCGAGGAGGACGTCGTGCGCCACGTCCGGGGCGTGACGAACATCCTCCGGGCGAGCGGCATGCTCGACGGCGCCGCGGAGCCGGTCACGCCGCCGACGGTCGTGCGGAGCTTCGACTGGCTGCGCGCGCCGGTCGAGGGCATCTTCCATCCGCGCGTTGCGGTCGGGCAGATGGTCAGCCAGGGCGACGCCGCGGGCGAGCTCATCGACCTGGTCGGTGAGAAGCTCGCCGAGGTCGCGGTGCCCGCGTCGGGCGTGGTGCTGTTCATCGTCACGAGCCCCGCGATCAAGAAGGACGGGCTACTGCTCGCGATCGGCGCCCTCGACCGCTAGCGCGTCACTTCCAGCGGTGACCCAGGAGCCCGGCCGCGAGCGTTCGCTGGTCGACCCGATGGAGCCGTTTCGCCATCGCCGGAGTGACCACGGGCGTGTGCGCGATCTCGAGGAGATGCTCGGGGATGAACCAGACGTCCTTCTCGGTCGTCATCCAATCGAGCCGGTCGAAGCGCCGCAGGTCCACCGGACGCGAGAACCTGCGCAGGGATCGCTCGCCCGCCAGATTGAAGTAATCGTCGAAGTAGCTCATCGCGAGCTCGCGCAGCGTGCGGTAGACGGGCTCGCGGTGCCGCAGCCCCGAAAAGTTCGAGATCGCGACGGTGCCCCAGTGGCCCCGCTCCTTGTAGACCGCGAGCACGTGATCACTGTCGCGCTCGCCCTCGAGGTCGATGATGAGCGGCGGCAGCCCGATCGCGCGCAGCGCCGCGGCGGCGAAGATCGCGCCCTCGAGGCAGTGGGCCGTCCGTTCGCGGAGCACGCGGCGCGGCGACCACGCGGTCGTCGCGAGGTGGTACGGCATCGCGTCGAGGAAACGCTGGATCCCGACCGGTGTCTTGAGCGCGCGCAGCCGGCGCAGCTCCGCCGGTGTGAACCCTTCCATCCGCATATTGTCGGGTGTCGACGGCCCGGCCGCGGCGCGAGGAGGGACCATGGACAGGGACGAGCTCCAGAAGGCGATGCGGCATCGGCCGCGTCTCGTGCTCAGCAGTCACGTGCAGCAGGTGGTGCACGGTGGCGGCGCGGTCGGCCGGTTCAACACCTGGCTCGCGCTGCACATCACCAGGACGGTCGGCACGATGTGGATCGCCTACGTCTTCGCGGCGATCGCGCTCGTCTCGCTTCCGGCGGCCCTGCGATCGGGCGACACGATCATCATCGTGTCCTGGGTCGCGCAGACCTTCCTCCAGCTCGTCCTGCTCCCGATCATCATCGTCGGGCAGAACGTGATCCAGGCCGCCAACGACGCGCGAGCCGAAGCGGACCACGAGACCCTGACGGCGATCCATCGGTTGACGATCGAGGTGCACCAGATCAACGAGGCGCAATCCGAGGTCCTCAGGCGGCTCGACCAGATGCGGAGCGCTGGCTAGGGAGCGTTCACCACGAACCGGGCCGGCGGCACGTCCAGCAGCTCGACGCCGTTGACACTCGGGCGCAGCTCGACGAAGTAGGAGCCGTGCGCCGCGGTCGTGACCGTGCGGGTCACGTACACCGGCAGGTCGTCGATCTGCCACTGTCCGGTGAGCGTCGCAGTCTCGCCCGGCGCGAGCGTCACGCTCGTCGCCGATTGGCCCAGGAAGACGATGAGCTCGCTGCGATGCTGCGCGCGCTGAATGGTGGCATTCGGGTTCGCGGACGGGCCGATCGCCGGCCCGAAGATCGCCGCGAGCGCGACGAACAGGAGCGCGGTCCCAACGACGATCACCGGTCGTGGCAGCGACCAGCGTGGGAGCTTGTGGAGCGCGGTGGTGCGGATCACGTCCGGGTCCGCAGGCGCATGCGGCGGGCCAGCGGGCGACAGGGGGCCTGCCCTTTACTGAACTGTCATGCGCCGGAGGCCTGACTTTCCCGTCATGGCGCCGCCCGGCCATCTGCCGCATCCTTGTAGGCCGATAGAAGGAGCCACGAATGTCGCGACGTGTTGGATCCCGGGCCCGGCTCAAGAGCGCGAAGCGCAGAGCCAAGAACCCCGACGTCAAGAAGAAGAAGCCGGCGGAGCGGTCCGGCGGGGACGGCTCCTCTTTCGACAGCCGGCCGAAGCGCTAGCCTTCCGCGCGATCTCGCGCGGGACACCATCGCCACCGGCACGATGCCTGCATCCGTGTTGAGCGTGGCACTCTCCGATCGCGAGCTCGGATCGATCCAGATCCGGCTCGACGCGGCCCTCTCGCGATGGCCTCCGACCCCAGCGGCGCTGCGCGAGCTCGTGGCGCTTGCTCGCGAGGACCTGCCCCTCGTGCTGGCCGACCTTCGGCAGTGCCGGGCGGGGGCCGAGTTGGCCGGCGAAGGCCTCGACGCGATCGAGGAGTCGGCGAGCTAGGCGCGGCGGGCCGTACGCTGCGGCACGCGTGAGCAGCGACTCGCTCTGGAAGCATTCGGATTTCCTCAAGCTGTGGACCGGTCAGACCGTGTCCCGGCTCGGGTCAGTTGTCACGCGCACCGCGCTGCCGCTCGTCGCACTGCTCGCGCTCGGGGCCGGACCGCTCGAGCTCGCCTACCTCGTCATCGCCGCGAGCGCGGCGGTGCTGCTGGTCGGTCTCGTGGCCGGCGCCTGGGTCGACCGGCTGCGGCGCCGCCCGATCCTCATCTGGACCGACGTCATCCGTGCCGCGCTGCTCTTCTTCATCCCGATCGCCTATGCGGCCGGCTCGCTCCGGATCGAGCAGCTGTACGTCGTGGCGTTCATCGAGGCGGGCCTCGCGTCCCTCTTCAACGCTGCCTATCCCGCGTACGTGCCCACGCTCATCGGGACGGACCGCGTGGTCGACGCGAATAGCAAGCTCGCCACGAGCACGTCGCTCGCCGAGATCGGCGGTCCCGGGCTCGCGGGAGCGCTCGTCCAGATCGTCGGCGCGCCGTTCGCGATCCTCGTCGACGCGTTCTCGTTCGTCGTCTCGGCGGTCTCGCTCGCCGCGATCCGCGCTCCCGAGCCGCCGCGGCCGCCGCGCGTCGTGGCGACGCGTATCGGTCACGAGATCGTGGAAGGGCTCTCGCTCGTGCGCCGTCACTCGATCCTCGTCCCGCTGGCCACGCGATCGATCCTCGCGCACGTCTTCGGCGCCTTCTACGGCGTCCTCTATTCGCTCTACCTGCTGCGGGAGCTGCACCTCGATCCGCTGCTGCTCGGCATCGTGATCTCGGCGGGCGGCGTTGGATCGTTGGTCGGATCGGTGTTCGCCTCGCGGGTCATCCGTTCAATGGGCATCGGCCCGGCGATCATCTGGACGGCCATCGGCGCGTCGGCGCTCGGCGTCCTCACGCCGCTCGCGCAGGGACCGATCGCGCTCGCGACGCTCATGGTGTTCCTGCCGCAGCTCATCGGCGACGGCCTGCAGACCATCGAAGGCGTCGGAGAGCTGTCGCTCGTTCAAGGGGTCGTCCCCGATGCGATCCTCGGACGGGTCAACGCGACGCTCGAAGTGATCTCGCATGGCATCGGCTTCCCGCTCGGCGCGCTCGCAGCCGCGTTCGTCGCGGACCAGATCGGCGTCCGCGGCGCGATCGCCATCGGCTGGGCGGGCATGGCCGGGTCGATCCTGTTCCTGGTGCTCTCGCCGCTGATGCGCCTGCGGACCGCAGCCGAGTGGAGGCCCGCGCCGGAGTGAGACCTACCTGTCGCTCGGCGCTGCCCCGGCGGTGGGTCGTCGCGACAGCGCTCGTCCTCGGAGCCGCGTGCACGGCCGCGCCTGCGGAGCCGAACCGGGACGTGGCGTCGCCGTCAAGCGCTGCGTCCGTGTTTCCACAGCCACTCGTCGCTCCGGATCGCACGGCGGGTCCGATGGATGTCAGCGTCTGCGGAGACCAGAAACAGGAACAGACCGAGGTGTCGTGTCTGGGGCGCTTTGCCGACGCCGACGCCTACCGGTACGTCTTCAACGTGGTCGGGATGCCGGGGCTATCGACGATACCGAAAAGCATGGTCCGGATGACGACAGACTGCGCGATCGCTCTCGACTTCGACATCACCGGCACGAGCGTTGCGCTCGTCGTCCCGAGAGGCGCGACACCCGCCGCGTGCCGCGTTCGATTCGTCAGCGCGAATCGCGCGACACCGTTCGCCTTCACGATCGTTCTGAGCCACATCGGTGAACAGGTCGGGTCGGTTCGACCGTCGGGACCGCCCTCATTGGCCCCGCCTGGACCGATTCCGTCGAGCCCGTCGACCGCGGTGCCCCCGATAACCGCACCGGTCGATCCGATATCGGTGGTACCGATACCGGTGATAAAGGAGCAGATCCCCTCCGTGGTCGCCGGTGCGCTCCACCTCGCCGATGTGTTCCGCGGGCCAGCGTCACACAACAATGCCGGCTCTCCGGATTCAGGCATCGCCGCCGGACCGCAGCACCTTGTGATCACGACGAATGACGAGATCCAGTTGCGGACCAAGGTCGGCGACATCCTGGCCCAGCGCCCGCTTCTGGATTTCTTCACGGCCGCACTCGCACCCGGCGAGGGCTACGTCGGAGACCCATCGGTGGCCTTCGATCCTGGATCGGCCCGGTTCTTCGTCGTGGCGTCGTCGAATCCGCATCAGCGGCAGCACTGTGCTCTCGGGTCCTGCCTCTCGCATCTCGTTCTCGCGATCTCGCGGGGCGCAGCCCCTTCGACCCTTGATGGTCGCGACTGGATGTTCTCCAGCAGCGACCTGACGTTGGACCAGGACAGGCCGACCCAGACCCAATCCGATTGGAACAAGATCGCCGTCAGCGACCGCGCTGTCATGATCAGCGCGCAACCAGAGTCCCTCGCCGAAGGCACGAGCGCGGGCGCAACGATCACACCGAGCCTGAAGATCCGGGTGTTCGATAGGGACACCCTGTTCCGGGGTGCGACAGCGCCACCGTGGCAGGACTTCATCGTCCCCAACGCCTTGCCCGGGTTTGATGTCGCCTTCGTGTTCCAGGCATCGACGAACGTGGATACGTCGGGACGCGCCTACTTCGCGTCGCTGGACGCACGCGACTGCGGTCTCACCGTGTGGGCCGTCGAGGGAACCGTGCCCTCTGCCCAGCTGACGAGCCGTCGGGTCCCGTGGGATGCGCCGTGCGCCACACCACTTGGGATCGTGCAGCCCGCACCCGGCATCCCGATCCACGACAGCGGGCTGAAGTTCTACGCGAACCTGATCAACCGCGGAGGCTCGCTGTGGGGCGTCTACACGATGCGCCTGCGTCAAGGCGCCTTCGCGTCCCAGCCCTCCTACCTTCGGTGGTTCCAGCTGGACATCTCCACATGGCCCGCGCCGCCGCGGCTCATCCAGCAGGGCCTGGTCGGAGACGGCTCGTTCTCCCTTGCCTTCCCAGCGCTCACTGTCAGCGCCCGCGGCGACATCGCGATGGTCTTCAACCGCGTGAGTGGGACCGAGTACGCCTCGGCGTACTACGCCGGGAGGCTGGCGGCCGACCCGCCGGGCGCGTTACGGCCGATGGCCCCGCTGAAGGTCGGGACCTCGATCGTGAACTGCATCGCGGCGGCGGTTTCGGGCCGGAACGCGTTCGCCGACTATTCCGGCGCCGCCATCGACCCCTTGGATGACACGGCCTGGTTCATCGCGCAGGCCGCAACACCCGGCGGCTCTTGTGAGTGGGTGACGTTCATCGGCCACGTGGATTACCGGATCAACCCCTGATCCAAAGGAAACCGCTGTCGCCACTGATGCGCCTGCGGACCGCCGCCGAGTGGAGGCCCGCTCCGTAGCGGTTCGATATGGTTCGGGCATGGACGTCATCGATGAGCTCATCGCGAACAACGCCTCGTTCACCGCTCGCCACGGGCAGCGCCATCTCGATGTGCGTCCATCTCGGCGGCTCGCGATCGTCGCGTGCATGGACTCGCGACTCGACATCTTCGCCGCGCTTGGCCTGCGGGAGGGCGAGGCGCACATCCTGCGCAACGCCGGCGGCGCGGTGACCGACGATGTGGTGCGGTCGCTCGCGATCTCGCAGCGGCGCCTCGGAACGACCGAGATCATGCTCATCCACCACACCGACTGCGGCATGCAGCGGGTCACCGACGACGGCTTCCGCGCGGAGCTCCAAGCAGAGGTCGGGATGGCGCCGTCGTTCGCGATCGAGTCATTCACCGACGTCGATGCGGATGTCCGCCAATCGATCGTCCGGGTCCGCCGCTCGGTATTCCTGGCGCATCGCGACCGCGTTCGCGGCTTCGTCTACGACGCGGATACGGGTCACCTGCGAGAGGTCACCGCGGCCGACCGTTGAGGGCGGTCGGCTCTTGCTCGGAAGCCGGCCCATCAAGGAGGCGACCGAGCGCGAAGGCAGCGGGCGGGGCCACGGCGCGCTTTTTGCCGAAACGTTTATGCGCAAAGCGGCCGCGGCTTCCGTACGTTTTGCCCGGCCAAACCATCTGGGAGGTCGCCCTTCATGTCGTTCCGGCAATTGCTCGCCCCGGTATCGATCGCCGCGATCGTCGTGGGCTCCATCGCGTTGGCCACAAGTCCCGCGCAGGCCGCGGGCCAGACCGTCACGGCCACGGTCGTTCTGCCCTCGAACGGAGGGGGCGTCGCCCGGCGTGAGTGGAACGCCTCCGGTGGCGTGGTCAACGGCGTGAACGGGTACGTCATCACGCTCGATCCCTCCACGGTCGGCACGTACTTCACCCTCAACCTCGCCGCGACCAACGCCGGCGTGGGCGCGCCGAGCATCGCCTTCTACACCGACATGAC
The DNA here is from genome assembly GCA_036394215.1 of Candidatus Limnocylindria bacterium. Lineage (GTDB taxonomy): Bacteria > Chloroflexota > Limnocylindria > P2-11E > P2-11E > UBA4735. Next base: position 10,657 of record DASWFN010000061.1, read on the forward strand.
GAATGGCATCACCTGCAGCACCTTCGACGGAAACCCCGGTGCCGCGGGGGTCGTCTGCGGCAGCCACGCGATCGTGTATCTGTCGGCAGGTGGCAACGTCACGTTCACCTACCAGAGCGGCCTGCCGGTGCCGCCCCCGCCGGCGTTCATTCCCTCGAAGTTCGCGTTCACCGCGCCGATCGCGCTCCCGTTCCCGGCCGGCCAGGATCAGGGGAACATCGGTGAGCCGTCGATCGACGTCGAGCCGGCGAGCGGGAACATCTACGTCACCTCACCGACCGGCGTGCCCTGCGGCGCCTCGAACGCCGAGTGCGTCGTGTTCTGGCGCTCGACCGACGGTGGGGCGACGTTCGTCCAGCCCGCCCCGAATGCGTTCCAAAGCCCGCTCGGCGGCGGCGACAGCGACGTGATCCATGACGGTCTCGGGCACGTGTTCGCCGCCGACCTTCGGACCCTGCTGTACACGGGCATCTACCGCTCGGTGGACCAGGGCAACACCTGGACCTCGACCGACATGGGACCGTGCTCTGACCGCGAGTGGATCGCGTGGGGCGGTCCGAATGCGCCGACCGGTCCGCTGACGATCTACGAAACGCAGAATTCCGGCGCGTGCGTGCCGGGCGCGTTGTTCCAGTTCTGGCGCTCGATCGACGACGGGCAATCCTTCATCCCGGTCAGCGTCGTCGGCGCCAACGATCTCGCGCAGCTCGGCTACACCCTCGACGCGACGGTACAGGGCGGTGTCGAAGCGAAGCTCGCCGTCGACCAGGTCTCCGGCGCGCTCTACATCGCCTGGGCGACCCAGGCGATCGAGGACGCGACCGGGGCGACCACGCGCATCCTCGTCGTGAGCCGCTCGGCTGACGGCGGGGCGACGTGGCAGAGCCATCTCGCGTATGCCGGTCCGCTGGGCACGAGCATCCAGAACCTCTTCCCGGTGATCGCGGTCGACAACGGCGGCAACGTCTACGCGGCGTTCTCCACGCAGCTGTCGGGGCAGCTCCTCGGCGTCTACCTCACGACCTCGACCGACCGGGGTACGACGTGGTCGACCGCCAAGCGGGTGAACCCGAGCGATCAGACCGCGGTCTTCCCCGCGATCGCCGCCGGTGACCGTGGTCGCGTCGACCTCATCTGGATCGGCACGCCGGGGACCGCGGCGAGCGATCCGACGAATCAGTGGAACATCTACTTCGGCCAATCGCGGAACGCGGACCAGGGCGCGGCCCGCTGGTCGACCGGGCAGATCAGCACCCAGGTCATGCACCGCGGCGACATCTGCAACCGCGGCCTCAACTGCAACATCTTCGGCGGCAACCGCGATCTCGCCGACTTCATCACCGTGACGATCGACACCGACGGGAACGCGAACGCGGTCTGGACCGACGACGCGAGCCAATCGCCGAAAGCGATCATGTTCTCGAAGCAGATCGGCGGCCCGACGACCGGCAAGCGCCCGCCGAAGTCCTAGCCGCGCTGGAAAGACGAGCGGCGGGAGATGTCCCGCCGCTCGTCATGTAGGGGACGCGCGAACGAACAGCACTTCCCCAATGTGCCTTCTTGCTCCGATCTCCCCTGGTCGGTTAAGTGGCGTCGGGTGGCGTGCGGTCCGCTACTGACACCCAAGCCGGCTGGCGTTTCGAGACGATGACGTTCAACGCGCTCACTTAAGCGCCCCTCATAAGACGCACGACAAGGTGGACGGAGGAACGGTCTGGCTCGACGTTGCTGAAGCTCGGCTTGTAGCCAGGATGGCTAAATACGAGCGGCCACACACGCTGAGCAGGAAGCGAGATGGCCCAGTGCCCCTCGTCGTCAGTCCATGCAGTCCGGCTCAGTTCCCTGTCGGCCGACACGAGGACGCCGACGACGGGCGCTCCGGATTCTCTGTCCAACACGCGACCGCGGTAGGTTGTCATCCCGAATGCGGACGCTGTTGTCGGTGATGAGGGATTAGGGCGCGGACCGATGATCTCTTCCAGGTCTGCATAGTGCTTGTGGACAAGCGCCCGTTGCCGTGCGAGCGAGCGCGCAAGCTTTTCCGAGTACGGGTCGTCGTCGGCTGACGGGTCAAGCGTGGCCGCCGGAACGACGACTTTTCCGGCCCGGCCGCCGTTCGTATCGCGGTAGTGCGAGAAGAGCCAATGGACAAGGGCGATGAGCCACCAACCTCCCGCCAGCACGTAGAGGCTCTTCGAGTACCCGTAGAGGGTGGTGGTCGCCCCGGCAGCTTCAATGGCGACGCCGAGAACGACGAGCGTGAGACCGCCGATAACGGCCACGTCAACCTTCAGGACGCCTACGGCGCTAGGCAACTGTCCTCACCGACGGGACGGTACCGCACTGTGTTCGGTGGCGCCCGTACCGAAAAAGGTACCGTCATCCCGAATCGTCCCAAGCGACGTCCGGCATGAACCTCCTTGAATCATCCTCCCGCGGCGAGGTCGTTGCCCACAAGCCTCCTCACGAAAGCGGAAAGATGAACGAATGCAGGGCTGCTGGGGAGGGAGGATTCGAACCTCCGATTGGCTGATCCAGAATCAGCTGCCTTACCGCTTGGCCACTCCCCAGTGCGTGTCGGCCGGGACTCGATTATCCCATCAACGGCCCGGGTCCGCGAAAGGACTCCCCCGACAGGGGTACTCGACATTGAGCGGTCTGACTAGGCTGAATTGTCGGAATGATCTCCACCGAGACAGGCGTCTACCTGCAGTTCTACGACGACGGCGAGCACCTCGATAAGGAGCTGCCACCGCTCGGCCCGTTCGAGCTGCTGATCATCCGGCACAACCGGATCATCGGCGATCGCGAGCAGGTCGAGCACGACATGATGGGCCTCGGCTCGGTCGAGCGCTGGCTCGAAGCGGAGCTCGAGCTCCGCCGCGCGCTCGGGGACGAGCCGGGTGGCGTGCGTCGCAGCCACATGCGGATCCGCGCGCCGCGCGGAGACATCATCGTCCGGTTCTACGACTACGGCGGCGACGAGCCGCCAAAGGTACCCGAGCTCGGTCCGTTCTACGCGCTCACGATCGGCAAGCGCGAGGTCCGCGCGGACGACAAGCTGCTGGCGATCCGTTCGACCGACATGTCGCCGTGGACGCTCACGGACCAGGTGCGTCCGGGCATCGCCGGCATCAACAAGGCCGACTTCTCGGTGTTCTCACTCAGCGCTCGCGACCCGATGGCGAAGTCGCGGGCCGCCGCGGCCGCCCCGCCGCCGGCACCCGCACCGGCGCCGCAAATGGCGCCACCGACCGCTGCCGCCCCGCCGCCCGCCGCGACCCCGGCGTCGGCGCCGGCCGCGGCGCAGAACGGCGCGCCGTCGCCGATGCCGAGCACCGAGTTCACCGAGCGGCGGAAGATCCAGCGCGAGGTCTACGTCGCGCGCCCGCTCCCGCAGCCGGACGAGCAGCTCACGCCCGCGGACGTGAACCTCATCCTGCGCGTCGACAAGCTGAAGCAGCAGGAGCTCGCGCAGCAGCTCATGGTCGAGCGCCTTCGCCGCGAGCAGCACATCGACCCAGCGGCCGCCCTCC
>DASWFN010000062.1:0-26048 GCA_036394215.1 Candidatus Limnocylindria bacterium
GTGGTGAAGGCCGCGGTCGGGGCGGTCCCCCCGAACTCGAAGCCAGTCGGCGGAACGAGCGAGAACGTGCCGGTCCCGATCGTGGTCGCGGCCGTCTCCGTGATCACAGGTGCGCTTCCGATCGTCACAAAGGTGCCGCCCGCGTTCGCGGGTGCGAGACCGGTGCCGCCTCCGAGCCCGGAGACCGTGACCGAAGACAGCGCGGCCGCTGGGGTCGCCAGCGAAAGCGACATGACGAGTGCGACCGCGATCGTCGCCGTCGCCAAGCGGCGACCGCGAACGACTGGATGCCTTCCCATGATGTCCCCCTGTTCAGCCGCGAGACGCATGGGCGTCCCCGCTGAACCCGGGGCCAAGCTACCTGCTCAGCAAGCCCCTGTCACTGACCATTCATACGCCGCCTGTGTGTCAGGCGGCACAGTCGTTACGGCGAGGGGCGCGCGCTCCCGCTCGGTCGAGGGCTCGCGCCGGCACCGCGGCCGCCCCCGCCGGGGAACTGGGTGCCGCCCAGGATGTCGCCGAGGATGTTCGTGCCACCCACGACGATCGCCTGCGCCGAGAGTGTTCCGCTCGCCGTGTCGGGCGTTCCAGCCACGGACACCGTGTCGCCGACCTTGAGGTCGGAGAGCTTGATATCGGTCTCGACCGTCTTCACGACCTTCGTGCTGGTCCCGACAAGGACGAGCTGGGTCGCCGTCGTGGGTGAAGCGCCGTTCGCGCCACCTTGACGGACCGAGATCGTGATCGAGTCGGTGTTCACCGCGAGGATCTGGCCGGTCGCGATGCCGCGGCCCGCCGCCGCCGCGCCCTGACCGGCGGCCCCCTGGCCGCCGCGTGTCGTGGCGCCGGTCGCGGTGTTCGCGGCCGTCGCGGCCGGTGTCGCGCGTGACGAGCCGAGCGCGAAGCCGCCGCCGAAGAGCACGAGGGCCACGACGACCCCCACGATGATCTGGACCGGACGCCTGGCGAGGATATTCATGTGCGTCTCTCCCTTTCTGCGTAGCGTGAGCGAAGCAGCAAGAACAGCCGCGAAGCGGCTGGTCTTACTCGTAGCGCAGCGCTTGGATCGGATGCAGGCGCGCGGCCCGCATCGCCGGATAGAGGCCGAAGATGATGCCGATCGCGACGGACACGCCGACGGCGACCGCGACCGTCCCCGCGGTGATGAGGATCGGGATCTGCGCCGCGGCGGGGATCTGGTGCACGACGACGGTGATGCCCCAGCCGAGGAGGATCCCGAGGATGCCGCCGAAGCCGGTGAGGCCGATCGCCTCGATGAGGAACTGCGAGAGGATGTCGCGGCGGCGCGCGCCGACGGCCTTGCGGATCCCGATCTCGCGGGTCCGCTCGTTCACCGAGACGAGCATGATGTTCATGATCCCGATGCCGCCGACCAGCAGCGAGATTCCGCCGATCGCCGCGAGCAGGATCGTGAACGTGCCGGTGACCTGGTTGAGCGCGGAGAGCGTGTCGTTCTGGTTCGTCACCGTGAAGTCGGCGCTCGCCGCATCGCTGATCTTGTGCCGCTGCAGCAGGACGTCGAACACGTCGGCCGTGGTGTTCGCCATCTGATCGCTGCTCGCGGCCTTCACGATGATCGCGGACACGCTGTTGGTCCGGCCCGTGAGCACGCGCTGCGCGGTGGTCGTCGGCACGAGGATCTGATCGTCGCGCGAGAAGCCGAACGTCGTGCCCTTCGTATCGAGCATCCCGACGACCTTGAAGTTCAGGATCCGTGCGCGCTGCGCGCCGCCGGGTCCGCCACCCCCGCCGAAGACCTGCCGCAGCTGGATGGTCTGCCCGGTCGGGTCGACGCCTTCGCCAAAGAGGTTCGACGCGGTCGTCGAGCCGATGACCGCGACCTGCGCGTTGAGCTTGAGATCCTCGTCGGTGAAGAATTGACCGGTCGCGAGCGCCCAGTCGCGGACCTGCGGGTAGCCGGTGGTGACGCCCACCACGTTGGTGTTCCAGTTCTGCCCGGCAGCGGTCACCTGCCACCGTCCGGCCATCTGCTCCGCCTCGACCGCGCCGATCGTCGGGCCGAGCTGCGACAGGATCGCGTTCATGTCGTCGAGCGTCAGGTTCTGGCTCTGCGCGCCGGCGCCGCGCAGTCCCGCGTCGCTGCTCTGGTTGCCCGGCGTCACCGTGACGAGGTTCGAGCCGAGCGAGAGCACCTGCTGCTGCACGAGCTCCGAGGCGCCGTTGCCGACGGCGACCATCGCGATCACCGACGCGACGCCGATGATCACGCCGAGCATCGTGAGCGCCGAGCGCAGCTTGTTGACGACGATCGACTGGAGCGCCGAGCGGAACGAGTCGAAGAGCTTCATGGGGCCGCCACGGGGATGTGCGGCACCGCACCGGTGTGGAGATCGACGGACTGCGCCGTCCCGGCCTTGCGCAGCTCGTCCTCGGCACGGCGCGGCTGCGGCACGAGCTCGTCGCCGGACACGAGGCCGTCGCGCATCCGCACGATGCGCTTGCAGTGCTCCGCGACGTCGGGCTCGTGGGTCACCATGACCACGGTCTTCCCCTCGTCATTGAGCCGCTGGAAGATCGCGAGGATCTCGGCGCTGGAGCGGGAGTCGAGATTGCCGGTCGGCTCGTCGGCGAGGATGATCGACGGGTCGTTCAGGAGTGCCCGCGCGATCGCGACCCGCTGCTGCTGGCCACCGCTCAGCTCGTTGGGCTTGTGATGCATGCGTTCGCCGAGGCCGACCGCGGCCAGGGCGCGCTTCGCGCGATCGGCCCGGTTGCCGCCGCCGCCGTACACGAGCGGCAGCTCGACGTTCTCGATCGCGTTGAGGCGGGGGAGCAGGTTGAACGTCTGGAAGACGAAGCCGATGTGCTTGTTGCGGATCGCGGCGAGCTGATCGTCGTTGAGCTGCCGGACCTGCTGGCCGGCGAGGATGTAGCTGCCGCTATCCGGGACGTCGAGGCAGCCAAGGACGTTCATCATCGTCGACTTCCCGGAGCCCGACGGACCCATGAGCGCGACGAACTCGCCCGGATGGACGTCGAGGTCCGCGCCCCGCAGGGCCTGGACGATGTTGTCCTTCCCCATGCGGTACGTCTTCGTGACCGCCCGCAGGCGGATGACCGGGCCAGGGCTGTTCGGCGTCGTGGTCACCTGCCGACGACCTGCTGCGGACCGTTGTTGCCGCCACCGATCCGGACCCCGCCGCCACCCTGGCCGCTCGCGGTCGCGCGCGGCTGCGGGAGCACGACGACGTCACCCTCGACGGCGCCGGTGAGGACCTCGGTGACGGTGTCGTTGCTGATGCCGAACGTCACATCGGTGTCGACCTGCTGGCCATCCTTCATCACCGTGAGGTAGCGCCGGCCGCTCGCGGTCTTCACCGCGAGGTTCGGCACGACGAGCGTGTTCGGGCTGTTCGCGATGATGACCTGCGCCGTGCCGCTCATCCCGGGACGCACCGTGCCGCTCGGCAGGTCGATGGTGACATCGATCCCGTAGACCGGCACGCCCTGCGCGATGGTGGCGACGGGGTCGAGCGAGGTGACCTTGCCGGTCATCTTCGCAGTGCCGACGGCGTCCACGGTGATCGTGGCGACCTGGCCGAGCTTCAGCTTCACGACGTCGGCCTCCCCGACCGTGCCGTGGAGCGCGATCGAGCCGGTGTTGGCCAGCACGATGAAGCCGGCCGCGCTCGTGCTCGTGACGTTCTCGCCGGGTTGCGCGCTGATCGACGTGACGACGCCGGCGACGGTCGCCTTGATCACCGCGTTGTCGAGATTCGCCTGCGCCGTGGCCAGCGTCGTCTGCGCGTTGTTCAGCGCGTTCTGCGCGCTCTGCACGTTGGACGGCTGGTTGTTCAGCGAGGTCTGCGCGCTCTGGAGGCTCTGCGCCGCGCGCAGCTGCGCGCTCGCGACGTTCTGGACCGCGGTCGCGTAGCTGTTCGAGATCGTGTCGCCGATCGTCGTGACCGAGGTGCCGATCTGGGTGATCTTGCTCTTCGCATAGCTCGCGCCCTGGGTCTCGCCGGTGAGCGTGACGAGCAGCGCGGCGACGTCGGCGCGGGCGCCGTCGAGCGTCGTGTCGACCTTCGCGTTCGCGGTGTTGAGCGAGTTCTGCGCCGCGGTCGCGGACGACTGCGCGCTGATCAGCTGGCCGTTCGGCGCGTCGATCGCCGTCGTCAGGCGGCCGGCCGCGGTGGTGTACGCGAGCTGCGCGCTCGCGAGCTGCTGGCCCGCCGCGGCGGTGTCGGCATTCGCCGCGACCGCGGCGTCGAAGGCGCTCACGGCATTGAGGATCTGGTTCGCCGCACCGATGAAGTCGGCCTCGCCGGATTGGAAGACGCCGCGCACGTAGCTCTGGGCGTTCCCGAGGGTCGCGGCGGCCTGATACATCGACGTTTGCGCCGACTTGTTGTCGCTGATCTGGTTGGCGAAGGTGAGATCGTTCTGGATCCTCGCCACCTGCTGCTCGGCGACGCTGATCTGCGAGACGTATGTCGCGAGATCGTTGATCAGCGACCCGTACACGCTGGAGAAGTTCGTCTTGGCGATGCCGTAGCTCGACTTGATCTTCGCGAGCGACGATTGCGCGGTCGCGACGTCGCTCGCCGTCGACTGCTGCGTCTGGGCGTACGAGCTCTGCGCGTCGCTCACGCCGGACAGCGCCTTGTCGTAGTTGGCCTGGGCTCCCGCGAGGTTGTTCTGCGCCGTCGTGAGCGCCGCCGCCAGATCGGTCGTGTCCAGCTTCGCGAGCGGCTGGCCCGCGGTCACCTGCTGACCGACGCTCACCAGAAGCTGGGCGACCTTCCCGTTCGTCGCGGGGTTGAGCTTCACCGTGCCGGCGGAGCTCACTGAGCCCGAGACCGCGACCGACTGGGTGACCGCGCCCCGTGAGACCTGCGCGGTGCGGACATCCGCGGTCGCGGGCGCTCCGCCGCACGAGGCCGCGAGGATGCCGGCGCCGACCGCCGCGACCAGACCTGCTCTCAATGACATGACCCTCATTCCCTTCTCCACGCCAGGACGAGACGAGCTATCCAGCGGACGTTCCCGCGGTGCTCTGGCCGTGGCCCAGACGCGCGACGACCACGGCACCGAGCGCGTACGCGACGATCGCGAACGCGATGACGCCGCCGGCCAGCGGCAGCTGCGCCAGGACATACAGGATCGTCGCGCCGATGAGCGCGACGAGCGGCGCCGGAACGCGCCCGGCCCAGCGGGCATCGCGCAGCCTGCGCATGCCGAGGATCGTGTCGCCCAGCCGCCATGCGGCGGCGGCGAACCCGACGAGCGCGATCAACAGGAACGCGGCCGCAAAGACCGCGAGCGTCATGAGGCCGACCTGCAGGCCGACCTGGATCCCCGCCGGGGCCTGACGGAATCCGGCGGCGAGACCGCCCACGAGCACGACGCCCCCGAGGAACGTCGCCGACACGAGCAGCAGCAGGACCGCGACGCCCGTTCCGAACACGCGCAGCTGCTCGCGCCAGCCGCCGCGTGCGGCGTGGTACGCGCCGAGCACCTGATCGCGTCCGAGCACGAGCACCGCCGAGACGGCGATCACGACGAGGAGATAGCCCGCGGCATCGCGCGCCGTGTCGGAGACCCCCCGCTGGAGCGGCACGACCGCACGCAGCGGCACCGGGATCGCGCGGGGATCGACGGCGGTCCGGGCCGGCTGCGGCCGGTCGGCGAAGTTCACGAAGAACAGCCGCGGCCGGCCGCCCTCGTCCGCCGCGGACGCTCCGATCGAGCCGACGAGCAGGATGACCGCGATGGCGATCGCGACCACGATCGCGCTCAACGCGAAGACGGTGTCGCGTCCGGTCATCGGGCGATCACCCGGTGCCGGTCGGGCGTGCGGAGCATCGCGTGCGCCGCGACGGCGCTCCCGATGGCGACGAGCGCGAGCGAGATCACCGCGAGCCCGTCGACCACCACGTCGGCGCCCGACGTCGCGTCGAGGCCCTGCGCCGCGACGAGGATCGCGCTGATCGACGTGCCGAGCTCCGACCCGCTCACGATCGCGCGCTGCGCCAGATAACCGAAGCTCGGGACCGCGAGGATCGCGGCGAAGATCCACTCCCAGCGTGACGGGGTGCCATCGGTGCGGACGCGCTTCATGACCGCGTCGCGGAATCCGAGCGGCAGCGGCTCGGGCCGCGCGGCGGCCAGCAGGCGATGGATGCTCAGCTCCTCGGGATCGAGATCGTTCATCAGCTCGGCTCCCGTCGGCTCGACGCGAGCTTCGCCTTGAGCGCGGCGCGCGCACGGTGCAGGTGCGTCTTCACGGTGCCGAGCGGGATGCCGAGCGCGTCGGCGACCTCCTGATACGACAGCTGCTGCATGTGGCGGAGCGTGAGCGCGGCCCGATACGCCGGCGGGAGCTCCGCCATCGCGCGAAGGACCTCTTCGACGTCCTCCTTGCGGACCGTCGAAAGCTCGGGTCCCGCCTCGGGCGGCTCGGGGTCCTCCGGCAGCTCCTCGACCGTGATCTCGTGCGCGCGGGCCCGTTGGACGAAGTTGAGGCTCGCGTTCGTGGTGATCCGGAAGAGCCATGGCCCGAACGGATATGCCGGGTCGTATTGATGGAGCGCGCGGTACGCGCGGATGAACGCGTCCTGGGCGCAGTCGCGCGCCGCATCGGGGTCACGCGTGATCCGCAGCGCGACGTTGTACACCCGTCCTCCATATCGCTCGACCAGTCCCTCGTACGCATCGGCGTCCCCGGCGAGGCACCGTTGCACGATCTCCTGGTCCGTCCGTGTCAGCGCAGCCTCCCGGCCGGCAGCCGATACGGGCATGAGGTGGTACCCCGCCCGTCCCTGCCATGTTTCGGCGTATTCTCAACTTCTCCATGGACCTGACGTGGCTTGGTCACGCGTGCTTCCGGCTGCGTGGCCGCGAAGGTGTCGTGCTGACCGATCCACCCGACCCGAAATCCGGTGCCGCCATCCCGCGGACGGCCGCCGACCTGGTCACGATCTCCAACGACGACCCCCGCCACGGCAGCCTCCGCTCGGTCGGTGGTGAGCCGGTGGTCCTGCGCGGCCCCGGGGAGTACGAGGTCAAGGAGATCCTCGTCACGGGCGTCGGCACGTATCGGGACGAGGAGCAGGGCGCGAAACGGGGCCGGAACACCGTCTACGCGATCCGGCTCGACGACCTCGTCATCTGCCACCTCGGCGGGCTCGGCCACGTCCTGCCGACCGCGGATCTGGAGCGGCTCGGTGACATCGACGTCGTGCTGGTCCCCATCGGCGGCGCCGACGAGAACCTGACGGCCGCGCGCGCGGCCGAGATCATCCACCAGCTCGAGCCGAAGGTCGTCGTGCCGATGGCGTACGACCCCGATGCGACGAAGAAGGACAGCCCGTTCGAGCGGCTGCTGCACGAGCTCGGGGTGAAGGACATCACGCCGACGGCGAAGCTCTCGCTGTCGCGCAGCTCGCTCCCCGACAACATCCAGGTGGTGACGCTGGACTCCCGCGCCCGCTAGGTCCACGATGCCGTCCCGAGGAGGGACGAATGACCGCAGACAGGGCCGTCTACCGCGCGTTCCAGTTCGGACTCGGCATCTTCGGCCTCACCGCGCTGCTCGGGCTCGCGAATGCGACACGGATCTTCGGCGCGCTGTCCCAGGACACGCTGCTCACGCATCTCCATTCGGGCACCCTCGGCTGGATCACGATGGGCGTGTTCGGCGTCACCATCTGGCTCTTCGCCGGGTCCGGTGCGTCGTTGTCGCGCAACGTCCTGTGGAGCGGCATCGTGACCGCCGCATACGTGCTCGCGTTCTGGTCCGGCAACTTCCCGGCGCGCGCGATCACCGGCACGCTCGAGCTGCTGGTGATCCTGTACTGGTGGTGGTGGGCGCTGAGCCAGGCGCTGCGCGAGGGCTTCGGCCGCATCGACGTGCCCAAGCTCTCGGTGGTCCTCGGTCTCACGATCCTGCTGATCGGCGCCATCGTCGGCGTCACGATCCAGCTGTTCCTCGCGCTCGGCATCACGCTGCCGACGTCGCCGGAGCTCATCGGCACGCACGCGTCCGCGCAGATCGGCGGCTACCTCGTGCTCGTCTCCGCCGGCATCATCGAGTGGCGGCTGACCGGAGGCGGCAAGCGGACGCGCGCCGGGCTCGCGCAGGCGTACGCCCTGTTCCTCGGTGGGCTCTTCCTGGCCATCGGCGTCGGGATGAACATCCAACCGCTCCAGGGCATCGCGACGCTCCTGCAGGTCATCGGCATCGTCATCGTCGCGATCCGCTTCGGCGGGAAGCTCTTCAGCGTCCGGTGGGGCGAGGCGAGCGGCACCCGGCACATCGCGATCGCATTGCCGTTCCTCGTGGTCGGCCTCGGCCTCGAGATCTGGTTCCTGCAGTCGATCATCGCGGCGCAGGGCGACTTCACGAAGATCTCCGTCGGCCTCGTTCACGCGCTCGACCACTCGATGTTCGTCGGACTCATGACGAACACGCTCTTCGGCGTGATCCTCCTCGCGACGGCCGGCGGCCCACGCGTCTGGCCATGGGCCGACCAGCTCATCTTCTGGGGCCTCAACCTCGGCGCGGCCTCGTTCATCCTCGTGCTGTTGACCGTGGGCTCCGGATACAGCGCCCCCGGCCCGTTCCAGCACCCGGTCGCCTACACCGCGTCGCTGATGGGTCTCGCCGCGCTCCTCGGCATCGCGACGTTCCAGCGGCGCCTTGGAGCGGCACGGCGGGCCGTGGCGCCGGCGGCCGCACCCGCGTAACGAGAGGGGCGGCCGGCTGCTCGCCGGCCGCCCCAAGCACTCGAGCGGGTATACTTCTCGTACGTCGTGTCGGGCGGACACGGCGACTTTTTCTGTAATGGGCGGTTTTCCGTGTACGCAGTCGTCCGCAGCGGTGGCAAGCAATATCGCGTCGAAGAGGGAGCGATCCTGACCGTGGCGACCCTCGAGGGTGAGCCGGGGAAGGAAGTCACCTTCGGCGACGTTCTGATGGTGGCGGACGGCGATACCGTGAAGGCGGCCGGCACGGCGAAGGTCACCGGCGAGATCGTCGCCCACGGCAAGGGCGAGAAGATCATCGTCTTCCGTTACAAGAACAAGACCCGGTCGCGGAAGCGCACGGGGCATCGCTCGAAGACGACCACCGTGAAGATCACGAAGATCGAGGCATAAGAGATGGCACACAAAAAAGGAGCGGGTTCCACCCGCAACGGCCGCGACTCCGCCGGGCAGCGTCTCGGCGTGAAGGAGTGGGCCGGCGCCACCGTCGACGCGGGCGCCGTCCTGGTCCGCCAGCGCGGCACCAAGCTGCTGCCCGGCCAGAACGTCGGCGTCGGCAAAGACCACACGCTGTTCGCGCTCGTCGCGGGCATCGTCAAATACACCCCCGCGCGTGACGATCGCCGCAAGGTGAACGTCCTCCCGCGAGCGAGCTAAGGAGCCCAGCGATGAAAGCGAAGATCCATCCCCAGTACGTCGAGGCCACCGTCACGTGTGCCTGCGGCAACAGCTTCAAGACGGTGAGCACGAAGTCGGACCTCCACGTCGAGGTCTGCGCGAAGTGCCATCCGTTCTTCACCGGGAAGCAGCACCTCCTGGACGTCCAGGGCCGCGTGGAGCGCTTCAACAAGCGCTACGGGCAGAAGGCGGAGCAGCCGGCCGCTTCCGAGGCCGCTCCCTCGCGTTAGCGGTCCCGCGGCGAGCCGCCAGCAGGGCGGGCTCGAGGTCGTCGTCGGGAGCATGTTCAGCGGGAAGAGCGAGGAGCTCATCCGTCGCGTGAAGCGCGCGGTCATCGCGCGCCGCACGGTCCAGGTCTTCAAGCCCGCCATCGACGACCGCTTCGGCACCGAGCTCGTCCGCTCGCACGACGGCGATTCGTTCATCGCGCGCCCGGTGCGGTCGAGCGACGAGATCATGCCGCTGCTTTCCGCTGAGACCAGCGTCGTCGGCATCGACGAAGTGCAGTTCTTCGACGCCGGCGTCATCCGTGTCGTCCGCGAGCTCGTCTTGGGCGGACGCCGCGTGATCTGCGCGGGCCTTGACCTCGACTTCCGCGGCGAGCCGTTCGGGCCGGTCCCGACGCTGCTCGCGCTCGCCGAGCGCGTCGACAAGCTCGAGGCGATCTGCGTCGTCTGCGGCGAGTCCGCCACGCGCACGCAGCGCATCGTGAACGGCGTGCCCGCCGACTACGACGACCCGATCATCGTGATCGGCGCGCAGGAGGCCTACGAGGCGCGCTGCAAGTCCTGCCACGACGTACCAAGACGAGCGAGGAGCGGCTTTGCCGCGACGAGTGAGCCCATCAGCCCTGAGCGCATCTCTTCGGCGGAGCCGAGAGATTGAGCAGGAGCGTCAAACCGACGACGTACGGCGGGCAGGCGGTCATCGAGGGCGTGATGATCCGGGGGCGCCGCACGATCGCGCTCGCGTGCCGCAGGCCCGACGGCGGGATCTACCGCTACCGCGAGCCGCTCGACTCGGTCCTCGTGCGGTCGAAGGTCGCGCGCGCGCCGTTCGTCCGCGGCGTGTTCGTGCTCTGGGAGTCGCTCAGCTACGGGATGCGCATGCTCATGCGCTCCGCCGACGTTCAGCTGGCCGCCGAACGGCCGGAGCAGCAACAGGCGCAGCTCGGGAGGGGCGGCAGCGCCGGCATCATGTTCGTCAGCCTCGCCGCGGCGCTCGTGTTGTTCATCGGCGTTCCCTATGCCGCGACGGGGCTGCTGCGCTCGGCCATCTCGTCATCGCTGTGGCTGAACATCGCCGAGGGCCTGCTGCGCCTCGCGCTGCTGCTCGGATACCTCGTCGCGATCTCCTTTCTGCCCGACATCCGCCGGGTGTTCGCGTACCACGGCGCGGAGCACATGACCATCCACGCGTTCGAGCACGGCGACCCGCTGGACGCGACGCACGTGGAGCCGTACCCGACCGCGCACCCGCGCTGCGGCACGGCCTTCCTCCTGCTCGTGGTCATCATCGCGATCGCCGCGTTCGCGTTCGTGCCGCGCGTCAACCTGATCGCCGACATCCTCGTGCGGCTCGCGCTCGTCGTCCCGGTCGCGTCCATCTCGTACGAGGTCCTGAAGCTCGGCGCGGGACACGAGGACAATCCGTTCATGCGCCTTGCGATCGCGCCCGGCCTGCTGCTCCAGGCGATCACGACCCGCCGGCCCGACGGGCCGATGATCGAGGTCGCGATCGCTTCGCTCGAGGAGGCGCTCGCCGGGGACGCGGCGGCATGAGCGAGCTCTCTCCGAAGCTCCGCGGCCGGCTCTCGCAGATCGAACAGCGTCACGACGAGCTCGGCCAGGCGATGTCGGATCCGGCCGTCACCGGCGATCGCGACCGCCTGCGCGCCGTCGGGCAGGAGTACGCGCAGCTCGAGGCGATCGTCGGCACGATCCGCGACCTGCGCGGCGCCGAGCAGCGGCTCGCGGACGCCCGGGAGCTCCAGGAGGGCGACGACGCGGATCTCCGCGATCTCGCGATCGAGGAGGAAGGCAAGGCGGCGATCGAAGTCGATCGCCTGACGGATCGTCTGCGGACCCAGCTCATCCCACGCGACCCGCTCGACGACAAGAACGTGATCGTCGAGATCCGCGCCGGCGAGGGCGGGGAAGAGGCCGCGCTGTTCGCGGGCGAGCTCTACAAGATGTACCTGCGCTACGCCGAGCGGCACCGCTGGAAGGCCGAGGAGCTCTCCGCCAGCCGCTCGGAGAAGGGGGGCTACAAGGAGGTGATCTTCCGGATCGCCGGCCAGGGCGCGTACAGCCGTCTCAAGTTCGAGTCCGGCGTGCACCGCGTCCAGCGGGTGCCGGCGACCGAGGCCCAGGGTCGCGTGCACACGTCGACCGCGACCGTCGCCGTGCTGCCCGAGGCCGAGGAGGTCGACATCCAGATCAACGACGACGATCTGAAGATCGACGTCTACCGCGCCGGCGGCAAGGGCGGCCAGGGCGTCAACACGACGGACTCGGCCGTGCGCATCACCCACCTTCCGACCGGCGAGGTGGTGATCCAGCAGGACGAGCGCTCGCAGATGAAGAACAAGGCCAAGGCGATGACGGTCCTGCGCGCGCGCCTCTTCGCCCGCGCTCAGGAAGAGAAGGACGCGAAGGCCGGGGCGCTCCGGAACGCCCAGATCGGCCGCGGCGAGCGCGCGGAGAAGATGCGGACGTACAACTTCCCGCAGGACCGCCTCACCGACAAGCGGCTGGGGCACAATCTCTCGAACCTGCCGCGCCGCATGGACGGCGAGCTCGACGACCTCGTCGAGGCGCTCATGCAGGCCGATGAGGCCGACCGCCTCGCCTCGCTGGAGTCGGAGGACGCATGACGAACGACGAGCTCGGCTACGACGAGGACACCGCCTTCACGCTGGCCGACGACGCCGCGACGCTCTCGGCGATCGTCCGGCGCACGCCGGACGCCGAGCTGCGCGCCGCGCGCTTCGGCGAGTGGACCGCGAAGGAGGTCATCGGCCATCTCGCCGACTCGGCGGAGATCTTCGCCGAGCGGGTCCGCCGTTCGGTCGAGGAGGACCGCCCCGCGCTGCCGCTGTTCGACCAGGACGCCGTCGCGCGCGAGCGGCGCAACAACGAGGCCGACGCGATGGCGCTCACCAGGCGCATCCAGGCCGCGCACGCGACGATCGTCCAGCTCCTCCAGCGCCCCGGCGCGAAAGACCGGCTGGGCGTCCACGCCGAGCGCGGCCCGGTCACGGCCGGCTGGCTCGGCGCGTACCAGGCGAAGCACTCCCACGAGCATGTCCTGGAGCTGCAGCCGCACTTCCCGCCCACGTAGGCCCGCCCGCCGAACCCAAGTCGTAGCGCTGGCGTACTACTTAGGCATGACGGCCGCGCGCGACCAAGCCCTCGCGCCGCTCTCCCGGGCCGACGCCGAACGGCTCCTGCCGACGCTGTCGGTGGGCCGGCAGTCGCTCGAGCGGCGGATCCTGCGCGCGCGGTGCCTCGTGTCGGTCGAGTCGTTCGACGTCGCCTGGGCCGAGCTCACCGCGCTGCATCCCCAGACGAAGGATCCGCTGCTCGCGACGCGGATCGCGGTGGACCTCATCCACCTCGCGTATTACCTGGTCCGCTTCGATGAGGTCGGGCGCCTGGTGGCCCGCGCCGAGCGGTCCGCAGCGGCCGAGCCGTTGATGCTCGCCGAGCTCCGGCTCGCGACGTCGGTGAACCACACCTCCGCGAACGAGATCACCGCGGCCCTCACCGACGCGCGCTGGGCCGAGGACGCGCTCGCCGCGGCGCCGCGCGGCCGCGCGAAGGATCTCGTCACCACCCGCGTGCAGCGGCAGCTGGCCCACCTGCTGGCCCACACCGGCGACTACGTCGGCTCCGCGGCCGCGGCGGACGCGACCGCGCGGGCGGCGGTGAAGCTCGGCGACCCGTGGGAGACGGCGTGGGCCACCTACACGAACGGATTCGCCCACTCGTACGCGGGCATGAACGATCGCGCCGCGGACGAATTCACCCGCGCCGAGGAGGGCTTGCGGGCGTATGGCACCTCGGCGTGGCGCTACACGCTGCTCTGCCTCGCCCGGGCGCGAATGGAGCGCGGTGAGATCGCGACGGGCGACCGGCTCGGCCGTCAGAGCGGCGCCGGCGCGCCGGAGGACCTCGCGCACATCGCGCTCCTCCGCGGCGAGGCCGAGGTCGCCGAGCGCATCCTGTCGCGCGCGCAGAAGGGCCAGCCGGCGGACGAGCACTTCCGCGATTTCGTGCGCGGCATCGTGAAGGGTCGGCGCGGGGACCCGCGCGGGGCGGTGCGCCTGCTCGATGAGGTCGGCAAGGAGTTCGAGGCGCGGGGGATGGGCCACTGGTCGCTCGGCGCAGCCGTGCACGCGGCCTTCAGCCGCGAGGCGCTCGTCCGCGGCGGCGGCAACGCGCGGGCGGTCCAGCTCGTGCGCGACATCGCCGTGCGCGGTGGCGAGGGCTTCGCCTACTACCTTCCCGACGTCGCGGCGTGGCTCGGCCGCGCCGCGGAGGGCGACCCGCAAGCGCGCACGCTCGCCGTCCAGCTCAAGGGGCGCGGCGACGCGGCGGTCCGCCGCGCGAAGACGGATGCAGCGTCGGCGACCGCGGCATCCGCCCTCGACGAGGCGACGTACTACCTGCGCGCGGTCGGGCTGACCTGGCGCGAGATCGGCGTCCTACACGAGATCGAGAAGCTGCATGCCGAGGGGAAGACGGTCGAGCGTGCGGAGCTGGCAACGCGGCTCGACCTCTCGCCCGAGACGCTGCGCGTGCACATCACCCGGATCCGCTCGAAGCTCGACGTCGGCGATCGCCGCGGCGACGCGGTGCTCCTCGAGGCCGCGCTGGCGCGCCGGCCGGTCGCTTAGCTTCCGACGAGCGCGAGGACCCGCTCGAGCCCACGGGGTTCGCCCGGATCAGCCGTATCGGTGCGGGGGAGCAGCAGCACGACGCACCCGGCGGCGACCGCGCCGCCGTCGACCGCGTGATCGCCTACCACGACCGTCTCATTCGGCGCGGTGCCCATGGCCTTGCATGCCGCCAGGAAGATGCGCACGTCGGGCTTCTCGATGCGGTGTTCGTACGAGTGCGTATAGGCGTCGATGAGGTCGCCCCAGCCACGGGCCACGAACACCGGCCGCAGATCCTCCGCGACGTTGCTCACCACGCCGATCCGGAGGCCGCGGCGCCGGAGCTCGCGCAGCACCGGCTCGGTGTCCGGGAACGGGATCCACTTGCGGTGATCCATCACGCGCTCGTAGAGCAGCGTCGCGAGGCCCGGCCGGTGCACGTCCGCCTGGGCGAAGAGATCCATCCATCCGGTGCGGTGGGCCTCAGGCGAGAGGTCGCGCTGGACGGCGAGGGCTGCGGGCGTCTTCGAGTCCTGCCAGATCTTCTCCCAGAGCTCGCGCGCGACCTGCGGCGCGACGCCGGCCTCGGCGATCACCGCGGCGCCGTCGGGGCTGTGGAACAGCGTGTCGCCGAAGTCGAAGCAGACTCCCCGTATCACCGCGGCCTGCGGCCGCGTCCGCTCTGGGCTGTCCGTCACTAGGTGAGCTCCACGACCTGCCGCCACGACGGCACGGTCGTCGCGAAGCCGAGCTCACGGACCTTCGGCTCGAACGCGATCTGCGCGGCGGGGTCGCCGTGGACGATGAACGTCATGCGCGGCGCCGCGCTGAAGTTGCGGAGCCAGGCGAGCAGCTCGGGCTCGTCGGCATGCGCCGAGAAGCCGCTGATCGAGCGCACCTTGCAGTGGACCTCGAGATCGTGGCCATCGATGCGGACGGTCTTCGCGCCCTGCTGCAGCTGCGCGCCGACGGTGCCCTCGCCCTGGTAGCCGACGAACAGCAGCGTCATCCCCGGGTCGCCGATGAATGCCTTCACATGCTGGACGATGCGGCCGCCGGTGATCATCCCGTTGCCCGCGACGATGCCGAATGGCCGCGGCGCGTCGGTGTCGAGAGCCGCGGACGCCTTGCCATCGCGCACCAGGATCGCGCCCGGATAATCGAACGGGGACTCGCCGCGCGCGAGAAGCGCGCGGGTCTCGTCGTCGAAGTACTCCTCGTACTTGCGGTAGATCGCCGTTGCTCCGGTCGCCATCGGCGAGTCCAGGTACAGCGGCAGGTGCGGGATGCGCCCCGCCGACAGCAGCCGGTCGAGCTCGAAGACGATCTCCTGGGTGCGGCCGATGGCGAACGACGGCATCAGCAGCACGCCCTTCGCGTCGTGCGCCTCGGTCACGCACTCGCCGAGCAGCCGGATCGCTTCCTCCTGCGGCTCGTGGGTCCGCCCGCCGTAGGTCGACTCGACGAGGAGGTAGTCGCCGTCACGCACCGGCGTCGGATCGCGGACGATCGGCGTTCCCGGCCGGCCGAGGTCTCCGCTGAAGACGATGGTCCGCGTGCCGCTGTTGTCGCGCGCGTGCACGCGGATGATCGCCGAGCCGAGGATGTGACCCGCGTCGAGATACGTGGCGCTGACGCCCGGCGCGACCTCGAGCTCGCGCCCGTATTCGATCCCCTTGAACCGGCCGAGCGCGGCCTGCGCGTCCCTCACCGTGTACAGCGGCTCGCGCAGGTAGGTGAGCGCCTCCGGCTGTGCGGTGCGCGTCGCCTGCTCGGCGTCCTCGTCGGTCGCCGCGGCGAGCTCGGCCGCGGACGCGCGGTCCTCGAGCAGGGCGCGATCGGGATGCCGCCGCTGGAACCGCTGGTGGCTCGCGGCGAACTCCTCCTGCAGCTTCGCGGAGTCAAGGAGCACGAGCTCGGCGAGCTCCGTCGTGCCGCGCGTCGCGAAGACGCGGTGCTTGAAGCCGAGCGCGCCGAGCTGCGGGATGAGGCCGCAGTGGTCGAGATGTGCGTGCGTCAGCAGGAGCGCGTCGATCGTCCGCGGGTCGTACGCGTACGGGACCCGGTTGCGGATCACGTCGTGCGGGCTGCCCTGGAACATGCCGCAGTCGATGAGCACACGCGCACGATCGGTCTCGAGCAGGTACTGGGACCCCGTCACCGTCCGCGCGGCGCCGAGGAAGTGCAGGCGCATTCACGCATGATGCCGCGCTAGCATCGCGAGCGCAGATGTACGGTCCCGTGCTGAGCGGCACGAAGGTGACACTTCGCCCGCCCGACGACTCCGACGCGGCCCGTTTCGTCGAATGGTTCGCCGACCTCGAGGTGACCCGGTTCCTGCTCCGGCGCTTCGCGGTGGGCCAGCTGCAGGAGGAGGGATTCCTCAGATCGATCGGTGAATCGAAGACCGACGTGTTCTGGATGCTCGAGGCGGACGGGAAGGCCATCGGCGCGACCGGCATCCACCGCATCGATTGGCTGCACGCGCACGGGACGACCGGGATCATGATCGGCGACAGGTCCGAGTGGGGCAAAGGCCGCGCCTCGGAGGCGATGGTCATCCGAACGGACTACGCATTCCGACAGCTCAATCTCCACAAGCTGCTGTCCGGCGCGTTCGCCGAGAACGGGCCGAGCCGGAAAGCCCTCCTCAAAGCGGGCTATCGCGAGGTCGGCATCGAGCGCGAGCACCTCTTCCGCGAAGGCCGGTGGCACGACCACTGGACCTGCGAGCTCCTGCGATCGGACTGGGAGAAGCTGCCCGCGCGCTGACACCGGTATGCGACCGCTCCTCTGGTAGCCTCGCGAACAGCACACCGAGCGTTTTTCGAGGGATCGAGGGGAAAGTGAAGCGGTTCGCCGTCGTTCTGCTTGTCGTCGTCGTCGCGGCCGGCGCGTTCCTGTTCTTCCCCCGCGGCGGCGGTCTCTCCATCGCCAATGCCGCGACCCTGACGGTCCTCCACGGGCAGGTCGATGCGCAGAAGGCGGGCGGTGACTTCGCTCCCGCGTTCGACGGCGACCTCCTCACGACGGGCGACACGGTCCGCGCGAACAACGCGGGCAATGCCGTCGTCACGTTCTTCGACGGCAGCACGCTCACCGTCGAGTCCGGCGCGCAGGTCAAGGTGGCGAGCCTCACGAAGACGAGCAGCGGCGGCATCCAGGTCTCCATCGAGCAGACGCTCGGTCATACCTGGGCGTCCGTGTCGAAGCTCACCGGCGACAGCAAGTTCGAGATCAAGACGCCGTCCTCGACGGCGGCGGTCCGCGGCACCGCGTTCGAGACCATCGTCGAAGTGGTGAATGGCGTCACGACGACGACCGTGAAGACCACCGAGGGCGTGGTCCTCGTGCAGGCCCAGGCCGGCGGGGAGACGAGCGTCGGCGCGGGTCAAGAGGTCTCGGTACCACAGGGCGCACAGGCACCGGCGGCTCCGGCGCCGCAATCGCCATCGCCACGCTTGCGCTTCACGCCGTCGGCGAACGTCGGCTTTACCGTCATCGATCCACGCGGGCTGCAGTGCAGCGCGGCCGTGCGTCAGATCCCGGGCTGCAATTCCGCGGGCGCGGTCGTGTCGATCGACGGACCGCAGACCGGCACCTACGCCATCGCGATGACCGCGGCCGCGGCGTCGCCCGGCGCGACGCTCACGCTGGACGGCAGCCGTGGTGCGACGAACGACTTCTCGACGAAGCTCACCGCGGCTCTCGCGCTCGGCGACCTCGTGCGATCGAGCGTCGGGGTGACCGTGCCCGCGACCGGTGCGCTCACGACCAGCGGCTTCACCGCCGCCGAGGGCGTGACGAGCGTGTGCGGCGCCGAGGCGAAGGGCCGCGTCTTCTCATCCGGACCGCTCGCCGACCGCTCGAACGCGCTCAGCAGCTACGCCAAGACGAGCCCGAAGCAGGCGGCGGCGATCGTCTTCTCGGCCGCCGAGCTCACGGCCGCCGCCGTCGACGGCGCGAAGAGCGCGGCGCTTCCGGTGCCGGTGACCGGCATCGCGGTGACGATCGATGCCGCGGGCGTGCACCTCGCGGCGCAGGCGAGCGCCGGTCCACTGACCGTGCCCGCATCCGCCGCGATCATCGCGAGCGCGCGCGACGGAAAGCTGTCGCTGAAGACGCGCGACCTCGATCTCGGCCCGGTGCCGGGGAACGTGAAGGATCAGCTCAGCCAGTCGCTCGACAAGTCGTTCGCGGACTTCAGCTCGTCGATCCCGCTCGTCGTGGATCGCGTCGCGTTCCGCAATGGCTGCCTCGCGGTCATCGGCACGACGCCCTAACGCTCACCGGCTCACCGCTCGGTCGCTCGACCGCACGGCGAGTAAACATGCATTTACCGGCGTGGCCCTTTCGTCCTGACCCGCACGGCTCGCGCGGGTCATCTATTCGCAGTAGACGCGGGGGCGGACCATCGTCGGCGTGGGAGACGGAAGACCGACGGTCCTGATCGTCGACGACGATCCCGCGACGTGTGCCGCGCTCATCGAACGCCTCGCCGAGGACGGGCTCGCGAGCGAAGCGGTGCACGACGGCGTCACCGCGCTGCAGCGCGCGATCGCGCTCCGGCCGCAGCTCATCGTGCTCGACCTCGCGCTCCCGGAGCTGTCGGGCGATCAGGTGTTCCAGCGGCTGCAGGCCGATCACCGGACCCGCTACACGCCGGTGGTGTTCCTGACCGGCTCGTCACGCCGGGACGACAAGGTGCGGCACCTCATGGCCGGTGCCGACGATTACGTGACGAAGCCGTTCGACCTCGACGAGCTCGCGGCGCGCGTGCACACGGCGCTGCGACGGCTGCGCACGCTCGGCGGCCTGAATCCGCTGTCCGGGCTTCCGGGGAACACTGCGATCTATGAGGAGATGACCGCGCGGCTCCGCGCCGGCGAGGCCTTCGCGTGCCTGTACATCGACATCGACCACTTCAAGAGCTTCAACGACCGCTATGGCTTCACCCGCGGCGACACGCTCATCACCGAGCTGGCCGAGGCGATCTTCGGCGCGGTGGCCGCGCTGGGCGAGGATGTGTTCCTCGGCCACATCGGTGGCGACGATTTCGTCGTGCTGTGCGGACCTGAGGACGCCGAGGCGCTCGCCGACGAGATCGTGGCGCGGTTCGCGGTGCGGTCGCGGCAGCTGCACGACGACGGCGACATCGCCGCCGGCGGCTACGAGGCGCCCGATCGCCGCGGCCTGCGCAGCCGCTGGCCGTTCGCGTCGGTGTCGGTCGGCATCGCGCGGTCGGATTCGCGGGCGTTCCCGACCGCGGCGGCGCTCGCGCAGGCGGCGGCGGAGATGAAGTCCGTCGCGAAGGCGCAGAGCGGCGCGCGCGTGGCGCTCGATCGCCGCCACGCGCCCGAGTCACGCCATGGCGGTGATTTCGGCCGGTCCTAGACTCGCTCCTCGTGGACACCCTCGAGCGGCCGGCCGCGGTCACGCAGTCGCAGCGGTCCGAGATCGAGGCCCAGCGCCAGGCGACGCACGAGACCCGCCGTGCGACCGTGCCGGCGATGGAAGCGCTGCTCTATCAGCCGATCCCGGTCCTCGACCACGGCTTCATCCGCGTCATCGACTACATGGGCGACGACGCCGCCGTCGTGCAGGCCGCGCGCGTGTCGTACGGCGCGGGCACCAAGAAGGTGCGCGAGGACGCCGGGCTCATCAACTACCTCATGCGCCATCGCCACACGTCGCCGTTCGAGATGTGCGAGCTGAAGATCCACGTCAAGATGCCGATATTCGTAGCGAGACAATTTCTACGGCATCGGGTGGCCTCGGCGAACGAGGTGAGCGGAAGATATTCGATACTCGATCGCGAGTTCTACATGCCGGTGCCTGAGAATCTCGCGGCGCAAGCGAAGACGAACCGTCAAGGTCGCGGCGATGTCCTCAATGAGATCGAAGCCGCACGAGTACTCGACATTCTGCGCGCGGATGCCGCGAGCGCCTATACGCACTACGAAGAGATGCTCAACGAGATCGATGGGCAGATCTTGGATCCGGAACGACAGGGCCTGGCTCGCGAGCTTGCTCGGATGAACCTCCCGGTCAATCTCTACACGCAGCTCTACTGGAAGATGGACCTCCACAACCTCCTGCATTTCTTGTCTTTGCGCGCTGATGCGCACGCGCAGTACGAGATCCGGGTGTACGCCGAGGCACTTCTTGACGTGGTGAAGCAGTGGGTGCCATCGACCTACGCGGCCTTTATCGATTACCGGATGGGGGCGTATGAGCTGTCCGGTAAAGGTCTCGCCGTCGTCCAGCGGTTGCTCCGCGGCGAGAAGGTCGATCGCGAGTCCACCGGCATGTCGCCGGGCGAGTGGCGCGAGCTCATGGAGACGCTCGAGCGCTGAGCACCGACCGCGCGGGGTTCGTGTGGGACCCGCGGCTCGCGTCCCACGTCTACCGAGACGATCACCCGCTGAAGCCCCGGCGGCTCGTCGGCGTCCACGACACGCTCGAGCGCCTCGGCGCGTTCGCCCGGCAGAATGCGGTCCTGCTCGAGCCGCGCGATGCGACCATCGCGGAGATCGAGCGGATCCACGCTCCCGAGTACGTGGCCGCGGTACGGCAGGCGTCGGCCGATCCGGAGCTCGACTACGCGCGCTGGGGCCTCTCCCAGCGCGGTGACACGCCGCCGTTCTCCGGCATGCACGAGGCGTCGCTCCTGACCACGGGCGCCACGCTCCGCGGGGTGGACGAGGTGCTGGCCGGCAGGCTGCGGGTCTCGTTCAACGGCGCGGGCGGGCTGCATCACGCGATGCGCGCGCGCGCAGCGGGCTTCTGCATCTACAACGATCCGGCGATCGCCTGCGGCCTCCTCGCCGACCGCGGCCTGAAGGTCGCGTACGTCGACATCGACGCGCACCACGGCGACGGGGTCCAGGCCGCGTTCTACGACACCGACCAGGTGCTCACGATCTCGCTCCACGAGACCGGGCGCGCGCTCTTTCCGGGCACCGGCTTCGCCGGCGAGCGTGGCACCGGCAAGGGCGCCGGGTACAGCATCAACGTCGCCTTGCCGCCGTACACCGACGACCGTGCGTACCTGACGGCGTTCGACGCGGTGGTGCCGCCGCTCGTGGAGCGGTTCAAGCCCGACGTCCTCGTGACCCAGCAGGGGATCGACTCGCACTTCACCGATCCCCTCACGCATCTGCAGCTTTCGACGCGCGCGTGCGAGCACGCCGTTCGCGCGTTCGCCGGCTTCGGACTGCCGTGGGTCGCGATGGGTGGCGGCGGCTACGACCTCGACGCGGTCGCGCGCGGCTGGTCGGTCGAGTATCTGGTGATGCTCGGCGCGCCGGTGCCCGAGGAGCTGCACGACCAAGATCCACCGGAGTGGAGCGGCGACGAGCGCGACGCGATCGATGTCGCGACCGAGGTCGCGACCGGCGAAGCGCTCGCGGCGGCGTTCCGTTGAGCGAGCTCCTCTCGCTCCTGCGCTCGCCGAGGCGCGGCGCCGCGGCGGTGCTCGCGACCGGGCGCCTCTCCATCGCGGTCGGCCTCGTCGTTCTCGCGACCGCGGTCGCGGCCGTCGGCGCCGCGCGCTACGCGGCCGACGTACCCGCGAGCAGCTTCCTGTTCGGCAACACCCGCAGCCCGCTGGTGCAGACGCTCATCGATCAGCTCGGCCGCGACCGCGCCGCCATCATCGGATACCTCATCGAGCAGGTGTGGACCGCGGTGATCGTCGTGACCGCGTTCTCGCCGCTCCTCGTGTGGATCCTCGGCTCCACGGCGGTGCATGCGGCCGCGCGGCTCGATGGCACCCGCCGGCCGTTCCGCCCGATGTTCGTGCTGTTCGGCTACGCCACCGCGCTCACGCGGATCCCCGCCGACGCCGCGAGCGCGCTCCTCGGTAGCGGGCACGCCGCCGGCGCGCCGCTCGCATCGGTCATCGGAACGATCTGCCTCGTGTGGCTCGGGGTCATCGCGTGGCGCGCGATCCAGATCCACTACGCGCTGGAGCCGCGCCGCGCGCTCATCGTGCTCGTGATCTCGATCGTGCTGTTCTACGTCGTGCCGCTCGTCCTCATCGTGGTCGCGTTCATCGCGATCCTGATCGCGGCGATCGTGCTGGACTACGTGCCCGGGTTCTAGCCCTCGTCGGAGCTGACCGCCGCCACGAGCGCGAGGTCGCCCGCGCGCACGGACTTCGGATCGAACTTGCGGACGCTCGCCGCCATCTTGCCCAAGGCCTCGGCCATGCTCATCGGCGGCGGCGCGCCGCGCTTCTGCGGGATCCAGCGCACCGGGTTGCACCGCGCGACGACGACCGCGCGGAGGTACGGGCTCTTGAAACCCATCTCCTGGAGCGTCTTCACGTGCGCCGCGACGCGGTCGTCGATGTCGAGGAGCCGGCGGCCCCATTGATCGCGCTGCCGCAACGCGGCGGGCAGCGTCGAGTCGAGGAACACGTCCACGCGCCGCAACATCGACTGGTACGACGAGCCGGCGAAGCGCCCGCGCTCCTCGTACGCCGTGCCGAGGGTGAGGAAGTGGGCGGCCTCGAAGGCGACGGCATGGTCCTTCTCCTTGGACCGCGGCTGCTCCTTCGCGAGCGAGCGCGCCATCCGGATCACTTCCATGCTCCGGTCGCGCAGGTTGTGGGCCTTCTCGGTGTTCAGCGGCAGGATGCGATAGGCGATCTGCGGGTCCGCGACGACGAGCGCGCTCACGGTGCGCAGCCCGAGCTTCTTCGCCGCCGCGAGGCGGTGGCGTCCGTTCGGCGAGGTGAAGCCGTCCTTGGCGGCGACGGCGATCACCGGATCGAGGAACACGCCGACGGCGCCGATCGCGTCGGACAGGCGGTCGGCGTGGACCTTCGAGAGATCGCGCTGGAACTCGGTGGCCTCGATCGAGCGGAGCGGCAGGCTCGCGAACAGGAGCGGCGAGCCGCCGTACGGATCCTTGTACGCGGCGTGCGTCGCGCCGCCGGCCTTCGCCACGCGCTTCGCGAGATCCGCGACCAGCGGATCGGCGAGCTCGATCGCGCTCTCGAGCGGCTCCGGTCCGCGGGGCGCGGCGGGGCCACGCTTTTTCGTGGTCTTGCGGGTCGTCTTCTTGACGGCCGTCGTCTTCTTCGCTGGCACGACCGAACGATACGTCGCTAGAGTCGACGACGTGCCCGCCGCATGGACGCCCACCGAGCGTCATCTCGCCCGAAGCCGGCTCCGCCGGTTCGCGAAGGCCCAGGGCATCGACGACTACGACACGTTCCTCCGTTGGGCGACGGACGATCCCGAGCGCTTCTGGCGCGCGGTCGACCGCGATCTCGGCCTCGTGTGGACCACGCCGTACTCCCGCGCGATGGACAGTGCGCGCGGCATCCCGTGGACGACCTGGTGGACCGACGGCCGGATGAACTACGTCGACACGGCGCTGCGCACCGATCGCGACCCGGGTCATCTCGCGCTCATCGCCGAGCGCGAGGACGGGACCGTGGACCGGCGCACGTACGGCGAGCTGCGCGCGGACGTCGCGCGCTTCGCGGCGGGACTCCGCGCGTCGGGCGTCCGGAAGGGCGATCGGGTCGCGATCTTCCTCCCGATGGGGATCGAGTGCGTCATCGCCGTCCTCGCGACCGGCGCGCTCGGCGCGATCTACACCCCGATCTTCTCGGGCTACGGCGCCGAGGCCATCGCCGGACGGCTCCGCGACAGCGAAGCGTCGGTCCTCATCTGCGCCGACGCCTTCCATCGCCGCGGGGCCGTCGTCCCGATGAAGGAGACCGCCGACGCGGCGGCCGATGGCGCGCCGACCGTGCGGACGGTGATCGTCGCCGAGCGTCTGGGGCGTGAGTACCCGAAGCGCGATCGCGACGTCACGTGGGCCGAGGTCATGCGCCGCGGCGCGGCCCCGCTCGCGGCGTGGGAGGACACGTCGGCCGAGGACCCGTTCATGATCATCCACACGTCCGGCACGACCGGCCGGCCGAAGGGCGCGGTCCACGTGCACGGCGGATTCCCGGTGAAGGCCGCGCAGGATCTCGCGCACTGCTTCGACCTGCAGGAGCGCGACGTCATCTTCTGGTTCACCGACATCGGCTGGATGATGGGTCCCTGGCTCATCGCCGGCGGTCTGGTGCTCGGCGCGACGATCGTGCTGTACGACGGCACGCCGGACTTCCCCGATGCCTCGCGGGTGTGGTCGATGGTCGAGCGCCATCGGGTCACGCACCTCGGGATCTCGCCGACGGCCATCCGCGGCCTCATGCGCTCGGGCGAGGAGCCTGTCCGCCGGCACGATCGCTCGAGCCTCGTCGTGCTCGGCAGCACCGGCGAGCCGTGGAATCCGGATCCGTGGTGGTGGTATTTCCGCACGGTCGGCGACTCGCGCGTCCCGATCATCAACTACTCCGGTGGCACCGAGATCTCCGGCGGCATCCTCGGCTGCACGACCTGGTCGGACATCCAGCCCGGGTCATTCCGCGGCCCGGTGCCGGGCATGGCCGCGGACGTCGTCGACGAACAGGGACGCCCGGTGCGCGGCACGGTCGGCGAGCTGGTGCTGAAGGCGCCGTGGCCCGGGATGACGCGCGGCTTCTGGAAGGACACCGAGGGGCGCTACCTCGAGACCTACTGGAGCCGCTGGCCCGACGTGTGGGTCCACGGCGACTGGGCGCGCATCGACGATGAGGGCTTCTGGTACATCGAGGGCCGCAGCGACGACACGCTGAAGATCGCGGGCAAGCGCGTCGGTCCGGCCGAGGTCGAGTCGGCCGCCGTCGCGAACGCCGCGGTCAGTGAGGCCGCGGCCATCGGCGTGCCCGACGAGCTGAAGGGCGAGGCCATCGTCGTCTTCGCCGTCGCGAAGCCCGGCGCGGTGCTCGACGCCGCGCTCGAGCGATCCGTCTCGGACACCATCGTCGAGCAGCTCGGGAAGCCGCTGCGCCCGAAGGCCGTGCGCTTCGTGCGGCAGCTGCCGAAGACGCGCAACGGCAAGATCCTCCGGCGGCTCATCCGCGGCGCGTATCTGGGCAAGACCGATCTCGGGGACACGTCGTCGCTCGAGGACCCGGGGGCCCTCGACGAGGTCCGTGCCGCGGGAGCGACCTAGACCGGAGTTCGGTTGCCGGCGATCGCCCGCACCAGCGCGACGACGAGCGCCGCGATGAGGAACAGGAAGACGATCGCCAGGAGCGCCGGCAGATCGATCACGACGGGCGTGCTCGTCTGCGGCCAGATGCCCTGGAACGGACGGACGAGCGGCTCGGTGATCGCGTACAAGCCGGACACGAGCGGCTGCGCCGGGTTCGCCCCGAGGAGCTTCAAGACGAAGCGGATGAGGAGCAGCACCTCGAGGACGGTGAAGAGCAGCGTGACGACGCGCGTCACCGTCCAGACCGGTGCGTACGGGTTCGCGTTGACGTTCACCTGGGACGCGGGCGCCATGGGCTCGCGGACGCGCTCGACCCGCTCCACGCGCTCGGTGACCACGGGCCGGTCGATGATCTCGGTCTCGTTGACGTCGGGTTCGTGTGTCGTACTCATACCGGCCGGGCGAGCAGTCCCCGTGCCAGGACCGTTACGGACAGCGGAATTGCTCGGGCGAGACGAGGCTGGTCCCGCCGTAGACGGCGCCCGTGGTGATGAGGATCGCGGCCGGGATGACGATGGCCATGCTCCACCGCAGGCCGGGCGAGCGAGGGAATCGGGCCATGCCGGCGAGTCCGAGCGGGGCGAAGAGCACCGGGATCGAGAGCGTCGCGGCGAACAGTGTCGCCGCGCTCGCC
>DASWFN010000063.1:0-4134 GCA_036394215.1 Candidatus Limnocylindria bacterium
GGGACGCGGAGCATGCGCTCGCCACCGGGGGGTGCGTTCTGCACGTAGACGACGATAGGCGAGACAGCGCGTCCGGCCGGGCCGGGCTATGCCCGCCCCGGCCGAGCCCCATTCAAGGGACCAGCTACATCAGGCCCAGCAGACGCAGCACGACGAGAATGACGACGATGACGAGCAGCGTGTGCACCCAGCCGCCGCCCATGAGCCCGCCGCCGCCGTCCACGACCGTGCCGCCGCGCGCGTACACCCGGCCGCGGCCGAAGTAGCCGAAGAGCCAGAGCAGCAGGAGCACGATGATCAGGAGCTCGAGGATGCCCATCTATAACCCTCCAATGGGGCTCGGCCGGAGCCGGCGAAGCCGGGTCCAGCCGCACGCTTTTTCGTGACCAGCCCGTTCGTGTCTTGGGTAAGCACGGCCGATGCCGTGCGGTCGACGACCAAGAAACTCGAGAAGCTGGCCCACCTCGGGCGCTACTTCGCGGACTTGGACGACCCTGATCTGGCCATCGCCGCGCGGCTCTTCGCCGGCGTCCCGTTCCCCCGGACCGACGAGCGTGTGCTCAAGGTCGGCTGGCGCGCGCTGCTCGACGCGGTCTTCGGGCGTACCGGTGCGTCACCCGATTCGGCCGAGGCCTCCTACCAGCGGCACGCCGACATGGGCGACGTCGCGGCGGAGCTGGCGGAGAGCACGTCGATCCCGCCGAAGCCGCCCCCGCTCACGCTCGGCGATGTCGCCGAGTCCTTCGACCGCATCGCGGCGACGCGCGGCGTGGCGCCGAAGGGCGAGCAGCTCCGCGCGCTGCTCGCGCGCGCGTCGGCCGGCGAGGTCCGCTACCTCGTCAAGGTGATGAGCGGCGAGCCGCGCATCGGTCTGCGCGAGGGACTCCTCGAGGACGCGATCGCGCGCGCCTTCGGACGCGACCGCGAGGCCGTCGGCCGCGCGCACATGCTCGGCGGCGACATCGGCGTGACCGCGATCCAGGCGAAGAACGGGACGCTCGACGACGCGCGCTTCGTGCACTTCGCGCCGATCGGGATGATGCTCGCGACGCCGGTCCCCGACCTCGCCGAGGTCGAGAAGCGGTTCCCGCCGCCGTACGTGGTCGAGGACAAGTACGACGGCGTGCGGGCGCAGGTCCACAAGGAGGGCGACCGCGTCGAGCTCTACTCGCGGACGTTCGACCGCGTCACCGCGCGCTTCCCTGAGCTCATCGAGCCCCTGCGCGCGATACCCGGCACGTTCGTGCTCGACGCCGAGGTGCTGGCGTTCGATCCCCGGGGCCGTGCGATCCCGTTCACCGAGTTCCAGCACCGCCTCGGCCGCACGGCCGTGAGCGACGACCTGCAGCGTGCCCTTCCCGCGAGCCTCGTCGTCTTCGACGTCCTCGAGCGCGACGGGCGGCCACTGCTCGACGAGCCGCTCTCCGAGCGCCAGAAAGTGCTCGCGACGCTCCCGCTGCGCGCGCCGCTCGTCTTCGCGCGCTCCAGTGAGATCCGCGAGACCGGCGAGGCGCTCGTCGCCACGCTCGATCAGGAGTTCACGGCGGCACGCGAGCGCGCGAACGAGGGGCTGATGGTGAAGGACCCGCGCTCGCCGTACCGGCCCGGCCGTCGCGGAATGGAGTGGCTGAAGGTGAAGCGGGCGCTCCGCACGCTCGACGTCGTCGTGACGGCCGTCGAGTGGGGCCACGGGAAGCGCCGCGCGGTCCTCTCCGACTACACCTTCGCCGTCCGGGATGGCGAGCAGCTCCTCAACGTCGGGAAGGCCTACTCCGGGCTGACCGACGCCGAGATCGCCGAGCTCACGGAGTACTTCAAGGCCCACACCGTGAAGGACTACGGGCGGGTCCGACTGGTCGAGCCGGACACGGTCATCGAGGTCGCGTTCGACCAGGTCCAGCGCAGCAGCCGCCACACGTCCGGCTACGCCCTCCGATTCCCGCGGATCGTGCGGCTCCGCCCGGACAAGCCGGTCTCGGAGATCGACACCCTGGAAACGGTGCGGCGCATCGCCGAGCCCGATACTGGCGGCGGATGAGCCCGCCGGGCCAGGCCGACCAGCTCGCGCTCCTGCTGACCCTCCAGCGTGAGCTCGCGCTCGAGCCGGATATCGACGTGGTCCTCCGGCGCATCGCCGAGTTCGCGGTGGGCCTCCTCGATGCCGAGCGCGCCACCGTCTACGTCGTGGACCGCGAGCGCTCCGAGGTGTGGTCGCGGATCCTCACCGAGAGCGAGCTGCGCGAGATCCGCCTGCCGCTCGACGGCCGGGGCCTCGCGTCCGAGGTCGCCCGCGGTGGCGGTCTGCTCCGGATCGACGACCCGTACGGTGACCCACGCTTCGACGCGAGCATCGACGCGCGCACCGGGTACCGGACGCGATCGATGCTCGTGGCCCCGGTCGACGCGCGGGACCGCACGCGGCTCGGCGTGCTCCAGGTCGTGAACAAGAAGGGCGACGGACCGTTCACGAAGGACGACGAGGCGGTCGCCCAGTCGCTCGCGAGCTCCGCCGGGATCGCGCTCGAGTACGTCGCGCTGAACGCGCAGCTCGCCGCGGAGCGGCTGCGGGTCGTGAAGGTGACCGAAGAGACGCGGCACCGCCTCGCGCGCGACCTGCACGACGGCGTGGCCCAGACGATCGCGAACGCCGCGATCGGGATCGAGCTCGCGCAGAAGCGCGCGCGCATCGATGTCGACGCGGCGGTCGGGGAGATGGACAAGCTCCGAGAGCGGCTCCTCGAGGCGCAGAAGGGCCTGCGCGACATCCTCTTCGCCCTCCGTCCGGTGGCGCTCGCTGAGGACGGCATCGCCGCGGCCGTCCGCGCGCTCGCCGAGCGGATGGATGGGACGAACGGGTCACACGTCTTCGCGCGGAACGCGGCCTCGACGGCCCGGCTCGCGCCGGAGGTCGAGGCCGGTGCCTTCACCGTCCTGCGCGAGGCGGCGAACAACGCGGTGAAGACCGGACGCGCACCGAACGTCGCGATCGACGTGACCGACGACGCGACGAGCGTCGTCGCGCTCGTCGAGGACGATGGCGCGGGGTTCGACGTGGCCGCGACGCTCGGGAGCTATGCCGGCCGTGGCAGTCTTGGGCTCTTGCAGATGCGGGAGGCCGCCCGGCTCATCGGCGCGCAGCTCTCCATCGACTCCAGCCCCGGGAGCGGGACGCGGATCCGGCTGCGCATCCCGAGGCCATCGTGAGCGCTCCCGAGCGGCGCGGCGGCGGGCGCCGGAAGACCGACGCGATCTCGAACGTCGCGTTCGAGGACGCGTTCGTCGCCCTCACCGATGGGATCCTCATCAGCGACGGGAACGGCAGGATCCTGTCGGCCAACCCCGCGGCGTTCCGCCTGCTCGGGGAGGACAGCCTCATCGGCCGCTCCTTCGAGGAGCTCCTCATCGTCTCGGGCGCGGTCACGGTGCAGAACCCCGAGGGCCAGGCGATCCGCCGAGCGTGGTTCCCGCGCGAGGATCGGATGGGCGTGCTCGAGATCGTCTCCACGCCGCTCGCGGAGTCGACGCCGCGGGCCACGATCCACACGGTCCGCGACGTGACCGCGAGCGCGGAGCTCCTCCGGTTGAAGGAGGAGTTCCTCCTGGACGTCGCCCACGAGCTCCGCACGCCGATCGCGGCGCTCACCGCGTCGCTCGACCTCGTGCACCAGGACGCGATCTCGATGCCCCGCGAGGAGCTGCGGGCGATGGTCGGCACGCTCCGCCGGAGCGCGCTGCGGCTCGAGCATCTCGTCGAGAACCTGCTCGACGCCGGCAGCATCGAGGCCGGGACGTTCGAGGTGCGCGCGGTGCCCGCGAGCATCAGGCTCATCCTCGAGGACAGCATCGTATTCGTCCGCTCGATCTTCGACTCCAAGGGCCAGCAGCTCGTCACGCATTTCGGCCGCGGCACCGACCGGGTCGTCTGCGACCCGCGCCGGACCGCTCAGGTCCTGTCGAACCTGCTCGGGAACGCCGGGAAGTACGGCACCGAGCGCTCCGAGATCGCCCTGCGCACCGAGACCGTCGCCGGCTACGTCCGGGTGACCATCCACAACGACGGGCCGACCATCCCGCCTGACGAGATGGCCCGGCTGTTCCAGCGGTTCTTCCGCTCCCGGACCGTCCGCGGCGAGG
>DASWFN010000064.1:0-7705 GCA_036394215.1 Candidatus Limnocylindria bacterium
GACGAGATCCTCGTGGTCGGCAAGCTCAAAGAGGTCAAGGTCGACGGCGGCGAGGATGCGCAGAAGGCCGCGGCCGCCGGCCGGATCAAGCAGCACCGCGAAGACACCCGCGAGAAGCGGATGCAGATCTCCAACGAGGCCGAGCACCGCTTCGAGCGGCCGATCTCGTGGGGCGTGAAGTACGGGGACAAGACGTTCCTGTTCACGCACCTCTCGCTGCCCGTGATGACCCGCCTCCGGCAGAAGGAGCGCATGGTCCTCGACTCGCTCGTGGACGCGGGCGTTGCCCGCAGCCGCAGCGAGGCCGTCGCCTGGTGCATCCGGCTCGTGGAGCAGCACGAAAGCGACTGGCTCACCCAGCTCCGCGACGCGATGTCCAAGGTCGCACAGGTCCGCTCCGGCGGGCCGCTGAACTAGCGATGGCCGTAGAGACCGGTCCCGAGGTCCTCGACGCGTTCTCGACCGCCGTCATCTCGGTGGTCGAGCGCGTTGGGGCGTCGGTCGTTCACGTCGCAGCGGGACGCGGCGGCGGCAGCGGCTTCGTCATCGCGCCCGACGGCTACATCCTGACCAACGCGCACGTCGTCGAGAGCGGCCAGCCTCCGCGCGTGACGCTGCACGACGGGACCGAGCTCGCCGCGCAGATCACCGGCACCGACCCGAGCACCGACCTCGCGGTCATCCGCGTGCTCAACGCCGCGCCGATGCCCGCCGCCACGCTCGGCGATTCCGACGCCGTGCGGGTGGGGCAGCTCGTGATCGCCATCGGCGATCCGCTCGGCTTCCAGTCGACCGTCACGACCGGCGTCGTGAGCGCGCTCGGCCGCTCGCTGCACGCCCGCGACGGCCGCCTCATCGAGAACATCATCCAGACCGACGCGGCGCTGAATCCCGGCAACTCCGGCGGCCCGCTCGTGGACACGCACGCCCGGGTGGTCGGCGTGAACACCGCGATCATCCCGAACGCCCAGGGCATCTGCTTCGCCATCCCCGCGGCGACCGCGCGCCGCGTGGCCGGCGCGCTCATCCGCGACGGGCGCATCCGCCGTGCGATGCTCGGCATCGCCGGCGCGGCGACGCCGCTCGGCCGCAATCTCGCGAGCGCGCTCAGCGTGCCGCTGGCCGGCGTCCGGGTCGTCGAGGTGACCTCGGGCTCCCCCGCGGACCTCGGCGGCATCAAGGCGGGCGACGTCATCGTCGCAATCGACGGCGAGCCGGTGCCGACCCTCTCGCGGCTGCAGGCCGTTCTCGTCGACGAGCGGATCGGCCGCGCCGTGCCGGTGATCATCGTGCGGCGCGGCGAACGCCTCGAGCGGTTCGTCGTCCTCCGCGAAGCGGAGCCGTCGCCGAAGCGCTAGGCGCGATCAACTCGGAGCGGGCGCGTCCTTCAAGAGCTGGATGTTCCCCGGGATCCGGGTGTAGCCCATCTCCTCGTTCAGGTGAAGGATCGGCTGGTTCTCGCCGTCGTTGTTGGTGCGCACGTGCGTCACGCCGAGCGCGATCGCCTGGGTGACCGTCTCGCACTTGAGCGCGCGGGCGATGCCGCGGCCGCGCACCGCGCGGGACGTGCCGGTGTAGTCGGTCCACACGTTGCCCACGCCCGGCGGATAGTCGAGGACCGACATGCCGACGATCGCGTCTCCCTCGCGAGCGACCCAGAGACGGTCGTGGTGCATGCCGGGCCCGCCGATCCACTTCATGAAGCTCTCGAGGGACTCCGGAGCGTGTGGCACGGTGGTCGGGATGTCCTGGATCGACTCTTCGGCCATCGCGTGGAGCTGCTTCCACTTCTCGGGGTCGTCGATGCGGTCGACGGTCACGAGCTCGATGCCCTCGGCGCGCATCCGTGTGCGCGACGCCTCGGTCATGGCAGCCAGCGCCGCGCGGTTCGCGGCGAGATCGAGCTCCCAGCTCTTGCTGCGGCGCGCTTCCGTATACCCGTGGGCGACGAACGCCGCGTACTCGTCGTCCATCCCTTCGCGGGTGCCCACCATGAGGATCTTCGTCCCATCCGCGATCGCGTGGGGCTCGAGCACATCGAGCGCGCCGCGCAGCCGATCCGGGCGCCGCTCGTCGCGCGGGAACCACGCGAGGAGCCGCCCGGGGCGGGAAGGCGCTTTCTCCCACGCGGCATGTTCGAAGCGCGCGTACCCGACCGGCACGCCATCTTCCTCGACGATCCACCGCTCGTCGACCCGCTCCGGGTCGGTGCTCTGCCACCAGTGGCGGATGGACGTTTCGTTCGCCGGCTCGGACGGATCGCGCGCGGTCTCGAGCGCGGCGACCCAGGCGACGTCAGCCAGCGTCGCCGGACGGAAGGTCAGACCGGCGCCGCGCAGCAGCTCACGCGCGAAGGACGTGGTGGTGGGCACGCTCGCGATGGTACGGACCGGAGCGCTCGCGTCTATCGCGCTCGATACTTTCGCCGATGACTCGTCCGGTGTTCCTCGACGTCGACAACACGCTGCTCGACAACGATGCCGCGAAGGCCGCGCTTGAGGCGCGCATCGCCGGCTCCGTTCCCCCGGCCGTCGCGGAGCGCTTCTGGGAGCTCTACGAAGCGGTCCGTGTCGATGAGGACTACGTCGACTTTCCCGCGACGGTCGCGCGTCTCGCGGCCGAGCATCCCGACACCGCATCGCGGATCGCGCGGATCCTCGAGGAGCTCCCGTACCGCGACTTCGTCTACCCGGGCGCCATCGACGCGATCGAGCGGCTCTGGCGGATCGCGACGCCGGTCGTCCTGAGCGACGGCGATCCGGTGTTCCAGCGGCGGAAGATCGAGCGCGCCGGGCTTGCGGCGGCGGTGCGCGGGAACGTGCTCGTGTACGTCCACAAGGAGCGGCAGCTCGACGACGCGACGCGCCGGTTCCCCGGCCCGCGGCCGGCCTTCGTCGACGACAAGGCCCGGATCCTCGGACGCATCGAACGTGCGCTGCCGGATGCGGTCACGATCCACGTGCGCCAGGGGCGGCATGCGACCGAGCCCGTCGAGCCGGGGGACCCGCCCCCCGACGCGGAGATCGATCGCATCGCCGACGTGGACGGTGCGGTCGCCCGCCTTTGATCAGGCGGCCTTCGGCTCGTGCTCCAGCCGTGCCCGCAGCACCCGCAGGACCCACTTCTCGTCGGCATCGAGGTCGTTCGCGCCGGCGGGATCGGCGTCGCGGCGCGCGGTGCGCAGCAACGAGCCGTCGAGATAGGCGTCGATGACCGCCGGGTGGACGTAGCACTTCCGGCAGATCGCCCTGGTGTTGCCGAGCTTCTTCGCCACATCCTCGATCGCCGCGACGAGATGGCGCTTGGCTTGCGTCTCGTTCTCGTACGGTCCGATCGCGACGAGCGCCCGCGCCGCGAGGACGGTCCCGGCCCAGGTGCGGAAGTCCTTGGCCGTGAAGTCCGCGCCGGTGATCTCGCGGAGGTACGCGTTCACGTCGTCCGATCCGACCGGATGCGGCTCGCCGTCGTCGCCGACGTACCGGAACAGGTGCTGGCCCGGCAGCTCGTCGAGGCGCCGGATGATCCGGGCGATGCGCCGATCGCTCACGTCGACCTCGTGGTGCACCCCGCTCTTGCCGCGAAAGCGGAAGCGGATGCGTGCCCCGGTCACGGCGACGTGCTCGTCACGCATCGTCGTCAGCCCGAATGAGCGGTTCTGCGTCGCGTACTCGTCGTTGCCGATGCGGATGAGGGTGGTCTCGAGCAGCCGGACGACCGCGGCGAGGACGCGCTCCCTGGTGAGGCCCGGCGATCGCAGGTCCTCATCGGTGCGGGCGCGGATCTTCGGCAGTGCTCGCGCGAACGAGATCAGGCGCGCGTACTTGGTGCCGTCACGGACCTCCCGCCAGCGTTCGTGGTAGCGGTACTGCTTGCGGCCGCGGGCATCGCGCCCGGTGGCCTGGATGTGATCGATGGCCGTCGGCGAGATCCAGACGTCGGTCCAGGCCGGCGGGACGGCCAGCCGCCTGATGCGCGCGAGCTCCGCCCGGCCGGTCACCGTCCTGCCGTCCGGACAGCGGTACGAGAAGCCGCGTCCGGCGCGCCGGCGCGTGATGCCCGGCCGCGCATCGTCGGCGTAGTGGAGCCCGGCGGTCCTCGCGGCTTGGACCGGGTCGCCCTGCGGCGGCACCCGCGCACTGCCCATCGGCGGGCAGGGAAGCAGCGGGCATGCCATCCGTGTTCAATGGAGCAGGAGGGTGCCATGACCACCATCGACCGTGCCCGCTTCGCGAGCGGCCTGACCTACGACCAGTACAAGGACCAGATGACCCGCAACCGCGACCGCGTCGAGGCCAATGAGGCCAAGGTGACGATCGGCCCGGAAGACCTCGAGGCCTTCCGCTCGCTCAACGGACCGATCCACGTGCTCGCGCTGGCCGAGGATTGGTGCGGCGACGTCATCGCGAACCTTCCGGTCCTGGGGAAGCTCGCCGAGCTGTCAGGCACGCTCGACGTGCGCATCTTCCTCCGCGACCAGAACACGGACCTCATGCAGCGC
Source organism: Candidatus Limnocylindria bacterium (assembly GCA_036394215.1). Lineage (GTDB taxonomy): Bacteria > Chloroflexota > Limnocylindria > P2-11E > P2-11E > UBA4735. Next base: position 4,499 of record DASWFN010000064.1, read on the forward strand.
TATCTCAATCAGGGGAAGTACGAATCGATCCCGGTGTTCGCGTTCTTCGACGACGCCTTCAACGAGCTCGGCGTCTTCATCGAGCGGCCGGCCAGCGTCACCGAGCGGCGCGCCGAGCAGCGCAAGCAGATCCACGCCGAGCATCCGGAGTTCGGTGAGTACGGCTCCGCGCCCGACGCGCTGCCCGAAGACGTCCGCGCCAGGCTGACCGCCGAGATCACCAGGCGGCGCGAGGCGGATGTCGCCTGGGCGAACCGCGAGGTGATCGGCGCGCTGCGCGAGATCGCCGAGCGCGCTCCCGCCACCGCGTGACGGCGGTCCGCGTCCGCATCACCTACTGCGCCGAGTGCGGCTACGAGGACCACGCCGCGGACCTCGCACGCCGGCTCATGATCGAGTTCCGCGAGAAGCTGTCCGCGATCGAGCTCGTCCCGTTCGTCGACGGCACCTTCGACGTGCGCGTCGGCGACGACCTCGTCCACTCGATGGCGCGCGACGGCGGCTTCCCGGATCCGAAAGTGGTCGCGGAGCGTGTGCGCCGGCACGTACGCGCCTGAGCGCGTCCGCCTGCTTGCGAGGGCTCGTCAGCCACCTACCATCCCAGTCCAGCAGCGCCCGCGCGCTGGGGGGAAAGAGGAGGTCCAGGTGCATCGTTCGCTCGTCGCGCTCTCGATCCTCGCGTTGCTCCTCGTGTCCGTCGCGACCTCGCCACAGGCCGTCGCCTCCGGCGGCGGCACCCTGCAGTCGCTCGCGCTCGTCGGGAGCGGCGGCTTCACCGCCACGATCGACGGGACCGGTGATCCGTCGACCGACGAGCTCGCTCCCTCGTCCGCGGTCGATCAGCTCGTCCCGCACACCGGGACCAGCGCGGCGCGCGTGCCTGCGGACCACGTGCCGACCCCCGACGGGAACGCCGTCACGTCGGTGAACCCCGGAGCCTCCGGATTCAACGGGATCTCGCACCGCGACCAACGCCGCGCTGACAATGGGAACGCCTTCAGCCTCGAGCCGCCGGACCAGGCGCTCTGCGTCGGCAACGGCGTCGTGCTCGAATCGGTGAACCTCGCGGTGCGCGCCTTCTCGACCACGGGCGCCCCGCTCACCGCGACGCAGTCGCTCAACACGTTCTTCGGACTGTCGCCGGCGGTCATCCGCTCGAATCCGCCGGTGTTCGGCACATTCGTGTCGGATCCGAAGTGCTACTTCGACGCCGGTCTGGGACGCTGGTTCCTCACCGTCCTCGGGATCGATCGGAACCCCTCAGGCGGGGCATTCACCGGCAAGACCGAGATCTACCTCGCGGTGAGCAAGACCGGCAGCCCGGTCACGGGCGGCTGGACCATCTACAAGCTCGACACGACCGACGACGGAACGAACGGGACCCCGTCCCATTCCGGTTGCCCATGCCTCGGCGACCAGCCGCTCATCGGCGCGGACGCGACCGGCTTCTACATCAGCACGAATGAATTCCCGCTCTTCACGAACGGGTTCAACGGCGCGGAGATCTACGCGATGTCGAAGGCCGCCCTCGCCGCCGGGACGCTCCCGACGGTCGTCCACTTCCATGAGCCCACCCTCGCCGAGGGCTTCGCCTACAGCGTCCAGCCGGCGACGACGCCGCCCGGCGGCACGTACGCGACCGGCAACGGCGGCACCGAATACTTCCTCAGCGCGCTCGACTTCAACGGCACGCTCGATGATCGGATCGCGGTGTGGGCGATGACCAATACGTCCTCGCTCACGAAGAAGAACCCGACGGTCTCGCTGACGAACGCCGTGATCGACAGCCAGGTCTACGGCCAGCCACCGGATGCGGAGCAGCGCCCCGGCGCGACCCCGCTCGGCGATCTGGTCAACGGCAAGCTCGAGTTCCTCGCGGGCAACGACGATCGGATGAACCAGACCGTCTGGGCCGCCGGTGCGCTCTGGAGCGCGGTCAACACGGTGGTCAAGACGCCGAACGGACCGACCCGCGTCGGCATCGCCTGGTTCGCCGTGACCCCATCCGTCGACGGCAGCGGACAGGTCGGCGGTACGGTCGCCCGACAGGGCTACGTCAGCGTCAATCAGGAGAGCGTCCTGTATCCGTCGATCGGCGTGAACGCCGCCGGCGGAGCGGTCATGACCTTCACCCTTGTCGGACCGGACTTCTACCCGAGCGCCGCGTACACGGTCATCGGCGCAGCCGGCGCCGGTGACGTCCATATCCTTGGCGCCGGCGCCGGTCCGGAAGACGGGTTCACCGGATACACCGCGTTCGGTGGGACCCGCACCGCCCGCTGGGGCGACTATTCGGCCGCCGTGGCCGCAGCCGACGGCTCCATCTGGACCGCGGTCGAATTCATCCCCGGCACGCCTCGCACGATCAACGCGAACTGGGGGACCTTCATCGGCCACGTCGTTCCGTAGCGTCCAGCACGCAACGCGTCTCGGGGCCCCGGCAGCGATGCCGGGGCCTCATACTTTTCAGTGATGACCGTCCTCGACACCCGCTCCCGGCCGCTCCGCGACCTGCGGATCTCCGTCACCGACCGCTGTAACTTCCGCTGCGTGTACTGCATGCCGAAGGAGATCTACGGGAAGGGCTACCAGTTCCTGCAGAAGGACCAGCTGCTCACGTTCGAGGAGCTTGCGCGCCTCGCGGCGGTCTTCGCGAGCCTCGGGACGCAGAAGATCCGGCTCACCGGCGGCGAGCCGCTCATGCGCGGGGGGCTCGACGCGCTCGTCGCCATGCTCGCCACCATCCCCGACGTGGACCTCACGCTCACGACGAACGGGTCGCTCCTGACGGAGCAGGCCCCGGCGCTCGCGGCGGCCGGGCTGAAGCGCGTGACCGTGAGCCTCGACTCGCTCGATGACTCGGTCTTCAAGTGCATGAACGACGTGGAGTTCCCGGTCGCCCGTGTCCTCGCGGGCATCGATGCCGCCGTCGCCGCGGGCCTCGAGCCGGTGAAGGTGAACATGGTGGTCCGCCGCGGGCTGAACGAGGGGAGCATCCTCCCCATGGCCCGCTATTTCCGCGAGAAGGGTCACGTCCTCCGGTTCATCGAGTACATGGACGTCGGCACGACGAACGGGTGGCGGCTCGAGGACGTCGTCTCGGCACGCGAGATCGTGCGCATCATCGACGCCGAGCTGCCGCTCCTGCCGATCGAGGCGAACTACCCGGGCGAGGTCGCCGCACGCTGGCGCTACGCCGACGGCTCG
>DASWFN010000065.1:0-3638 GCA_036394215.1 Candidatus Limnocylindria bacterium
CTCAAGGAGCTCGTGACTCGTGAGGTCGAGCGCGATCGGCGTGACGCTGATCTTGCCGTCGCGCAGCGCCGCGACATCGGTCCCGGGCTCGGCGTTTTCGGCGATCGCGGGGCCACCGACCCAGTAGTACGGGTTGCCGTACGGATCGAGGCGCTCGACGAGCTGGTCGCGGTAGTTGCGCTTCCCGAGCTTCGTCACTTCGACGCCGGCGATGCGCTCGCGCGGGAGCGCCGGGACGTTCACGTTGAGGAGCGCGTCGTGGATGAAGCCCTTCTCAAGGATGTTCTTCGCGATGAGCGCGACGAACTCGCTCGCGACGGTGAAGTCGATGTTCGCGCCGAACGCGCCGATCGACACGGCGATCGACGGGATGTTGGAGAGCAGGCCCTCCATCGCCGCGGCGACGGTGCCGGAGTAGGTGATGTCGTCGCCGAGGTTCGCACCGCGGTTGATGCCGCTCACGACGAGGTCGGGCTGCTGCTTCAGGAACCCGAGCACGGCGAGGCGCACGCAGTCGCTCGGCGAGCCGTCGGTCATGAACGCGGCGTGGCCCGTGCGCAGGCGGGTCGGCCGGCAGCGCAGCGGGCGGAAGAGCGTGATGCTGTGGCTCGCGCCGCTCCAGTTCCGCTCCGGCGCGATGACGTCGACCTCACCGAGCGGGGCGAGCGCGTCGATGAGCGGCCCGAGGGCGTCGCTCTCGATGCCGTCGTCGTTCGTGACGAGGATGTGCTTGCGTCGACCGAGCTGGACCGTCACTTGGCGGCCTCGATCGGAGCTTCCTCCATGAGCTTGGCGGCCTCGGTGCGCTGGCGGCGTCCGGAGTTCACCTCGACCGCGTAGCGGATGAACGTGTTGATCACGCCCGCGACCGGCACGCCGAGCAGCACGCCCCAGAACCCGGCGATCTTCGAGCCAATGAGCAGCGCGAAGAAGACGAAGAGCGGATGGATGCCGATGCTCTTCGACATGATCCGCGGGCTCACGACGTTCAGCATCACCTGCTGCAGGATGAGCGACAGCACCAGCACCGGCACGAACGCGCCCGGCGCGCCGAGGAACGTGATGAAGAGCACCGGGACCATCGCGAGGATCGGCCCGAAGAACGGGATCATCACGAAGATGCCGCTGAACACCGCGAGCACGCCGGAGAACGGGACGCCGAACGCGACGAGGATGAGCAGCGTCGCGATGCCGTAGATGAGGCCGAGGATGAGCGAGCCGCGGATGAAGCCGCCGAACGCGCGGTCGCTGCTCATCCGGAGGAGCTCGAACTCGCTGCGGAGCTCCTCGGACAGCATCTCGGTGAAGCGGTTCCACAGCGTGTCGCCGTCCAACAGCATGAGGAACGCGATGATGAGGACGAGGAACAGGTCGAAGAGGATCGTCGCGGTCGCCGACACGAACCCGAGGGCGTCGGCCGCGACCGCGCCGGCGATGAGCGCGAACCGTCCGGGAAGCGCCTCGATGAGCGGCACGACGTTGATCGGGATGCCGAGCCGGTCCAGGTTGCCCTGGAAATCCTTGGCCGCACGGTCGGCGGTGCCCGCGAGCTCGGGCGCGCGCGCGGCCAGGGCGCTGAGCTGCTCGGCGATCGGCGGGATCGCGAAGGCGCCCGCGATGGCGAGGACGATGAAGATCGCGGCGTAGACGACGAGCACCGCGCCGAAGCGGTTGAGGCGGGTGCGCTGGTCGATGAGGTCGACGAGCGGCGCGAGGATGTACGAGAACGCCCACGCGAGGCCGAAGATGACGAGCACGTCGGCGACCTGGCCGAGGGCCGCCCAGACGATCGCGAACACCTGGAGCGCGAGGAACACGATGGCAAGCACGATCAGGACGTCGAGAAGCTGCCGTTCCCTCGTGCTGAGCTTCATTCCGCCGAATGCTAGACGGCGTGGCGAGCGCGCTGGTCTAGCATCCGCAGGTGCCTCAGGCCATCCCGCTCATCGAGCGATATCGCGCCCATCTCCCAGTGACCGCGCAGACGCCGCGGCTGACCCTGGGTGAGGGCGGGACACCGCTCGTCCGCGCGCCGCGCCTCGAAGCCGAGACCGGGATCGCCGAGGTGTGGCTCAAGGTCGAGGGCGCGAATCCGACCGGCTCGTTCAAGGACCGCGGGATGGTCGTCGCCATGGCGAAGGCGATGGAGGAGGGCGCCACGGCGGTGCTCTGCGCGTCCACCGGGAACACCGCCGCGTCCGCGGCCGCGTACGCCGCGCGCGCGGGCCTGCGTTGCGCGGTCGTGCTGCCGGCGGGCCACGTCGCGCTCGGCAAGCTGTCGCAGGCGATCGCGTTCGGCGCGCAGGTCGTGGCCGTGCGCGGGAGCTTCGACGACGCGCTCGCGCTCTCGCGCGAGATCGCGACGAGCGGCGAGGCGACGCTCGTGAACAGCGTGAATCCGTACCGGATCGACGGCCAGAAGACGGCCGCGTTCGAGATCTGCGAGACCCTCGGCGACGCGCCGGAGTGGCTCTGCATCCCCGTCGGGAACGCCGGGAACATCACCGCGTACTGGAAGGGCTTCACCGAGGCGCGCGACGCGAAGATGGCCAAGCGCCGGCCGCAGATGCACGGCTTCCAGGCCGCGGGCGCCGCGCCGATCGTGAACGGCGAGATCGTCGCCGACCCGCAGACGGTCGCGACCGCGATCCGCATCGGCAACCCGGCCTCGTGGAATGGCGCGGTGCGCGCCCGTGACGAATCCGGCGGCTCGATCACCGCGGTCACGGACGACGAGATCCTGGACGCGTACCGGTTCCTCGCGCGATGCGAGGGCGTCTTCTGCGAGCCCGCGAGCGCGGCCGCGGTCGCGGGCCTGCGCAAGCTGGCGCGCTCGGGCACGAAGCCGCATCAGGTGGTCTGCGTCCTCACCGGCAACGGGATGAAGGACCCCGACCGCGCGATCGCGATGGCGCCGGCGATCCCCGAGATCGACGCGACGCTCGATGCCGTCCGCGGCGCGCTCGCGCGGTGAGCGACCTGCGCATCCGCGTCCCGGCGACGAGCGCGAACCTCGGACCCGGCTTCGACTCGTTCGGCCTCGCGCTCCCGATGCTCGAGGAGTTCGAGCTGCGGCCCGCGCGTTCGTGGAGCGTGACGGTCGAAGGCAACGGCGCGTCAGGCGATGTGCCGATGGGCGCGGACAACCTCTTCGTGGTCGCCGCGATGGCGGCGGCGAAGACCCTCGGCCACAACCTCGCGCCGCACCACGTCACCCAGCGCTCGGCGATCCCGCGCGGGCGCGGGCTCGGCGCAAGCGCCGCCGCGATCGTCGGCGGCGTCGTCGCCGCGAACGCGCTCGCCGGCGAGCCGCTCGCGAAGCGCGCGCTCCTGCGCATCGCGTCCGATGTGGAAGGGCACGCCGACAACGTCGCGGCAGCGCTCTACGGCGCGTTCACGCTGGCGCTGCCGTCGGCGGATGGGCCGATCGCGATGCGGTTCGCGTTCCCGAGCGCGTGGCGGGTCTGTCTCTTCGTGCCGACCGCGGTCCTGCGGACCGAGGAGGCTCGTGCCGTCCTGCCGAAGGACGTGTCGCGCAGCGACGCGGTCTTCAACCTCGCGCACGCGTCCGCGCTGCTCGCCGCGATCCTCAAGGCCGACGGCGCGCTGCTCTCGGTCGCGATGCGCGACCGGCTCCA
>DASWFN010000066.1:0-2206 GCA_036394215.1 Candidatus Limnocylindria bacterium
GAAAGCACCGCGCTTTGCCTACGAGCGACCCGCGTCGCTCGCCGAAGCGCTCGCGCTGCTCGCCGAGCACAAGGGCGAGGCGCGGGTGCTCGCCGGCGGCCAGAGCCTCGTGCCGATGATGAATTTCCGCGTCGCGGCGCCTAAAGTCCTCGTCGACATCAACCGCATCGCGGCGCTCTCGGGTATCAAAGTCACGAAGAATCACGTCCGTATCGGTGCGCTGGTGCGCCACGTCGAGCTCGAGCGCTCGGCCGATATCGCGCGGCATCTTCCGCTTATCGCAGCAGCGATGCCGCACGTCGCGCACCCTGCGATCCGCAACCGCGGCACCTTCGGCGGGAGCTGCGCGCTCGCCGACCCCGCGGCGGAGCTGCCGGCCTGTGCGATCGCTCTCGGAGCGATCTTCGTCGTCGCCGGAAAAAAGGGTGAGCGGCGCATTGCCGCAGAGGACTTTTTCAAGGGCCTGTACGCCACCGCGCTCAAAGCGGGCGAGCTCCTCGTCGCCGCGGAATTTCCGCTCCCGAAACCCGCTTACGCCTCGGCGTTCGGCGAGCTCGCGCGCCGCCACGGGGATTACGCGATGGTCGGGGTCGCGGTACACGGCTCGACCCAGGGCGGAAAATTCGCCGACATGCGCGTCGTGTTCTTCGGCGTAGCCGACCGGCCGCAGCGCGCGGCGCAGCTCGAGCGCGCGCTCGACGGCCGGCCCGCGGCGGCGAAGACGATCGCGGTCGGGCTCGTCGAATTGGACGCCGATCTCTCGCCGCGCGCGGACTTCCACAGCTCGGCCGCGACCAAGCGCCATCTCGCCAAGGTGCTCGCCGGCCGGGTCCTCGGACAAATGGAAGGCGTGTCATGAGCGCTGCGGCCGAGACCGTCGAGATCTCCCTCACCGTCAACGGCGAGCGCGTGAAGCGCGGCGTGCCCGCGCGTCTCAACCTCGCCGATTTCCTCCGCAACGAGCTCGAGCTCACCGGCACCCACGTCGGCTGCGAGCACGGCGTGTGCGGCGCGTGCACGGTGCGCGTGGACGGCGAGATCGTGCGCGGCTGCCTGATGTTCGCCGCTCAGGCCGACGGCTGCAAGGTGGACACGATCGAAGGCCTTTCCGACTCGCGCGAGATCGAGGAGCTGCAAAGCGCCTTCGTCCTCACCAACGCGCTGCAATGCGGCTTCTGCACGCCCGGCGTCCTGATGGCGGCCCAGGCGCTTCTGCGCGACGAGCCCAATCCCTCGCGCGAGCGCATCCGCGAATACCTGTCGGGCAACTACTGCCGCTGCACCGGCTACCAGGCGATCGTCGATGCCATTGAAGCCGTGGCCAAGGCCCGCGCCGCCAGGAGCGTTCGATGAGCGAATTCGACGAAACGGCGAAGACGCTCCTCTTCGACGCGCCGAACAGCTACGTCGGGCGCTCCGTGACGCGCCCGAACGCGCGGCGCCTGACGCAAGGCCGCGGCCAATACGTCGACGATATCGTGCTGCCGCGCATGGTGCACGTGGCGTACGTGCGCTCGCCGCACGCTCACGCGAAGATCGTGAAGATCGAGAGCAAGAAGGCCGCGGCCATGCCGGGCGTGGTGCGCATCGTCGCCGGCGCCGAGATCGCGCTGGTGTGCAAGCCCTATGTCGGCGTGCTCACCCACCTCGCGGGAATGCGCTCTCCCCCGCAGTATCCGCTCGCGATCGACGTTGCGCGCTGGCAGGGCGAGCCGGTGGTCGCCGTGGTGGCGCAATCGCGCGCCGAGGCCGAGGACGCGGTGGATGCGGTCGAGATCGCCTACGAGGAGCTGCCCGCCGCGCTCGACGCGGAGCGCGCGCTCGATCCGTCGGAGCCGAAGATCCACAAAGAGTTCGACAGCAACCTGTGCTTCCAGCGGACCGTTGACACGGGCGGCGTCGACGCAGCGATGAAATCGGCGCACCTCGTCGCCGAGGACACGATCGTCTTCGGCCGCCACACCGGCGTCACCATGGAGCCGCGCGCAATCCTCGCCGACTACAACCGCGCAGAGGAGAGCATGACCGTGTACCACTGCGGCCAGTCGCCGCACATGATGCAGGGGATTATCGCGAGCCGCCTCGCGCTGGACGAGCACCGCGTGCGCATCGTCGCGCGCGACGTCGGCGGCTCCTTCGGAATCAAGATCCACACCTACGGCGACGAGATCGCCGCCTGCGCGCTCTCGCTGATGCTCGGGCGCCC
>DASWFN010000067.1:0-1669 GCA_036394215.1 Candidatus Limnocylindria bacterium
TCGCCGTCCAAGGCGGTGGTCGACTCGTGGTGCTCGAGCCGGACGATCCGCACGGCAAGCTCGAGGCACGCGGGGTCGTCCTCGACGATCAGGATGCGCGCCATGTCCCCATCGGTCCGAGGCGGAGGCTAGTACCGAAACACACGGTACCGATGGGCATCGCCACGAGTCGGAACGAGGTCGATACGTCCGATACCGATTTGTTCTAGGTGCCGGCGCGGAGCACTGCGGCGATCTCGGCATGCCCGCTCTCCCGCGCGACGTCGGCGGCGGTCTTGCCGCCGTCGTGCGTGAGCGTGCGATCGGCTCCGGCAGCGAGGAGGGCCTCGACGACGGCGCGATCGCCGGACTGCGCGGCGCCGTGCAGCGGGGTCCAGCCATGGCGTTGCCTCGCGTTCGGATCGGCGCCGGCCGCGATGAGCGCGAGCGCGCTCTCGCGGTGGCCGCCATCCGCGACGGCGCTGTGCAGCGCGGTGACCCGCATCGGGTTGCGCGATGGGGCGCGCACGTCGGCGCCGGATGCGAGCAGGATCTTCAGGACGTCGAAGTGGTGGAAGAACGCCGCGAGCCCGAGGGGATGGAAGCCGTCGGTGTTGTAGTCGGTGGCGCTCGCGGCCTTCGTTCGCAGGAGGTCCTGCACGCGGCCGGCGTCGCCGACGGCCGCGGCCTCGAACACATTCAGGTCGATGCCGGTCGATCGCAGCGCGGCGACCGCATCGGCATTGCCGCGGTACACGGCCGCGAGGATCGCGGAGACGCCGTTGGCGTCGATCGCCCGGGCCGCGCTCGGGTCGGCCGCGAGGATCGTCCCGAGCGCCTTCAGGTCACCGCTGTTGATCGCCGCGAACAGCTCCTCGTGCATCCGTCCGTCTCCCCGTGCCCGTTGTAGTTAGTTAGGCTAACTAATATACTCTGGACCATGGCAAGCACCCACGAGCTCGCCGACCGGCTGCATTCGGCGGCCATCCACCTCCTCCGCCGCGTGCGGAAGAGCGACGTCGCCACCGGCGTGACGCCGGCGCAGCTCTCGGCGCTGTCGGTCCTCATGAGCGGCCCGAAGACCCTCGGCGAGCTCGCGGCCGCGGAGCAGGTGAAGCCGCCGACGGTGACCCGCCTCGCGCGCGAGCTCGAGCGGCTCGGCCTGGCCAAGCGTGAGACCGACAAGACGGACGCCCGCGTCGCGCGGCTGCGCTCGACCGCGAAGGGGAGCGCGATCCTCCAGCGTGGACGCGACCTGCGCATCGCCGAGCTCGAACGGCGTCTCCGGAGGCTGACCAGAGCCGAGCTGAAGACCTTGGACGACGCCGCGGTCATCATCGAGCGCATCGTTCGCGACTGACTCGATAAACTCGCCTTCATGGACGGTGAGCGCCGCCGCGTCGTCGTGACCGGGCTCGGGCTGATCACGCCGCTCGGCGCGACTGTCGAGAAGACGTGGGCCGGCCTGACCGCGGGCAAGAGCGGGATCGGCTTGATCAGTCGGTTCGACGCGAGCGACCTCGAGACGAAGATCGCGGGCGAGGTCCACGACTTCGACCCGCTCGAGTACATGGAGCGCAAGGAAGCGAAGCGCGCCGACCGGTTCGCGCAGTTCGCCGTCGCGACCGCGGGTCAGGCGCTCAAGGACGCGAAGCTCGAGATCACCAAGGACCTCGCGCCGCGCATCGGC
>DASWFN010000068.1:0-5289 GCA_036394215.1 Candidatus Limnocylindria bacterium
CGGATCTACGCGGCGACCGAGCGCGGCCTGCTCGTCATCTACACGGGCGACCTGTCGGTCCGTTCGCGGTACCTGCAGGACCGGGTCGTCGATTCGATCGCGGTGAGCGACGACGGCCAGCGGCTGTACGTCTCCTCCGGAGGCGTGATCACGAAGGTCGAGGCGGCCACAGGCAAGCCCCTCGGGACGCTGGCCTCCGCGCCGCGCGCGCTGGGTCTCCTGGCCCTCGGGAGCCGCTGACCGCCGGCCTCACCCGATCGGGGTACGCCATTCTGCCGATGGACAGGCCCGCGAGACTGGAGGGATGACTCCGCTGGATGGCGTGGACACGACCTCGGACGCGGCTGACCGGCGCGCGGACCTCGAGCAGCTGAAGGAGGGCGCCGCTCTCCTCGTGCAGCACGGCAACCGCGTCGCCGCGCTGGCCGTGCTCTGGGCAGCGGTCGCCATCGACCCGGTCGATCACGGTGTGCATCGCCGGCTTGCGGCGACGCTCGCGAGCGGCGGTGACCTCGAAGGCGCGGCCCACGAATACGCGCGCTACGTGGAGTTCGCGCTCGCGCGCGGCGATCTCGAGGCCGCGACGGGCGAGCTCCATTACGCGGCGCAGACGCTCGGCCGCGTGCAGCCGCTGGCCGATGTCGTCACGAAGATCGCGGCCGAGCTCCCTGCGCTCCTGGACTTCTCGCGTCAGCGCAGCGGTCCCGCGGCCCAGCCGACGATCGAGGCGCACGACGCGGTCGAGATCGCCGCGTCCACCGCGGCCGGCACGCTGGTGCAGCTACCGGTGCGGCACCCGACGCGCGTCACCTTCTATACGTGCCTGCACGACGACGGTGACGCCGCGTGGCTCCAGCTCGAGGGCGGCACGGCCGATCTCCTGCCCGACAAGGTGCGACTGCTGCGCGCGGGCAAGGTGCTCGAGACGCGCCAGACCATCGCGATGCCCGCGGGCCGCAAGAGTCACGCGCGCCCGGATGGCGACAGCAGGGTGTGGGTCGTGCTCCGCGCGCCGGAAGAGATGCTCCGCGCGATCGAGCGCGACGACGCCGACGACTACGCGGTCGAGGCGCTCGTCGATGGAGAGTGGCTCGATGTCGACCTCGAGGACACCGGCTGCCGCTTCGGCATGAAGCGCCGGGACAGCCGGACCGCTTAGCTCGGCGGCGCGTTCGCGCGACGCACCTCCTCATCCCGCATGTAAGTCCTTACGGCGTGGCAGTTGGCGCAAACAAGCTCGCACTTCGCGATCTCATCCAACAGCACCTGTCGGTAGCCGCTCCGCAGCAGGTTACTTACGTCATCTCGCTTCTGACTGCCCGGCAGGTGATCGAAGGTCATCGCTACAGGGTGGAAGAACCCTCCGCAGTCGGGCGCACGGTCGCGACCGCTTGAAGTCCTGCATCCACAGCAGCAAGCCCTGCCTTCGGATCCGCTTCTGTTCGGTACGGATCTCGCGACGCCGATCGTGATAGGCGGCGTCCCACTCCCGCACACAGCTCTTACACCACGACTGAAGTGACTCGCCGCGGCGGTGAAAGTCCTGGGCGGCCTTTGTGGCACCGCATCGGGCGCATCGTTTTCGTGTTCCGCTCGCGTTCAGGTCCACGACTTCCGACCATAGAACAAGCGTTCGAGCCGTGGCAAGGCCCATACGACAACGAATTGACGGTCCGCTGAGTCGGCGGCGCGCCGAGAGCGGCGCGATGTCCCCTCGAACCTGTCGGGGTGGGGAGACTTGAACTCCCGGCCTCAGCGTCCCGAACGCTGCGCGCTACCAAGCTGCGCTACACCCCGTGTCTTAACGCAGTCTATCGAACGCCGCACGACGCGGTGCGTAACACTCGCGCCGATGAGCCCTGAACAGTCCGTGTTCGCGATCGCGGGTGCCGCCTGCATCCTCGGCGCGGTCACGGCCGCGACCCACCGCGCTCCGCGCGTCGCCGGCGCGGCGCTCCTGCTCACGCTCATCTCGCTCGCCGTCCTCTACGCCGGCCTCGCGGCACCGGTGCTCGCGGCCGTCGTGCTCGCCGCGTCCCTGATCGTGACGCTGCCCCTGATCGTGCATCACACCGTCGCGGCCGCGCCGTACGTCTCGCCATCGGCCGGTCGCGCGGGCGTCGCGGCTGCGGTCGTCATCGGCGTTGCGCTCCTCGCGCTCCTCGGTCTCGCGATCGCGCAAGGCGAGGTGCCCGTGAACGTCTCGGTGCGTGCCGCGAGCGGCTATGACCTCGACGCGCTACGCGAGCTCCTCGGCGGCCGCGCCGCGGTCGCCACCGGGGCGGTCTCGCTCGTCTTCGCGGCTGCGGTCATCGCGACGCGCTCGGCTCGGCGAGGCGGCACGCGATGACGACGGCCGCGTACCTCGCCCTCGGCGCGATCCTCTTCGCGGCGGGCGCGTTCGGCTCGATCGTTCGTACGAGCGTGGCCGGGCGCGTCGTCGGCGTGGAGCTCATGTTCGCGGCGGCGGCGCTCACGTTCGTCGCTGCCGCGTCCGGGTTCCGCGAGCTCGATGGCCAGATCGCCGCCCTCGTTGTCGCCGTCGTCGCGCTCGCCCAGGTGGTCACGTTCGGGGCGTCACTCGGGGGAGGCGAATGACGCTCGTACTCGTCGTGGCGATCCCGCTGGCCGCCGCGATCGCCGTGGCGCTCGCCGGCGGCCGTCTCGGGCGCCGGACGCTCGGGATCGCGACGACCGTCGCGCTCGCGCTGTCCTTCGGTGCGGCCGCGTCGATGATCGCGTCGCTGCGGGAGCATCCGAGCCTCGAGGCCTACATCGGTCCGTGGCTCCCGATCGGCGGCGCCGACTTCGCGCTCGCGGTCGACAGCGGGATGCTCGCGGTCACGCTCGCGATCACCGGCGTGTCGGCGCTCATCGCGCTGTACTCGATCGCGTATCTGGAACACGGCCGGGGCCTGCAGCGCTACTTCGCCGCGTTCTCGCTGCTCGTCGCCGCGCTGCTCATCGTCGTCCTCGGGTCGAACCTCCTGCTCATATTCGCGGGGTGGGAGCTTGCCGGCGTCTCCGCCTATCTGCTCATCGGCCACCATCAGGACGACCCGCGGGCCGCCGCGAGCGCGATGCGCGCGTTCCTCATCGAGCGCGCCGGAGACGCCGCGCTCCTATCGGGCATCCTCCTGCTGCTCGCCACCTTCCACACCGTCGACCTCGCGCAGCTCGGCGGGCTCGCGGTCGAGCATGGGTCGATGGGCGGGATCCCGCTCGTCGCCGGCTCGCTCATCCTCGTCGGGGCGCTCGCGAAGTCCGCGCAGCTCCCGCTGCACGCGTGGCTCACCGAGTCGACGGCTGAAACGTCGACGCCGGTCGCCGCACTGCTGCAGACCACGGCCGTCGTCGGCGGCGTCGTACTGCTCATGCGTCTCCGGTCGGTGCTCGCGCCGGACGTGCTCCACGCCGCGGCGATCGTCGGCGGGATCACGGCGCTCGTCGGCGCGCTCGTGGCGATCGCGCAACGCGACCTCCGCCGGATCCTCGCGTGGTCGACGATCTCGCAGGTCGGCCTCATGTTCGTCGCGGCCGGCCTCGGCGCCCTGTTCGCCGCGCGCTTCCAGCTCATCGCCCACGCGTTGTTCAAGGCCGTGCTGATCCTCGGCGCCGGCTCCGTCCGGCGCGCGGTAGGGGACGAGTCCGACGTGACGCGCTATGGGGGGCTCATCGCGTCGATGCGCTGGGCGGCCGCGGCGTTCGCGATCGGCACGCTCGGGCTCGCGGCGATCCCGCCCGCAGCCGGATTCTTCGGCGTCGCCGCGATCGCGAGTGCGGCCTTCGACGCCGGCGACCCGCTGCTCACCGCGCTCGTGCTCCTCACGATCGCGGCGGCGGCATTCGCCGGCGTCCGGACGTTCGTCCTCATCTTCATCGCGCCGCCGAGCGTCAACCGCGGCCCCGCACGGGCGCCCCGCTTCGACCTGGCGCTCGCCGTTCTCGCGATCGCGGCGCTCGTCTTCGGCGCGGTCGTGAACGCGGGCCTTCCGATCGGCAGCGGGCCAGCGGACGACGCGCCGCTCTGGCTGGTGATGGCGACCTTCGCCATCGCGCTCGTCAGCGCGTCGGCAGCGTGGCTGGGCTACCGGCACGGGCCCGGGCGTGCGGCCCGCATCGACCGCGCGATGCGCTGGGCGGCTGGAGGCCTCGGCCTCGATCTGCTGTACTCGCGCGGCATCGAGCGCCTGTCGCGCGCAACGGCGCGCGAGCTCGAGGCCGGCGCCGAGCGCGCCATGGACGGGGCCGCGGACGTCATCGCATCGGCGAGCGCGCGGGCCTCGGCGCTGGCTCGTCGCGCGCAGCCCGACGGGTCGCGAGCGCAACAGGCCCTGCTCCTCGCGGGCACGGTCGCGCTCCTCGCGTACTGGACCCTGGGCGGGCGCTGATGGCCATGGACGTCCTGCTCATCCCGCTCATCGTCGCCGCGGCCTGCGCGCTCCCGATCGGCGGCCTCGCGCGGCCGCTCGCGGTGCTCTCAGGCCTCCTCGTCACCGCGAGCGCCGTCGCTGCGGCGTGGTTCGGCGTCGGTGGAGGACCCGTCGATGCGGTCGGGTGGGCCGGGCCGCTCGGTGCGTGGTTCGCGGTGGGTGCCGATGGCTTCGCGACGGCGCTGCTAATGCTCACCGGTGTCGTGTTCGCGACCGGCGCGGCGGCGAGCGGCCGCGTGGATCGCCCTCGCGCATACTTCGCGCTCTGGTCGCTCCTGCAAGCCGCGGTCGCGGGCGTGCTGGTGGCGCGCGACCTCATCCTGTTCCTCGCGTTCTGGGAAGCGCTGCTCGTCCCGCTCGCGCTGCTCGTGCTCTGGTGGGGCGGGGCTGACCGGCGCCCCGCGACGCTGCGCCTCGTGCTGTCGTGGCTGACCGCGGACGCGCTGCTTCTCGCGGGCATCGTCGCGCTCGGCGTGGGCACCCGAACGTTCGCGATCTCGGATCTCGCGGGCTATCGCCTGGCGGCGGGCAGTCAGGTCGCCTTCGCCGTGTTGCTGCTCGCGGCGTTCGCCATGCGGCTACCACTCTTCCCGCTGCACGGGTGGCTCCCGCGCGCCGCGGCTGCCGCGCCCGCGCCGGTCGGGCTCGTGCTCGTCGCGGTCGTCTCGAAGCTCGCGGTGTACGGCATCGCGCGGATCGCGGTCCCGCTGTTCCCGCGTGGGGTCGCGGATCTGGCGCCGCTCCTCGTCGCGCTCGCGGCCATCGGCGCGCTCTACGGCGCGCTCATCGCGACGCGTCAGCGCGACACCCGCCGGCTCATCGCGTACGCGAGCCTCTCGCAGCTGGATGTCATCGC
>DASWFN010000069.1:0-3446 GCA_036394215.1 Candidatus Limnocylindria bacterium
CCGTTGCTCCGCGGTGGGTAGCCCAGCGAGAGCGCGATCTCGCTCGCGACCGGCATGATCGCCGCGACGCGTCCCACGGCGAGCGGCACGAGCGGCGTGACCGCGACGCCGCCCAAGAGGAGCGCGAACATCTGCCCCCTGCCCGTGGCCGGGAAGACGCGGAGCAGGAGCAGCGCGATGCGGAAGAGCAGCCCGGAGCGGGCCATCGCGGCCGCGAGGACGAGCGCGCCGAAGGCGAGCAGCCAGGACGAGCTCGCGAAGCCGCTGAACGCCACGGGAAGCGTCACAACCCCGGTGGCGCCCCACGCCGCGGCGAGGCCGATCGCGACGGCGTAGTCCGGGACGGGCTCGGACAGCCACGCGATGGCGGCGCCCAGGAGGATGACGAGCGCGTGCCATCCGGCGGGCTCGAGGCCGGCCGGCGGCGCCATGTTCCAGAGGAGCAGGGGCATGGCGATCGCGCCGATCGCGCCGGCGATCCGCACGCGCGAGCCGCCGTTCGGCCGCGCATCGGACACGCGTGATTCGGGCCGCTCCGGTGCGGGCGCACCGACGTATTCACGCGATCGCCGGTCGACCGCGTCCGCGAGCGCGGCGGCGACCGCGAGCCCGATCTGCGGCCGGTCGCGCACGAGCGCCTCGAACCGTGACCGCGGGAGCCGCCACAGCAGGACGTCGGTGATCGCACGCGACGATGCGGTGCGCCGCGCGAGCAGCAGGCCGAGCTCACCGAAGTGCGTCGGCCCGACAACGTCGCGCAGGTACACCTCGCCATCGGGCGAAGCGACCGTGATCGCGACGCGCCCGCTCTCGATGAGGTACAGCGCGTCGGCCTCGCTGCCCTCCTCGGCGATGACGTCGCCGGCGGCCACGCGGTGCTCCTCGAGCGCGCCGAGGAGCCGCGCGAGGTCGACGCGGTCGATCCCGCGGAAGAACGGAACGTCGCGCAGCAGCGCGGCGACGGGGTCATGCTGATCGGCCACGGCGGCAGTATCGCGGCTGGCGCAGACTCGGGTCGTGCGCATCCTCCTCACCGGCTTCGACCCCTTCGCCGGCCGCGGCATCAATCCATCGTGGGAGGCGGCGCAGCGCCTTGCGGGAGCGGCGGTCGGGCCGGCCCGGATCGACGTCCTTCGCGTGCCCGTCGTGTGGCAGGAGTCCGTCGCGACGATCGTTCGCGAGCTCGAGCGCGAGCCCGCGACGGGAATGATCATCGGCGGGCTGTCGTTCGGGAGCGGCACGATCAACGTGGAGGCCATCGCCCACGCGATCGGCGACGTCCCCTGGCAGGCCGACAACGCGGACCGCGCCCTCTCGGCCGAGCGGTCGGACGGCGACCTGAATGGACCGGACGCGCTGCTCGCCACCGCGCCGGTGCGCGCGATCGCGGCGGCGATCAACGCGGCCGGCATCCCGGCTCGCATCTCATGGGACGGTGGCGCCTACGTCAGCAACGCGACGCTCTACGGCGTGCTCCGCTACGCCCGCGACCGCGGGCTTGACCTGCCGACGACGTACCTGCACGTTCCCGCGACACCGGAGATGACGACCGGCACCACGACCTCATCGCTACCGCTCGACCTCATCGTTGCCGCGCTGCGGATCGGCTGCGAGGTCCTCGCGACGCACCAGGGCCCGGACGCTTCGCTGCGGCGCTGGCCCTCCGCGATCCCGCCGCTAGCTCGCTAGGAACGCTCCGATCGCGGCCGCGACCTCGTCGGCGGCGTCGGCGATGACGTTGTGCTTCGCGCGCACCGTCTTCACCTCGAGGAAGTCGCCGAGCTCGTAGCGATAGCGCTCGATCTGGCTCGGCCACACGCGGTCCGATCCGTCGCCCACCACGAGCAGGGTCGGGATGCGCACCTGTTCGAACGGCGGCGGCGGCGTCGCCATCTCGCTCCACATCGTGATGACCGCCGGACGCGAGAACGGCAGGCGGAGCCGGCCGTCGTCCCCGCGGACGAGCTGCTCGGCCCAGACCTCCCAATGCTCGCGAGGCGAGTACGGCGCCCACCCCGACGCCATGCGAGTCTCGATCGCCTCGTCCGCGGAGGCGTAGGACGGCATCTCGAGCGTCGCCGTCGCACTGGACGCCGCGAGCTCCGCCGTCGCGCGGATGATCGGGTCGAGCAGCACGAGGCGTTCGACGCGCGATCGATCGCTCGCGGCGAGCTCCAGTCCGAGGCGGCCGCCGAAGCTGAAGCCGACGAAGGGCGCGCGGGAGATGCCGAGGCCGTCGAGCGTCTCGCGCAGGTCGCGCAGGTGCACCGCGAGATCCCACGGCGGATCCATCGTGGAGGCGCCGTGGCCGCGCAGATCGGGGCAGACGAAACGGAACGCCGGAAGCCGGTCGGAGATGCGGCGGAACGCCTCGCCCGTTCCGGTGACGCCGTGGACGGCGACGACCGTCCGGCCGGCGCCGGGACCGTATTCGTGCACGTGCAGCCGCACGCCGCCATCATGGGCCAACGCCGGATGGCGGGGAGGTGACGTGTGGGTCTGCTCGACGGGAAGAGAGCGATCGTCATGGGCGTCGGCAACCAGCGCAGCATCGCCTGGGGCATCGCGACGGCGTTCCAGCGCGAGGGCGCGCAGCTCGCGTTCAACTACGCGACCGAGCGGCTGCGGGAGAACGTCGAGAAGCTCGTCGTGACGCTGCCGGACCACGCCGACATGCCGGTGCTGCCCTGCGATGTCTCGAAGCAGGAGGAGATCGACGCGTTCTTCAAGACCATCGGCGAGCGGTGGGGCCAGGCCGACATCCTCGTGCACTCGATCGGGTTCGCGAACGTCGAGGACCTCCGCGGCCGCTTCCACGAGATCTCCCGCGACGGCCTGAAGCTTGCGATCGACATCAGCGCGTTCTCGCTGATCGCGCTGAGCCGTGCCGCGCTGCCGCTGTTCGAGAAGGCCGGCGGCGGCTCGGTCATGTCGCTCACGTACAACGCCGTCGAGCGCGTCGTCCCGAGCTACAACTCGATGGCCATGGCGAAGGCGGTCCTCGAGTCCGCGACGCGCTACCTCGCGGCCGACCTCGGTCCGTCGAACGTGCGGGTCAATGCGATCTCTGCCGGTCCGCTGAAGACGCTGGCCGGCAGCGCGGTGAAGGGGATCTCCGCCGCACGCGATCTGATGGAGGAGAAGGCGCCGCTGCGGCGCAACGTCACCCAGGACGAGGTCGGCAACGTGGCGGTGTTCCTCGCGAGCGAGCTCTCGCGCTGCGTGACCGGCGCGACGATCTTCGCCGACAACGGCTTCAACGTGCTGGGCGTCGCCGACTAGCACCCGTGGGCAAGTCGCGTCTGACGAAGGACTGGGCGAGGTACTACGGCGCCGTCGGCGACCGCCCGCACCCGACGCTCATCCAAGCAGCCGACGCCTTCGATGCGGAGGCACGCCGGGCGCGGCTTGCGGTGGACCTCGGCTGCGGCTCGGGCCGCGACACG
>DASWFN010000070.1:0-6951 GCA_036394215.1 Candidatus Limnocylindria bacterium
CGAGTCGCGCCGGATCAAGTGGACACCGCGCAAGGTCGCGCGTGTGGTGGGGGAGCTCCAGCGTCTGTGGAGCGCACATCTCGCCGGATCCGGCGAGGAGCCGGGGCCGTGGGCGCCGCACGACGACCAGGATGGTGACGATGTGGCGCTGGCCGCGGCGGACATCGAGGCGCTCGCCGCCGCCGACCGGGTGCTAAGCGCGGAGCCCCGTTCACGATTGCTCACGTATTCCTACCGGTACTACCGGCACCGGCTCGATCGCTGGCCGGACGACGTCCGCGAGCGGTGGCTCGCGGTCCATCGCGCGTTGCGCGATCGGCTGGTCTCCTGCGATGACACGGAGCTCGCGCGGGTCCGCATGCTGCCGCTGGGCCCGTTCGGTCCGGCGAGCACGGTCCGTGGCGAGCTCCGCGTCGGCATCGCGCACGTCCTGGGGCACATCGCGCAGATCCGCGCGGCGGGGTCGCGGAGCTAGGCCGACTCGGGCCGGGCGTGCTCCAGCTCGGCGAGCGCGGCCCGCGTCTCGGCGACGAGGTAGCGCGGGCCGAGCCGCTCGAACGCGTCGATCGCGGCGTGGTAGTCGGCCGCCGAGCCGACCAGGTCGCCGCGTGCCGCGAGCAGCTTGCCGCCGGCGAGCCGGATCCCGGCGATCGCGATCGGCAGATTGAGCCGGTAGGCCGCCTCGAGCGACATCGCGCGCGCGGCGTCGGCCGCCGCGAGATCGCCGGAGGCGATCGCGGTCTCGACGAGCGCAGGCCCGATCTCGGCGGAGCACCGGCGGCACCGGTGCGCGCGCTGGGCCGCGGTCGCGGCGCTCGCGTGCTGCTTCGCCTCCTCGATCGCGCCGCGGGCGACCGCGACGCGCGCGAGCTCGGCGGAGATCAGCGCGGCCAGGTGGATCTCGTCGCCGGAGCGCGGCGCGACGACGCGCGCCTCCTCGAGCGTGGTGGCGGCCAGAGCGAGATCC
This sequence comes from Candidatus Limnocylindria bacterium, assembly GCA_036394215.1. GTDB lineage: Bacteria > Chloroflexota > Limnocylindria > P2-11E > P2-11E > UBA4735. The sequence continues at coordinate 968 of DASWFN010000070.1, forward strand.
GGCTGGCGGAGGGCGAGCCGTCCGAGTGCGAGCAGCGTGCGCGCGGCGTCGGCTTCGGCCGGCGCCTCCGGGACATTCGGGTCGGCCAGCGCGAGCGCGCGCTGCAGCGCACGGTGCGACTCGGCCTCGCGGCCCATGAGCTCCTGGGCCTTCGCGAGCGCGCGGAGCGCGCGCGCCTGGCCGCCGATGTCGCCGACTCGAGCGGACGTGGCGAGGAGCTCCAGCGCGAGCGGCTCGGCCTCGTGGGCGTCGCCGCGATCGAGCGCGGCGACGGCCTGCGCGGCCAGCGTGCGCGAAAGCGCGGAGAGATCGCCGAGCCGGTTCGCGAGCTCCGCGCAGCGCACCAGCGAGCGGCGCGCCTCCTCGGGCAGCCCGCAATCGGTCGCGCAGGCGACGACGGCGGCCTCGGCCTGCAGCTCGCGCACGCCATCGCCGGCGCCCTGGGCCTCGCGCACGGCCATGCGCGCGATGGTCAGCGCTTCGGACGGCCGGTCGTCGGCGCGCGCGAGGGCGGCCTTCGCGAGGGTGAGCTCGGCACGCTCGCTGCCGAACGACGGCGTGAGCCGCTCGGCGTCGGCGAGGTGCTCCGCGGCGCGCTCGATCATGCCGGCGTGCGCGGCGATCCGCCCCGCCCGACGGCGGAGCGCGGCGCGCAGGTCGCTCTCGGGCAGTCCGCTCGCGAGCGCCTCCTCGGCCGCGAGCAGCGAGTCCTCGCGCGAACCGAGGCCCGCGGCGGCGTCCGATGCCGCGAGGAGCGCGCGGGCCCGCTCCATCGTCCCGTCGGGGAGCCGCAGCGCGAGCGACGCAGCGAGCCGGTAGTGGTGCAGCGCGCTGTCGAGGTCGTGCAGCGAGGACGCGCGCTCCGCGGCACGGAACGCGTAATCGATGGCGCGCATCGTGTGCGTGGACGCGGCGAAGTGCACCGCCAGCAAGGCGGGCTGCTGGACCGCGACCTCGGGCCGGCCCGTCTCGATCGCGAGCCCGACGCGGCCGTGCAGCTCCTCGCGGTGGCGCGCGAGCATCGCGCCGTACACCACCTCGCGCAGCCCGGTCTGGGTGAAGCGGTGCAGCCCGCCCTCCGGCTCGACGATGCCCGACGTGACGAGGCGTTCGAGCGCGCCGTCGACATCGACCTCCGCGCCGTAGACCGAGCGCAGCAGTGCGGCGTCGAACGTCCGCCCGACCACCGACGCCGCGTGGAGCACGCGGCGGTCGGCGGCGGCGATCGCGTCGACCCGCCGCAGCAGCAGCTGCTGGAGCGAGTCCGGCAGCGCCGGCCGCTCGGAGAGATCGACGAGCGGGCTCGAGCCCTCGCGCTCGACGATGACCCCGCTGGCGGCGAGGTGCCGCACGGCCTCCTCGCAGTAGGCCGGGTTGCCCTGAGCCTTCTCCGCCACCTCGCGATCGACGCCGCCATTCGGCACGAGGGTTCGCACGAGCGTCTCGGTCGCGGTCGCATCGAGCGGCCGCAGTCGCAATTGCAGGTGCTCGCGCGTCGTCGCCCACGGTGCGATGAACTCCGGCTTGTGCGCGACCACGACGAGCGCGCGCGCGGTCCCGAGCGCGGACGCGAGATGCCCGAGCGCGGCAAGCGACTGCGGGTCGACCCAGTGCAGATCGTCGAGCGCCACGACGAGGCCCTGCGAGGCCGCGACGTGCTCGAACAGCGAGGCGAAGCCTCGGCCGAGGAGCCGCCGCTTCGTTTCGCCCGACATCGCGGGAAGATCCACGCCGTAGCCCAGCGCCGCGAGCACGAGGGCGCGGCTGCCCGGATCGATGTCCGGCTGGGTCTCGGTGATGAGGCGCAGCGCGTGATCGGCCGACGCGGTGCGGGGGAGGCCGATGACCCGCCGGAGGAGGTCGCCGATCGCGCCGTAGGCGCGGTGCTGGTCGTACGCCGTGCAGCGCACTCGCCCGACACGCGCGCCGCGGATGCGCGGGTCGGCGATGAGCTCGTCGATGAGCCGCGACTTGCCGAGACCGGTCTCGCCGACGATCGAGACGAGCCGGCCACGTCCGGCGAGGGCGTCGTCGAGCGCGCCGAGAAGCGCGCCCATCTCGTCGTCGCGGCCGACGAGCGGCGAGCGCTGGTCCGGAGCCTGCTCTTCGGTGGCGATGCCGACGAGACGCCACGCGACGACCGGGATGGTCTTTCCGCGCGCGACCACCGGCGGGTGCGGCTCGTAGCTGAAGAGGCCCGGCGTGCGGCGGTACGTCGCGTCGCCGACAAGGATCTCGCCAGGCTCGGCGGCCTGCTCGAGCCGCGCAGCGACGTTCACCGCGTCGCCGAGCACGCCGAACTCGCTCTCCTTGTCACCGATCGCGCCGGTCACCGCGATGCCCGTGTTCACCCCGACGCGAAGTGCCAGCCGCCGCTCGGTGCGCTGCACGATCCGCTCGTTCGCGCGCTCGAGGGCGGCGAGGATCGCGAGCGCGGCACGCTGGGCCTGCTCGGGGTGGTCGAGCTCGACCTCGCCGACCGCGCCGAACGCGGCGACGACCGCGTCACCGATGTACTTCTCGATGATCCCGTCGTTCGCGCGGATGTCCGCGGCGATGAGGTCCCACACGGTCCGCATGCTCTCGTGCAGCTCCTCTGGCCCGAGCTTCTCCGCGAGCGCGGTGAAGCCCGAGATGTCGGCGAACAGCACCGTGACCTGTCGCGTTTCGCCGGGACGTTCCTCGGGCTCCGCCCCGAGACGGGCGCCGCAACGGCCGCAGAACACGAAGCCGGCGGGCATCTCTGTGTTGCAGCGCGAGCAGACCGCTGCGAGCTCGGTGCCGCATCGACCGCAGTAGCGCATGCCGCCCGGATTGGCGTAGCCGCAGGAAGCACAAAGCATGGGCATTCGTGAGGGTACTGCGACCAAGCAGGCGAGCGGGTGTCGCGGCGGAAGCAGCCCCTAGCGGCGCACCAGGATGACGCCGCCGACGAGTGAAAGGAGGGCCAGCAGGCCGAGCCAGAGCGTGAGCCCGTACGCGATGGCGCTCAGCTCCGGGCCGATCCGCGGGCGGTCCGGCGACGCCGCGGCTTCCTTTGCGAGCTGCTGGACGCGATCTCTGAGCAGGCGCACGCTGTCACGCACGCCGGCGATGTCACGCGAGTTGTGGCCGATCGCCTCGCTGAGCGTGGCAAGATCCTCCGAGACGCCGCGGAGCTCGTCGGTGTTGCGGCGGAAGCTCTGGGAGATCGGCAGGAACGGCTGCGCCCCGAGGAAGTTGATCGCCATCGCGTCGGCGAGCTGGGAGCTCGTCGCCGAGGCGTCCTTGAGGAGCTGCGACGCGTGAGCGGACGAGGCCTTCGCGCTGTCGAGGCTCTTGCCGAAGCCGTCGAAGGACGTCGCGGTCTGATCGAGCGCCGTCGCCGCAGCGGCGAGCGAGTCTCCGGCCGAGTCTGCTGTGACCGACGCCCGAGCGATCAGCGGCCCCAGCGCGCCGAGGGCCACGCCGACGAGCGCCAGGCCCACCAGCCCGTTCGCGACGAGCGCCAGACCGAGCAAGCGGAGACCGCCGCGAGGGGTCTGGCGAGCGGTCCGAGGCATCTGCGGACAGCCGATTGCAACAACTGGGCCGAAAACCTGGGTGCTAGACTTAGGGCACACCAGGTCACGGCACGACGATCGATCCAACAGGTTTCGAGGGACTTCTCCTTCCGACCCGAGGTGGTGCGATTCGGGTCAGGACCAGAAAACAAAGGAGAAGCCAAATGAGCTTCAGCGACATCACACTCACCTGTAAGGACTGTGGGAACCCGTTCGTGTTCACCGCAGGGGAGCAGGAGTTCTACCAGCAGCGCGGGCTGATGAACCAGCCCGGCCGGTGCAGCGACTGCCGCGCGGCGCGTAAGGCGACCGGCGGCGGCGGCGGCGCCAGCTACGGCGGCGGCTCGCGTGGTGGCTACGGCGGAGAGCGCGAGTTCTTCACCGCCACCTGCTCGTCGTGCGGGAAGGAAGCCCGTGTGCCGTTCCAGCCGCGTGGCGACAAGCCCGTGTACTGCTCGAGCTGCTTCGAGACCCGTCGGCCGGCCAGCCGGTACTAGACGCCAAAGGGCCGGGCTCTTCCAAGAGCCCGGCCCTTTAGCATTCCCTTGATGCCGATCGAGACAGTCATCCGTTTGAGCGGCGGGCCGCTTTCCAACAAGATCGTCAACGCCGGCCCGGTCAAGCTCGGATCCCTCATTCGCCTCACCCGTCAGTCGGGCGCGCCCGTCTTCTATCGCATCACCAAGGTCGACGAGGTCCCCAACCGCACGTCCTACACCGCGAGCGCGAAGTTCGAGCCGAAGGGCGACAAGGGCCCCTTAGCGGGCTAAGCCCGCTTCTTCCTCGCAGGGGCTCCGCCCCTTCCACCCCGGGCCACGGTCTTCTTCTTCTTCTCTTTCGCAGGCAGTGTCGCCGCGTATGCGCGCGCGCGCTCGATCCATTTCGCCAGCGCCGCGGGCTTCGCGACGTCGGCTGCCGGGATCACGACGTACTCCTTCATCGGGCGTCCGGGCATCGGCTCGAACGGCTTCGCGCCCGCCTTCACCGCGCGCGCACGTTCGGTCTCGGACAGACGGGCCACGATCTTGTCCTGGAACGTGCCCGCGAACATGTTCCCGTTCAGGTACAGCGCGGGGTAGCCGAACATCGGCTTGCGCACGACCGCCGGATCCTTCGGCGCGGCCTTGTCGAACGTCGCGGCGAGCTCGGGTGGCGTCTTCTTCCACTGCATCGGTGCATCATCCCACCGGCGGCGAATAGGGAGGTCAGCATGACCATCGAGCGGCTCCAGGCGAACGTCGACCGGCTCACCGACGCTGGCGAATGGCGCGCGGCCGAACGCCCGGTCGAAAGCCTCGAGGGGATCTACGCGCGCAGCTTCTCCACGGTGGATCGCCTCGCGATCTGGGTGACCGAGAACGTCGGCACGATGGGCTTCTTCGCGCTCCTCGCGACGTGGACCGCGGTCTGGCTGGCCTGGAACACGTTCGCGCCGGCCGAGCTGCGCTTCGATCCGGCGCCGGCCTTCGTGATGTGGCTCTTCATCAGCAACGTCATCCAGATCCACCTGATGCCGCTGATCATGGTCGGCCAGAACCTGCAGGGCCGGCACGAGAAGCTCCGTGACGAGCTCGAGTTCCAGGTCAATCTCAAGGCCGAGCGCGAGGTCGAGACGGTGCTCGATCACCTCGCCAATCAGAACACGCTGATGCTCGAGATCCTCAAGCGCCTTGACCGGATCGAGGGTGGCCGCGCCGGCCTGACCCCGGGCTAGCTTTCCTTCGGGCCGGCGCCGAAGTGCGTCGCCGGGATCGAGCCCATCTTGCCGCTCTGGTAATCGGCGATGGCCTGCATGATCTCGTCGCGCGTGTTCATCACGAACGGCCCGTACTGCACGACCGGCTCGCGGATCGGCCGGCCGCCGAGCAGCAGCACGTCGAACGATGGCGCGCGGCTGTCCTGGCGCGGGCCGCCGTCGACGCGCAGCGCCTCGCCCGGACCGAGCACCGCGAGCTGACCCGACTCGAGCGGGGTCTGCTCGGTGCCCACGGTCCCGAAGCCGCCGAGCGCGTAGACGAGCGCGTTGAACTCGGGGTTCCAGGGGATCTCGAGCCGCGATCCGGCGGCGAGGGTCACGTGCGCGTAGGTGATCGGGGTCTGCGTGACGCCCGGCCCGGCGTAGCCGCCGAGGTCGCCGGCGATCACCCGCACGAGCGCGCCGCCGTCGGATGACCGCAGGAGCGTCACCGACGACGCGGCGATGTCCTGGTAGCGCGGCTGCGACCACTTCTGCGCGGCCGGAAGGTTCACCCAGAGCTGCACGCCGTGGAACAGGCCGCCGGTGCGGATGAGCTTCTCCGGCGGCATCTCCGAGTGGACGATGCCCGCGCCCGCGGTCATCCACTGCGTGTCGCCGTTCGCGATGACCCCGCCGCCGCCGGTCGAGTCGCGATGCACGAACTCGCCCTCGATCATGTAGGTCACCGTCTCGAACCCGCGGTG
>DASWFN010000071.1:0-1552 GCA_036394215.1 Candidatus Limnocylindria bacterium
GACGGAACGCGTAGCGATCTACCCCGGCTCGTTCGATCCACCGACGAACGGCCACCTCGACATCGTCGACCGGGCTGCCCGGCTGTTCGACCGCGTCGTCATCGGCGTCGGCAAGAACCTCTCCAAGAAGACGGTCTTCACGGCGGAGGAACGCATCGCACTCATGCGGGAGGCCTGCGCCGACCTCAAGAACGTCGAGGTCCAGCCGTTCGACAGCCTGCAGGTCGAGTTCGCGCGCGCGGTCGGCGCGACGTTCATCATCCGCGGCATCCGCGCGCTCTCGGACTTCGAGTTCGAGTTCGAGATGGCGAACATGAACCGTCTGCTCGCCGAGGAGCTCGAGATGGTCTTCCTCATGACGGCGCCCGAGTACCTGTTCGTCTCCGCGTCGCGCGTGAAGGAGCTCGTCGCGTTCGGCGCGTCGGTCGACAAGCTCGTCCCGCCGAACGTCGCGAAGGCGCTCGCCAAGCGGCAGAGGCACGGCCTGCGCACCGGGGCGACCGAGCCGAAGGACTGACGGGAATGTCCACGCTCCTCGCGATCGACGCGGGCAACACGAACGTCGTCATCGGCGCGTACCGCGGGACGGAGCTCGTCGCGACGTGGCGCACCGCGACGGACCATGACCGCACCGAGGACGAGATCGCCGTGACGCTCGAGGCGCTGCTCGGCCAGGAGGATCTCTCGCTCGAGCAGATGGACGCGCTCGTGCTGGGGAGCGTCGTGCCCCCGCTGACGCAGGCGTACACGCGGCTCGCCGACCGCTACATGCAGGGGAAGGCCGTCGTCATCGGGCCCGGGGTGAAGACCGGCGTGCGCCTGCGCGTCGACAATCCATCCGAGGTCGGCGCCGACCGCATCGCCAACACGCTCGCGGCGCACCGCCGCTACGGCGGGCCCGTGGTCATCGTCGACTTCGGCACGACGACGAACTTCGACGTCGTGAGCGCCGACGGCGACTTCCTGGGCGGCTCGTTCGCCCCCGGGCTCGAGGTCTCGGCCGCGTCCCTCTTCTCGCGCGCGTCGCGCCTCTTCGCCGTCGCGCTCACGGCGCCGAAGGAGGCGATCGGCAAGAACACCGCGGACTGCCTGCGGAGCGGTCTCATGTTCGGCTACGTGGGCCTCGTCGAGGGCCTGCTCACACGGATCCTCGCCGAGATCCCGGGCGGGAAAGCCACGGTCATCGCCACGGGCGGGCTCGCCGCGACCATCGCGCCGCTCACGAGCAGCATCGAGCGCGTCGACGACGACCTGACGCTCGAAGGGCTCCGGCTGCTCTGGGAGCTGAACGCCGCATGAACGCCGCGCTGCTCAAGGGGAAGTTCGTCGTGCTCGCGGTCACCGGATCGATCGCCGTGTACAAGGTCGTCGACCTCGCGCGCAAGCTGACCCAAGCCGGCGCGACGGTGCAGGTCGTCATGACGCCGGGCGCGACGCAGTTCGTCCAGCCACTCACGTTCCAGGCGCTCACGTACCGGCCGGTCGAGGTCGAGATGTTCGGCACGTTCGACGACCGCGCCGCCGGACACGTCGCGATGGGGCAGCAGGCCGA
>DASWFN010000072.1:0-40021 GCA_036394215.1 Candidatus Limnocylindria bacterium
AGTGGGCCTCGAGCCCGGCGTTCGCGACGAGGGACGCGCGGCTCGCGGCATCGGCGGACCTCGACCGGCACATCGGCGAGTGGGCCGCCGGCCATCGTCCGGCCGACCTGATGCGCCTGCTGCAGCGCGAGGGGGTACGCGCGGGCGCGATCCAGAACGCCGAAGATGTCTTCAACGATCCGCACCTTCGCGCGCGTGGCCACATCGTCACGACGCCGAACCCCGCGGGCGGAGCGCCCCTCGAGGTCGAGGGGATGACCGCCCGCTTCTCGGGGAGCGTCTGCCATGACGACGCACCGGCGCCCCAGATCGGAGAACACAACGCCGCCGTGTTCGGCGGGCTGCTCGGCCTCACCGCGGAGAAGATCAAGGAGCTCGAGGAGGCCAAGGTCATCTACTAGGACCGTCTCGCGGGCGAATGCGCGTAGGGAGAAGACGCATGGTCGGTGCAGCACCCACGGACAGCCCGGCGACGTGACGATCAGCGTGGCCCGCTGACCGCCGATGCGCGCGTATCTCATTCGTCGAGCGGTCCTCATGGTCCCGGTCTTCTGGGGCGTGACGCTGTTCGTGTTCCTGGCGATCCGCATCGTGCCGGGCGACGTGATCATGTCGCAGATGACCGAGGGCGGGGTCGTGGATCCCGCTCTGCGCGAGCAGCTGACCCGCGAGCTCGGTCTCGACGTTCCGGTCCACGAGCAGTACCTCCGCTGGATCGCCGGCGTCGTGCATGGCGATCTCGGTCTGAGCCTGGTCAGCCGCACGCCGGTCGCGAACGAGATCACGAGGCGCGTTCCGATCAGCGCCGAGCTGGCGGCCATCGCCGTGATCATCGCGCTGCTCATCGGCATCCCCTTGGGGATCGCGGCCGCGGTGAAGCGCGACACCTGGATCGATTACGTCGCGCGGTTCTCCAGCGTCGTCTGGCTGTCCGTACCGAGCTTCGTCATCGCCACCTCGGTGGTGATGCTCCCCGCCATGTGGTGGGGCTACTCCGCGCCACTCGGGTTCGTCAGCGTCGCGGATGATCCGGTACACAATCTCGAGAAGTTCCTGCCGGCCGCGTTCGCCCTCGGGGCGCTGCTGTCGGGCGTGATCACGCGGCTGACGCGCTCGATGATGCTCGAGACGCTGCGTGAGGACTACGTCCGGACCGCGCGGGCGAAGGGCCTCGGGAGCCGGGTCGTGGTCGTGCGCCACGCGCTGAAGAACGCGCTCATCCCGGTCATCACGATCACCGGCGACCAGTTCGCCACGCTGCTCGGTGGCACCGTGATCATCGAGAAGATCTACGGCATACCGGGCCTCGGGACGCTCGCGCTCCAGTCCCTGATGGACAAGGACTACACGGTCCTGCAGGGCGTGACGCTGTTCTTCGCGGCGGTGTTCCTGATCATGAACCTGCTCGTCGACGTCACCTACGGCTGGTTCGATCCCCGGATCCGGTACTCGTAGTGGCCCAGACCGACGCGCGGGTGAGGCCGGCGATCCTCGCGGCGCCCCGGGTGCACCGGGCCGGGTGGCTCCGACTGGCACGCCGGAACCCGATCGGCGCGATCGCGGCGGCGTTCATCCTCTTCGTGGTCGTGATAGCCGTGCTTGCCGATGTCATCGCGCCGCACTCGCCGCTCCAGATCTTCGGCGGCATGCGCCTCGCCGCGTCCGGGACGGTCGCTCCCGACGGCCGGCCGTACCTCTTCGGCGGGGACGAGATCGGGCGCGACCTCGCCGCGCGCGTGATCTACGGAGCGCGCATCTCGCTGACGGTCGGCGTGCTCGCGGTGGGTATCGGGACGGTGCTCGGATCCGCGCTGGGCCTGGTGAGCGGCTACTTCGCTGGCAGGCTCGACCTCATCATCCAGCGGTTCTCCGACGCGCAGCAGGCCATCCCGGGCCTCCTGTTGGCGATGCTGCTCATCTCCGTGCTGCAGCCGAGCATCTGGGTCGTCGTGATCGCCGTCGGGATCACGCAGGTACCGCGGACGAACCGCATCGTGCGCGGCGCCACCCTCTCCACGCGCGCGAACGAATATGTCGAAGCCGCGCGGGCGATCGGCGCGAGCACGCCGCGCATCCTCCTCCGGCACATCCTGCCGAACGTCACGGCGCCGATCATCATCCTCGCGACCACGAGCCTCGGCGGAGCCATCATCGTCGAGGCATCGCTGAGCTTCCTCGGCGTCGGCGTTCCGCCGCCGGACCCGTCCTGGGGCGGCATGATCAGCCAGGGCGGCCGGCAGTTCATGTTCCGCAACCCGATGCTCCTGATCGCGCCGGCCAGCTTTCTCGCGCTGACGGTGCTCTCTTTCAACATGGCCGGTGACGCACTTCGCGACATCTGGGATCCAAGACTGCGCGGGCGATAGGAAGGGAAACGTCACGATGCTGCTCGAGGGTTACCGCGTGCTCGATCTCACCCAGGGCCGTCCGCCCGGCGCGACGTGCACGCACATGCTGGCGGACCTGGGGATGGAGGTCATCCGTGTCGATCTCGCCGAGGGTGAGGGCGCGGGGTTCCTGCACGGCGGACGGGACCTGGCGTTCGACTCGGCGAACCGCAACAAGCGGAGCATCGCCATCAATCTGAAGACCGACGAGGGGAAGAAGATCTTCTACAAGCTCGTCGCGTCCGCCGACGCGGTCCTCGAAGGCGCCCGGCCCGGGTCGGCGAAGCGGCTCGGCGTCGACTACGACACCCTCAAGCAGATCAACAAGAAGCTCGTCTACTGCAGCATCAGCGCCTTCGGCCAGGACGGCCCGTATGCGCTCGTCGGCGCGCACGACACCGAGGCCGCCGCCATGCGCGGCGCGTTCGGTCACACCGACGGCTCGGTCATGACCCCGAGCTACTTCGGGGTCCTCGTTGGCGACATGGGCGGCGGCCTGCACGGCGCGATCGGCATCGTCGCGGGCATTCTCGCGGCTTCGAAGCGCGGCGAAGGCTGCTACATCGACATCGCCCTCGCCGATGCGGTCAGCACGTTCAATCTCGGCAAGCTGCAATCGGTCCTGACCACGGGGAAGTCCTACGTCACGTCTCATATGGACCGCGCGTTCCTGAAGTGCAAGGACGGGAAGTTCATCGCGCAGGCGAACGTCGAGCCGCACAACTGGGCGCGTTTCTGCGAGGCCGTCGGGCTTCCGGGTCTGCTCGGGTTACCGAAGGCGGATCCCCAGACCCGCGAGCGGATGATCGAGGAGCTCCGCGCGATGATGCTCACGAAGACCCGCGACGAGTGGTTCGACGTCATCTCCAAGAGCGGCGCGACGGTCGCCGCCTGCAAGGAGCTCGAGGAGCTGCCCGACGATCCCCAGATCAAGCATCGCGGGATGATCTGGGAGCTGGATCATCCGACCGAGGGGAAGGTCCGGCAGTGGGGCTTCCCGATCCTGGTCAAGGGTGAAGAGGCCGGCGTGCGCACGTACGCCCCGGCCGTCGGCGCGGACACCCTCACGATCCTCGGCGAGCTCGGCTACAGCCACGAAGAGACCGAAGCGTTCCGCGCCGCGGGCGCGGTGAACCGATGAGCGGGAGGAATGGGATGAAGATGCAGCGTCGCGAGTTCCTGCGGGTCGTCGCGGTCGGTGGCGGAGCGGCGTTCATCGTCGCCTGCGCCCCCGGCGTCATCTCGCCGAGCGCCGAGCCGAGCCAAACGAGCCAGGCCGGGGGCCGACCGCTCTCGCCCGCGGGCGGCGCGCCGAAGCGAGGCGGGATGCTGCGCGCGCGCGGGACGCAGCTCGTGCACCTCGACACCACGATCAGCCAGGTCGGTCCCGAGCTCGGCCTCGTCTACAGCCGGCTCCTGAACGAGCGGGCCGACTTCTACGAGGACACGGTGAAGGTGCCGGGCCTCATCGAGAAGTGGGAGGTCTCGGCCGACGGCCTCGTGTACACGCTCCACGTCCGCAGCGGCGTGAAGTGGCACAACGTGGCTCCGGTCAACGGCCGGCCGTTCACCGCGAGCGACGTCGCGTGGAACATCGACTACTACTCGAAGAGCAGCATCCGAGCAAGCAACTTCGCGGCGATCGACCACTACGAGGTGGTCGATCCGCTCACCATCAAGATCTACCTGAAGTACGTCTTCGCGCCGTTCATGGACTCGATCAGCTACCAGCACATCGGCATGGTCCCGCGTGAGGTCTTCGAGGCGGACGGGAACTTCCGTCAGCGCGCCATCGGAACGGGACCGTTCATGTGGGACGTCTGGCAGAAGGACTCGCTCATCAGGCTCAAGGCGAATCCGGACTACTGGGAGCTCGGGGCGGATGGGAAGCCGCTGCCGTACGTGAGCGCACTCGAGTTCAGCATCCTCGGCGATGACGCGTCCGCTCAGGCGGCGTTCCGTTCCGGGAAGCTCGACATGATCGGCGGCAACCTCTCGGACATGAAGGCCCTGAAGGCCGCGCAGCCGGGGATCCTCGCGGAAGATGGCTTCCGCGCGAACGCGATCTGGCTGCAGATGAACATGCGGGTGAAGCCCTGGGACGACGTGCGCGTTCGGCAGGCGGCGAGCCTCGCGATCGATCAGCAGGAGATCATCTCGTCGCACCTGGACGGCGACAGCATCGCATCCGGGCTCATCCCGTCGTCGCTCCGGGACTTCGCCTGGCAGCCCGATGAGGTCCTCAAGCGATATCCCCAGAACATCGCCAAGGCCAAGCAGCTGCTGGCCGATGCCGGGCAGACCGGCCTCAAGGTCGATCTCAGCCTGTACACGGGACCGAACGACGCCGCGGGTGCGCAGATCGTGCAGCGCAACATGAACGCCGCGGGATTCGACGTGACGATCAAGACCGTCCCGACGCTTTCGGTCGGACAGGAGATCGTGCGCAACCGGACCTATCAGCTCGTCTTCTTCACGGCGAGCAGCAGCTTCGAGGTCGACGATTGGACCTATCTGTTCTGGCACAGCAAGGGCGGCCGTAACCTGCAGGGCTACTCGAGCCCGGAGATGGATCGGCTGACCGAGGCGCAGCGCTCGGCGACGGACCCGGCGAAGCGCAAGGCGCTGATCGGCCAGATCCAGGATCTGATGCTGAAGGACATGGTGGCCGCCCCGCTGGCCCACATCTCCCGGCAGCACTACCTGCTCAACCCGGTGGTGAAGAACTTCAAGACATTCCATTGGGTGCTGGCCTGGCCGCACCTGAAGGACGCCTGGGTGGATCGCTAGCGTGCAGCTCTTCCGCGCGCTCGCCTACCGCGATTTCCGGCTGCTCTGGGCGGGGCTCGCGGCCGCGAGCACCGGCATGTACATGCAGCAATTCGTGCTGGGCTGGTACGTCGTCCAGCTCGCGCAGCGGGAGGGCGTGCCCGAACGCGCTCCGCTCTACCTCGGCATCGTCGGATTCGCGGCCATCGTCCCGGGCATCGGGGCCGGCCTGTTCGCCGGGGTGATCGCGGACCGCTACGACCGCAGGAAGATCCTCCTCGCGGTCCACGTGGCGATGACCGTCCTGTCGCTCGGGCTCGCGGCGCTCGTGATGGCCGACCGCGCCAGCCTCCCCTTCGTCGCGCTCCTGTCCGGACTGTCGGCGGGCGCGTTCGCGTTCGACATCCCGACGCGCCAGGCCCTGGTGCCGCGCCTGGTCCGCCCCGACGTGCTCATGAGCGCGATCGGACTGAACTACGCGGCGATCACCGGCACCCAGTTCATCGGCCCCCTCATCGGCGGCCTGCTCCTCGGACCCATCGGCGTCGGCGGCGTCCTCGTCGTGACCGCCGCGATGCGGCTCACCATCATCGGTGCGCTCCTCGCGATGAGCCGGCAGCCCGTCGAGGCCCGCGCGCGGCGGAACATCCTGTCGTCGCTCATCGAGGGCGTGACCTACGCGTACCGCGACGCCGTCATCTGGGGCCTCGTCGTCCTGTTCGCGATCACCGCGGTCGGTCGCGGCTTCCAGCAATTCCTTCCCGCCGTCGCCGCGCAGACGCTGCACGTCGGGTCCACCGAGCTCTCGTGGATGCTCGCGAGCGCCGGGCTGGGGTCGCTCGTGGGCTCGGTCATCACGGCGTCCCTCGGCGACCTCCGGCGGCGAGGGCTCCTGTTCCTGGTCCTCCTGCTCGCCGGGAGCCTGCTGAGCGTGCTCTTCGCGCTCCAGCAGAGCCTCGTCCCCATGCTCCTGATCCTGCCGGTCAGTACGGCCGTGAGCCAGGTCGCCCTTGCCCTCACCGTCGGGTCGCTCCAGGTCCGCGCATCCGACGAATACCGCGGCCGTGTCATCGGCGTCCATCTCATGTCCGTCCAGGTGGCCGGCCCGCTGGGGCTGCTCGTCCTCGGGTCGCTGGGGACCGCGATCGGGGTCTCCGAGGCCATCGGGCTCGTCGGCGCCCTGACCGCGGTCATCGCGGGCGCGGCACTCGTTGGATCGGCGGCGCTCCGCTCGTACTCCACCGCCGCGGTGCCCGTCGCCGACGGGCTGGTGGGCCTGACGGTGCCGCCGGCCCGGGTCGTCGTCCGCGGGAAGGATCGAGGGCGGGCCGGCCCGTTCTTGTAGTTCGAGCGAATTCGAACGATGCTGCTAGGCTGGCCGCGCTCGCGGCCCGGCGCGCCGCCGATGAGGGCGGGGGAGGAAGACACGAATGCGTACCGAGTTCGAGACCCTGAAGGTGGACGTCGCGGATGGGGTCGCCGACATCGTGCTCGATCGACCGGAGCAGCGGAACGCGATGTCCCATCAAATGGAAGCCGACATCGACCTGGCGCTCGATGAGGCCGAGACCGACAAGTCCATCCGCGCGACGACGCTCCGCGGCGCCGGCAAGATCTTCTCCGCGGGACACGATCTCAAGGAGGAGTTCTTCGGCAAGAAGTTCTCGTCCGTCCCGGATCCGGACCTCGTGCCGTCTCGCGCACCGCACCTCCCGCGCGCGTGGTACTTCCGCAAGCCGTTGATCGCGGGCGTGCACGGCTACCTCGGCCCGGCCGCGTTCTCCCTCGTGTCGTGCGCGGACTTCATCATCGCGGCCGAGGGCACGCGGTTCAGCCTCGAGGTGTTCAAGGGCGTCGCGCCGTCCTACCGCTGGCTCCCGCTGTACCAGCAGCTCCCGATGCGCGTCATCGAGAAGCTGTTCCTCCTGGGCGGTTGGATGGACGCGGAGGAGGCGCTCCAGTTCCAGTTCGTACAGCGGGTCGTGCCGCTCGAGCAGCTCGAGGCGGAGACGAAGCGCTGGGCCCGCAACTGCGCGAACGTGCCGAACTTCGCGAGCGCGAAGTGGGGGATCCGCCGGGTCTACGAGATCATGGGAACGAGCTGGATGCTCCAGCTCGATCCATTCGTGAGGAAGACGCCTCCGGCGACGGAGGAGACGCCGTTCGCCAAGACGCTGCGCGAGAAGGGGATGGCCGCGGCCGTCGCCGAGCGTGACGCGATGTTCGACGACGACGTCACCAAGGTCTGATCCGCGGCCCGATCGTCAGCGCGAGGGCAGCGTGACCACGACCGGCGACGGGGCGACGCACACCCCGCGCTGGTGCTCGGCCAGGAGCTCGAGCTCGACGTAGCCGAGGCCGCCCTCCTGCCACTTCCGCTTCACGGTCCCGCGCGTCACGACCGTGTCGCCGGGACAGCTGAAGGTCCGGATGCGCACCGGGCCGACCCGCCGGATACGGCCGTCGAGCCCGATGTACTCGCGCACCGTCCGTTCGAGCCACCCCTGGATCACCGTGTTGTTCGCGTACATGTCCGGCGCCCCGGTCCCCTGCGCGAACCGGGTGTTGTGGTGGATCGGATGGAACTGCCACACCGCCGCCGCGTACTCGATCAGGCGCTCGACGGTGATGTTGAACGTGATCGAGGGGATCTCGTCCCCGACCTGCACGTCCTCGAATCGGCGCTGGATGCTCCAGTCCATCGTCAACCCCCCGCCGTCGTCGGGTTGTAGTGGAACCCGCCGGCGTTCAGCGTCGCGATGAGCCGGCCGGTCTGGTCGATGATCTCGTGCTGCCAGACCACGAACGCACCCTCGCCCACGCTCGTGCGCTTCGGCGTCACCGAGATGAGCTTCCGCCCGCGGACGCTCAGCCGATCGCCGACGTACGCCTCGCCGTGGTACTCGACCTCGATGTCGGTGATGAAGAAGGCCGTTGTCTTGGGCATCGGTATCTCGGGCGCGGGCGGGCGCGCGGGCTGGTGCCGGCGCCCGGCGGCGAAGTCGTCGGGCTCGGCGTTCGGGTAGCGCGTGGGATCGCCGGGGCGCCAGAGCGCCGGGTACGCGAAGTACCGCATGCCGCTGAGCGGCGCGAAGACCCCCTGGTAGCCGTGCTGCCGGGCGACGTCGTCGTCGTAGAAGAGCGGGCAGTCCATCTCGAGGGGCTCGCAGTAGCGGCGGATGAGGCTCCCCTCGATCGGATCGATGGCCTCATCGACCGCGCCGCCTGAGAAGTCCTGGCCGATGACGGCCGCGAGATCGTCCCAGGTGAACTCGCGGGCGTGGGCCGCCACCAGCTAGCCGTCGATCCAGATCGAGGTGAAGCGCTCGTTCTGGTAGTGCGGCATCCGCACGTTCTTGAGCCGCGGGTTGATCACCTTGTGCACCGGCCGGCTGCCGATCGGGACCGCGACCATGTCCTGATGGAGGAGCTCCTGCGCCTGATCGATGATCGCCTTCCGCTTGGCCGGGTCGAGCTCCTGCTGCTCCTGCGCACACAGCTTGTCGAATGCGGGGTTGCTGTAGCCCCAGGTGTTGAGCGGTCCCGTGGTGGACCAGTAGCGCGACAGCCAGTCGTCGATCTCGAAGCTGGTGCTGTGGATGTAGAAGGAGAGATCGAACTTCCCGGCCGCGATCGTCGCCATCCCGGTGGGCACGTTCGGCGGTGTCGTGATCTTGACCTTGAAGCCAAGGTCGGTGAGCTGGCTCGCGATCACCTGGGACTCGTTGGCGCCGGGTGAGTTCTGCGCGAGCTCGATGGTCATCCCGGCGACGCCCAGGTCCTGCAGCTGCTTCTGCGCGGCCTGCTTGTCGAACGGGTAGCGCTGCTTTATCTTGTCGAGCGACCACGCGTAGTCGGTCAGCGGCACCGGGACCACCCCGGAGCGGATCGGGTCCCCGAACTGGCCGGCGGCGATGACCTCGTCCTTGTCGATGCCGAGGGCGATCGCGCGCCGCACCTTGACGTCATTCCAGGGCGCCTTCTTCATGTTGAACTCGATCCCGGTGAAGTTCGCGAGCTGCCCATCCCAGTACACGAGATCGGGCCGGTCCTTCTTCACGTCACGCAGCGAGAGCACGTCGAGGCTCACCACGCCAGGGCCCATGTAGTCCACCTGTCCGGCGCGGATGGCCGCATTGATGCCGGCCTGGTCCGGATAGTTGAAGACCTTGTAGGCGGCCATGTACGGGAGGGGCTTCCCGTCGGCTCCCATCTGCCAGTAGTCGGGGTTCGGCTTGAAGCTCATCAGGCTGCCGCGGTCCCACTTGTCGACCATCCAGGCCCCGGTGCCGACGGCGACGTCCTTGAAGTTGCCGTACTTGTCGAAGATCTCGTGCGGCAGGATCACGAAGTCGTGGGCCAGCGTGACGGGCAGGAACGGCGCGTACGGATTCTTCAGCGTGAAGACGATCGTGTAGCTGTCGGGGACCGCGATCTTGTCGACGATCGTGTACTTGCTCTTGAGGACGGAGTTGGCGGCGAAGTGCCGGTACGTCCACGCGACGTCCTCGGCCACGAGCTCGCGGCCGTTCACCGGCGGCAGGTTCTGCCAGCGCACGCCCTTGCGCAGGTGGAACGTCCAGGTGAGACCGTCCTTCGTCGTCTCCCACGACTCCGCGAGGCCCGGGGCCTTCTCGGTGTCGCCGAACGTGGACCCGCGCTCGGCCAGCAGGTACTCGTACGGTCCCATCCAGCCGCCCGCCCAGGGCAGCAGCCCGCCGAGCACCGGGTCCCAGTTCGGCGGTTCCGCCGCGGCGCCGGCGAGCGCCATGCTGAGGGTGCCGCCACGCTTCGGGGCCCCGGCGCCGGGGATGAGGAATCCGGCGTTGCTCCCGATCGCGCCGCTCGGCGTGATGGTCGAGCCCGGCGCGCAGGCCTCGATCAGGGCGAGGGCCCCGAGGCCGCCGACCGCTTTCAGGAATGTCCGACGGCTCAGACCGATGCGATCGTCCATGTCACCCTCTCCCACGCTCCGCTGTCGCGGTTCTAGCAGCGCGCCAGAGGTGGGTCAATTGTCCTATGAAAGTCGAACGATCCTTGACCACCATTGGTCGGTCTTGACTACGATCGCGGACATGAGCTGGCTCTCGAAGCGGGCGCGCCCGGCGGCCGACGGTACGACGGCCGGCTCCCGCGCCGCGGCCGTCGCTGCCTTTGCGGAGATCGCTCCGGCGTCCGGACGCGACGCGATCGTCTCCGCCCTGGCGCAGGCGATCGAAGCGGCGCAGCGCGCCCGGCTCGCCGGCGAGCCCGACGCGGCCCTGATCCTCGCGGCCGCGCATCTCGCCGCCGCGGCGGCCGGCCACACCGAGAGCATCCCCGCCGAGATGGAGATCCGCTCGATCGGCCACGCTGCCGCGGCCCTGGCCGGGGCGAGCTCGAGCGCGGGCGAGCCCGGTGCCATCGAGGAGATCGTTCGCGCCCGATTCGCGATCGCGCGCGGCCGCGTACGCGGATCGATCTATGTGCCGCGCGATGTCGAGTACGCGTTCAGCGGTGACGTCCGGGCGCTGGAGCCGATGGCGCTCGATCCGGCGCGCGCACCGCAGCTGCGTAAGCTGCTTGCCGCGGGCGTCGAGGCGGCGCTGGCGAAACGACCCGGCGGGTGGACCGACGCGGACCGTGAGTTCTTCGGACGATTCGAGGCGGCGGCGCGCCTACCGTAGGTTGCGATCGAAGAAGTCGAGCAGCACCGGCCAGAGGCGGAACGCGGCATCCTCCCGATAGGTCGGCCGGTAGTCCGCGAAGAAGGCGTGACCCGCTCCCTTGAACTCACGCACCTCTCCGACCTTGCCCTCGGAGATCAGGCGCATGCGCACCTCAGCCGCATCCTCGGCCGACGGATGCTGGTCCTCGTCGCCCCGGACGAAGAGCAGGGGGCAGCCGAGGTGGGGCAGCAGATCGATGACCGGTACCGGCCTCGACTCGGTCGTGCGGTGCGTGGCGTCGGCCGTACGGATCGAGCCGCCCCAGCAGGAGACCGCGCCGTCGAGCGCGTCGGTGCGACAGGCGAACAGCAGGCTCTGCCGGCCGCCGGAGCAGAACCCGAGCGCGCCGACCCGGCCGGTCGACTCGGGCCGCGAGCGCGCGAACGTCGCGCAGCCCTCGAGGTCGGCGACGACATCCGCATCGCGGATCCCGTTGACCGTCGCGAGCACGCTCGGTAGATCCGCCGCGTCCGGCGTGCCGATCCGCGTATAGAGGTCCGGCGCGATGGCGTTGTAGCCGACGTTGGCGAAGCGCCGGCAGACATCGCGGATGTGCTCGACGAGACCGAAGCCCTCGTGGATCACGATGATCGACGGTGCCTGCTCCAGGCCGCGGGCGCGCACGTAGTACGCGTTCAGCCCGCCGGCGGTCGTCTCGATCCGGACGTCCTGCGCGACGAGGGTTTCGCTGTCGAGGACCGCACCTGGGACCTGCATCGCTAGCCCGTGCGGCCGAGCCCCGGTCTCGGAGCGCCGACCAGCACGACGGTGTTGCCGGGTGGCGCCTTGCCCTCGCCCATCTCCCAATGCACCTGCCCCAGCTCGTCGAACGGGACGACCCGGCCGAGGCACGGGTCGATCGCACCCTGGCGGACGAGATCGTTGTACGCCCGGGCCTGCTCGTCGTTGACGCCGTGGGAGCCCTGGAAGCGCTTCTGGCGCACCCAGAGGTAGCGCACGTCGACCATCGCGGAATAGCCGCTCGTCCCGGCGCAGATCACCACCATGCCGCCCTCCTGGCACACGAACATGCTGGTGGGCACCGTCTCCTCACCCGGGTGATCGAACACGATCGCGGGATTGCGGCGCTCGCCGACGATGTCCCAGATCGCCTTGCCGAAGCGGCGCGCTTCCGCGGTCCACTTCTTCTGGCCGTCGACGTCATCCCAGTGCGGCGGGATGCCCCAGTGCGAGTACTCGCGCCGGTCGATCCAACCGACCGCGCCGAGCGACTTCGCGTACTCACCGCGCTCGGGACCGGACACGACCGCGACCGGCCGCGCGCCGCGCCACTTGGCGAGCTGGATCGCCTGCGTGCCGAGGCCGCCCGAGCCGCCCCAGACGAGGACGACGTCATCCGGCTGGAGCTCGTTGCCCTTCCACCCGAAGAGCATCCGGTAGGCGGTGCAGCCGACGAGGGTCGGCGCCGCCGCCTCCTCCCAGGTGAGTCGCTCGGCCTTCGGGAGGACCTGGTGGGCCTGCGCGATCGCGAACTGGGCGAACGACCCGAAGTTGGTGTCGTAGCCCCAGATCCGCGCCGACGCGGAGATCATCGGGTCCTTGCCGCTCTTGATCCAGGGGTCCTCGGCATCCCAATAGCCCGGGTGCACGATGACCTCGTCGCCGACCTTGATGCCGGTGACGCCTGCGCCGACGCCGTACACGATGCCCGAGGCGTCGCTGCCGCCCACGTGGAAGTCATACGGTTCACCGGCGCGCTGCCGCTGCGCGATGACGTCCACCGGGACGCCGCGTGCCGCCCAGACGTTGTTGAAATTGACGCCGGCGGCCATCACGCCGATGAGGACCTCGCCCGCTTTCGGCTGCGGCGTGTCGATCTCTTCCAGCCGGAATGCCGACCGGGGGTCGCCGAGGCGGTCCGAGCGCACGACCTGGGCGAGCATCCGCTTCGGCACGTCGCCGATCGGTGGCAGGGTCCCGATGGTCGCGATCTCCACGGCAGTCACGCTTTCACCTCACGGGATAGTTTGAAATCTCCAGAACTATCGGCGGCAGGCTAACATACGTGCTGATGGCAACGCGAGCGAAAGGCACGACCTCCCGGCGGGCTGAATTCGAGCATTACGCCGCCGTGTACGCCGCCCTGAGCGAGCCTGTCCGGATGGAGGTCATCCGGCTCATCCAGGGCGTCGAAGAGCTGCCCTGCACCGTGCTCGCGGCCACGTTGCCCATCTCGAAATCGACGATCTCGTACCACATCAAGATCCTGTATCACGCCGAGCTCATCTCGGTCCGCAAGGACGGCCGCAACTACCACTACACGCTGCGGCGCGACGTCTTCGAGAGCTACGTCCCCGGTTTTCTCGGGCGGCTCGAGGGCTCGCGCAAGGTCGAGATCGGTCGCCGCCGATCGGTCCAGCGCACCGCGGCAGCAGTCGCCTAGATCGCGCGCATGCGCGCGCTGCGGATCGCGGAGCTGACCGGAGCCGACGGGCTGCGTCTCGAGACCCTTCCCGACCCAACTCCGGGTGACGGCGCGCTGTTGGACGTCAAAGCGGTCGGCATCGGCTACTCGACATTGCTCCGGAGCATCGGGAAGTATCAGGACCGCTGGGAGCCGCCGTACACCCTCGACGGCGAGGTCGCCGGCGTCGTGATCGCCGCGCCGGCCGGATCGGGCTGGGGTACCGGCGAGCGCGTCGCGGCGCCGAGCGCCGAGGGCGCCGCCGCGGAACGGGTCGTCGTGCCCGCCGGCGCGCTGCTCCGCATCCCCGACGACCTCTCGTTCGCCCAGGCCGCCTGCCTGCGCAACCTCGAGACGGCGCTCTTCGCGCTCGACGTGCGCGGCCGGGTGAAGGACGGCGAGACGGTGCTGGTGCATGGCGCCGCCGGCGGCTCCGGGATCGCGACTCTCCAGATCGCCAGGGCGCTCGGCTGCCGGACCATCGCGATCGTTTCGAGCGACGACAAGGCCAAGCTCGCCGCGGAAGCGGGCGCCGACCACGTGCTGCGCGCCGACACAGGCTGGAAGGACGAGACGCTGCGTCTGACGGACGGAGCGGGCGTGGACGCGGTCTTCGACCCCGTCGGCGGTGAGACGATGCTCGACACGATCCGGTCTTTGCGCGAGGGCGGCCGCTGGATCATCTTCGGCTTCACCGGCGGCATTCCGGCGATCCCCGCGAACCGGGTGATGCTTCGAAACATCGACGTCGTCGGCGCGTATCGCACCGACTACTTCCGTCGCCACCCCGAGACCGTGCGCGCGATCGATCGGCGGCTCATCGCGCTCATCGAGGAGGGGAAGGTGCGGCCGATCGTCGGCACGCGATTCCCGTTCGACCGCGGCGCGGACGCGCTCCGGAGCATCGCCGCCCGCGAGTCGGTCGGGCAGGTCGTGCTCGAGCCTTAGGCGCGCCCGGCCGGCGCGTCGTCCCGCAGCAGGCAGAGGCAGTCCACCGCGACGAAGCCGTCGGCGGTGAGGACCAGCGGATTCACGTCGAGGCTCCCGAGCCAGGCCGTCGACCCGGCGGCGAGCCGGGACGTCGCGATCAGGATCTTCTCGAGCTCCCCGCGGTCCCACGGTCGCTGCCCGCGGAATCCCGTGAACAGCTGCGGCGCGTCGAGCTCGTCGATCAGCTCGGCCGCCTCGCGCGGGCCGAACGGCGCGATGCGCATGGAGATCCGGCGGATCAGCTCGACCATCGTGCCTCCGATGCCGAAGAGGACGAGCGGCCCGAGCTCGGTGGACTGGATGCCGAGGAACGCCTCTCCGCTCGACTTCAGCTGAGGCTGCACGACGATCGCGGGCGCGAGGCCGGAGCGGGCCGCGAGCGCCTGCAGCTCCTGCACCGCGTCCGCGAGCGTCGCCTCGGTCACGTTGAGTCGCACCGCGCCAACCTCGCTGCGATGCGCGACGTCGGCGAGCTTGACGACGTAGGGAGCCGGGAACGGGAGCGTCGACGGATCCGGGACCGCGCTGCCGTCGAGGACACGGAACGGGGCGGCGGGGATGCCGCTCCCTCGGAGCAGCGACATCGCGGTCGCGAACGGCAGCATCGCGCCTTCGGGGACCTGCACCGCCTTGGCGCTCGGACGCGCGATCGGCTGGGTGTGCAAGATCGGGAGCGTCGCGCTCCGCTCGCGTCCGCGGGCGACCGCGCGCATCGTCGCCAGGCCACGCAGCGTGCCGCGAAGTCCGTGGCCGACGCCGACGCCCGCGGTCCGCACGCGCTCGGTCCACGCCGCCGGCTGCGACCCGTCGACCGCTGAGAGCAGGTGCAGCCGGTCGCTGGACGCCGCGTGCTTCAGCAGCCCGTCGATCATCGTCTTGCCGAACGCCTCGTCGTGGGCGCTCAGACCCCACACGACGAGGTCGGTGTCGAATTCCGGTGCCGCGTCGAACGCCCGGAAGATCGCGTCCACGCTTTCGGGATTGCCGACCGCGAAGCCGGTCATATCGAGCGGATTCGGGATCGTGAGGCCCGGGATGATCGGACCGAGCGACGCGGCCAGCTCCGGCGGCGCGGGCAGCGGCACGTTCTCGGCCTCGCTCAGATCGCTGATGAGACCGGCGCCACCGCCCGAGGCGGTGATGACGCCCAGGCCCCGGACCGCCGTCCATCGCTCGGTCGGGATCTGATCGAGGAGCGAGGCCCGGTCGAAGAGGTCATCGAGATCGTGGGCCAGGACGATCGAGTGCTGGCGGAAGGCGACGTCGTAGGCACGGCCGTCGCCGACCAGCGAGCCGGTGTGCGACCGCGCGACGGCTCGCGCACGCTCGCCGCGCGCGAGACGAAGCGCCAGCACCGCCTTGCCGCCCGCGACCGCGCGATCGACCGCCGCGAGAAGCGCCTGCGGCCGCCGGACCATCTCTACGATGAGACAGATGACGCGGGTGGAGGGATCGTCCGCGAGGAACTCCACGTAGTCCGCCATGTCCGTCACGGCCTCATTGCCGGCCGAGATCAGAAAGCTGAAGCCGATGCGCCGCTGCTCGGCTGCGGACATCGACGGGCGGAGCAGGGCACCGCTGTGCGAGATGACGCCGATGGACCCGCGACGGAGCGGGAAGCTGGGGGTCATCGAGACCCACGCGCCACTGGTGGCGTTGATGAAGCCGAGGCAGTTCGGTCCGAGGACCGGCATGCCCGCCTTCGCCGCGACCGTCGATAGCCGTTCCTGCAGGGCGGCGCCGGCTTTGCCGGCCTCGCCGAACCCGGCCGCGCCGACCACGACACCACCGGCGTCGATCGCCGCGGCCTCAGCGGCCACCGCGACGGAGACCTCGGCGTTCACCATCGCAAGCACCGCGTCGACGGGAGCGCCGATCGCTTCGAGCTTCGGGTAGGTCTTGGCGCCGAAGAGCTCGGGACGATTCGGGTTCACGAGGAACAGCTCGATGCCCGCATCCGCCATCTTCGTGACCAGGGCCGCGGTACCGGGGTTGTCTCGAGCGCCGACGATCGCGATCGAACGGGGATCCATGAATCGCCGAAGCCGCGCCGGGTCCGAGCGCCCATTGGCTCGCCGCGCTTCGAAGACGGTCGTCACGTTCCACCCCTCGGCGTGTTCATCCTCAGTAGTTCGAGCGAATTCGAACTGTAGTGTAGGCTGGCGCCGGGAGATGGCGACCTACATCCTCCGGCGGTTGCTTCTCGCGATCCCCGTCCTGTGGGCGGCGTCGCTCTTGGTATTCATCGCGATCCGCCTCGTGCCCGGCGAGGTGCTGGTCGGGAACGTCGAGCTGGGTCCGATCGATGAAGCGGTGCGCCAGCAGATCATGAAGGACCTCGGCCTCGATGTGCCGGCGCCCCTCCAGTACGTGCGGTGGCTCGGCGGGATCGTGCAGGGTGACTTCGGCAGAAGCCTCGTGTCGCATCAGCCCGTGCTCCCCGAGATCCTGCGACGCATCCCGATCAGCGCCGAGATCGCGGTGCTGGCCGTGTTCTTCGCCACGCTGATCGCCCTTCCGCTCGGGATCCTGTCGGCGGTGAAGCAGGACTCCGCGCTCGACTACGTCGCCCGGCTGCTCAGCATCTTTTGGATCTCGGTCCCGAGCTTCGTCATCGGTACGGTGATCATCCTCGTGCCAGCCATCCTCTGGCGGTACGCCGCCGCGCCGGGCTACGAGACGTTCTTCGACGATCCCGTGCACAACCTGCAGCGCGTCTTACCGGCCGCGCTCGCGCTCGGCGCGGCGCTCTCGGGTGTGCTCACCCGCATGACGAGATCCACGATGCTCAACGTGCTGCACGACGACTACGTCCGGACCGCGCGCGCGAAGGGTGTGGCGGAGTCTCGCGTCCTCGTGCGTCACGCGCTGAAGAACGCGTTGATCCCGGTGGTGACGATCGCGGGCGCCCAGCTCGGCGCGCTCCTCGGCGGTACGGTCATCGTGGAAGCGCTGTTCGGTATCCCAGGGTTGGGCACGATGGCGAACGCGGCGCTGAGCGCGAAGGACTATCCGGTGATCCAGGGCGTGACACTGTTCTTCGCGACGGTGTACGTCGCCGCGAATCTCGGTGTCGACCTGCTCTACGGCTGGCTCGATCCTCGGATCCGATTCAGCTAGGTGGCGGAGGTGGGGGTGACCGTCCGGCAGCAGACCGGCGAGGCCGTGCTCCTGCGGCGAAGGCCGCGCCAGAGCGCGCTCGGTCACGTGCTGCGTTTCGTGCGCCGCAAGCCGCTGGGTGCGGTCGCGCTCCTGTTCATCGTCGCCTTCGTGCTCGTCGCCCTCTTCGCCGACGTCATCACCACCGCCGATGCTGCGACGCGCCCCGACAGCACGATGATCGGATCCGATCCGGGAGCCGTCTCCCGGACCGGGCGGACCTACCTGCTCGGCGGAGACGAGCTCGGGCGCGACCTCTTCGCCCGCGTCGTCTACGGCGCCCGCGTGTCGCTCACGGTCAGCATCGTCGCGGTCGGCGTCGGCGGGTTCGTGGGGACGCTGCTCGGCCTGTCGAGCGCGTATCTGCTCGGCTGGTGGGATCTCGTGGGTCAGCGCGTCATGGACGCGCAGCAGGCGATCCCCGGGCTCCTGATGGCCATGCTGCTCGTGTCGGTGCTGCAGCCGAGCCTCGCCGTCGTCACGATCGCGCTGGGCCTCAACCTGATCCCCGGTGTGAACCGCGTGGCGCGCGGCGCCACCCTGGCGGTCTCCCGCGGCGAATTCGTCGAGGCCGCGCGCTCGATCGGGTGCCGCCCGTGGCGGGTGATGCTGCGACACCTGCTGCCGAACATCGCGGCGCCGATCATCGTCATCGCGACCACCGGACTGGGCGCCGTGATCATCGGCGAAGCGTCACTGAGCTTCCTCGGTTTCGGGATCCCGGCGCCCACGCCGACGTGGGGCGGGATGATCAGCGGTGGTGGTCGCACGCTCATGTTCTCGCATCCGCTCGTGCTCGTGGCTCCCGCGACCGCGCTCGCGCTCACCGTCCTGTCATTCAACCTGTTCGGCGACGCGCTGCGCGATGTGCTCGACCCGCGGCTTCGCCTCTAGGCCGTTCCGGGATCGGGCGCGGCTGCCGGAGCCGGAGCGCTCGCGCGGAGCAGGACGAGCAGGAGGACGAGTCCCAGCGCCGGCCCGACCGCGGTCGCGGTGAATGCGCCGCCGAACGACGTGGAAGCGACCAGGAAGCCCGCGCCAGATGTTCCCGTGAGGATGCCGACGTCCGCGGCGGCTGAGAACGTCGCGACCGCGGCTCCGCGCCGGTCCGCGGGGGAGAGATCGATGGCCAGCGCCTGGAGCGCGGGCTGGGCGATCGAGAAGCCGAAGCCGGCGGCAAGGCCGGCAGCGAGGATCCACTCCGTCGACGATGCCTGGGTCAGGATCAGCGGCGCGCAGGACGCCAGCAGCATGCCCGGCACGATGGCGCGGACCCGGCCCCGGTCGGCGACGCGTCCCCCGAGCCTCGCGACGATCGACGCGGCGGCCTGAGCCAGGAAGAACAGCCCCGGGTTCGGGAGTCCGCGCGCCGCGCCGAGCAGCGGGACGAGCGTCAGCGCCGAGCCGGTCGCGATCGTGAGGCTCAGCAGACCGATGGTCGGCGGCAGCACGCTCGCCTCGAAGCCGATCCGCTGCCGCTGCTGCGCGGGCGGCCGCACCTCTCGCAGGAGCACGACGAGCGCGCTCGCGATCACGCAGGCGACCGCGGCGGCGACATACATCGCCGTGAAGCCGTAGGTCGTGACGATCGTGTAGCCGAATCCGGCGCCGATGCCCTGCCCGATCGTCATACCGACGCCGAAGTAGCCGACCGCCTCCGCGCGACGGAGGATCGGGACCGTGTTCGCGAGGTAGGTGTTCGCGGCTGTTGTGAAAGTGCTGATCCCGAGACCCCAGACGATCGCGCCCAGTGGCAGCAGGATCGGAAGGTCACTGACGAAGGGTGTGGTCGGCTGCCCGCGCCCCGCGATCGCGAAGAGGACCGTGGCGCTGCCCACCAGGGCGGGCCCCGCGATGGCGAATCGCCGTGCGCCGTAGCGGTCGATGCCTGAGCCCACCGGGATGCGGACGAGCAGGGCGGCAACGGCGCTGGTCGCGATCGTGATGCCGATGAGGTGCGGGGGAAGGCCGAGGCGGCGAACGACGAGCAGTGCCATCGTCGACGCGACAAGGGATGCCGTGAACGTGTGCGCGACGCTCGCGCCGGTGATGAGCACGAAGCCGCGGGTGAACACGCCCGCGTTCACGCGATCCAAGAACTCCTTGTAGCGGTCCTTGCACGGCAGGTCAATACTTCTAGTAATGTCGAACGATCGGCGCGACGTACCGGCTGCGGCCTTGGACGTCACCGCCGACGCCGCGCTCGCCGGTATCGAGCTCGCACTCGGAGCACCCGTGGATCGGGGTACGCGCTCGACCCTCGCGGCGCTCCGATCCCGGAATTTCCGGCTGCTGTGGTCCGGCATGATCGTCAACTCACTGGGTCGCTGGATGCAGACCTTCGGCCTCGGCGTCCTCGTCGTGCAGCTCGCCTTCCGGGACGGCGTGCCGAACCTCGCGCCGCTGTACCTCGGACTGATCGGCCTCTCGCAGGCGGTACCGGGATTCTCCCTCGGCGTGTTCGGTGGCGCGGTCGCCGATCGCACGGATCGCCGGCGTCTCCTGCTCGTGACGCAGCTCTCGAGCAGCGCCATCGCGGCCTCGCTCGCCGCGCTCACGATCTTCGGCCGGATCGATCTCCTCGAGATCATGGCGCTGGCCTCGATCGCTTCGATCGTGACCGCCTTCGAGGCGCCGACGCGCCAGTCGTTGGCGCCCGGCCTCGTGCCGCCCGCGGCGGTGACCAGCGCCGTCGGCCTCAGCTCGGCCGCACTGAACAGCGCGCAGATGATCGGGCCGCTGCTGGGCGGTCTGCTCTACGTGCCGTTCGGGCTCGGTGGTCTGTTCGTGATCAACGCGCTCGGCTATCTCGCCGGCCTGGCCTTGATCTGGAGCATGGATCCGCACGCGATCCGCGCTCGCCCGGCCGGATCCGTCCTCTTCTCGATCCGTGAGGGGTTCGCCTACATCTGGGGCGACCGGCTCACGCGCTCCGTCGTGGTGCTGTCGTTCTTCGCGGCGCTCCTCGCGCGACCGTATCCGCAGCTCCTGCCGGCGGTGACCGCCGAGGTGCTACGGGTCGGCCCCATCGAGCTCTCGTGGCTGTTGGCGGCCTCGGGAGCCGGATCGCTGGGTGGAGCCCTCGCGGTCGCGTCGCTCGGCGGGATCCGTCATCGGGGCGTCGTCCTCGTCGGAGCCGTCGCCGCGCTCGGCATCCTCGTCGCGACATTCGCCCTGCAGCGGACCCTCATCGGCGCACTCATCGTCATGGCCTGCGTCGGCTTCGCCGCGCTGCTGCAGTGGGGGATGGCCAACACGATCCTGCAGACGCGGACCCCCGATCGTCTCCGCGGACGGGTGACGAGCGTCCACGTCACATCGATGCTGGGGCTGGTCCCGCTCGGCGCGATGATCCTCGGCACCGCGGGAACGCTGTTCGGTCTGAGCGCGAGCCTCTTCGGCGGCGGCGCGCTTCTCGCGATCGTCGCGATCGTCGCGAGCCGTTCGGCGACGCTGCGGCGCGCCGGTTGACGATGGCGGTGGTAAGAATAGTTCGACTTTCATAGGACAATTGACCGACGCCAGGCGCGCTGCTAGAACCGCCGCAGCGGAGCGTGGGAGAGGGTGAACATGGAAGGTCGGAACGGACTGAGCCGCCGCACGCTGCTGAAGGCCGCGGGCGGTCTCGGTGCCATTGCGCTCCTCGAGGCGTGCGCGCCCGGCTCGACGAGCACACCGAACGCCTCCGCCGCGGGGGCCGAGGGATACATCCTCCCCGGCGTCGGAACGCCGAAGCGGGGCGGAACGCTCAATCTCGCCATCGCGGGAGCCACGAGCGAGCCCGTCAGCTGGGACCCGGTGATCGGCGCGCTCCTTCCGTCACAGGGCGGCTACATGTCCCCGTACGAGTTCCTGCTCTTCGACCGCGCGAAGAGCTTTGGTGACATCGAAAAGGTCCCCGGCCTCGCGGAGTCATGGGAGACATCGGCCGACGGCATCACCTGGACGTTCCATATCAAGAAGGGCATCCGCTGGCAGAACCTGCCGCCGGTCAACGGCCGCGAGCTCGTCGCCGAGGATGTTGCCTGGACCTTCCGGCACTACGCGGCGAACGGCTATCTGAAGAGCAAGTACACGATCGTCGACAAGATCGCGGTGCCCGACAAGTACACGATCGTGTTCACGCTCAAGAACCCCTACGCGCCGTTCCTCTCGGCGACGCTCATGTTCGACTTCGTGATCCTCCCGCACGAGATCTACGACCAGTACGGCAACTTCAAGGATCACCCCGTCGGCACCGGCGCCTGGATGCTCGAGCGGTGGGATCGGGGCAGTCTCATGAGCTTCAAGCCGAATCCCGACTACTGGCAGATGGGCGCCGATGGCAAGCCGCTCCCGTACATGTCCAGCTACAAGGTCTTCGGATACCCGGACCAGGCCGGCCTCGTCGCGGCGATCCGCGCCGGTCAGGTCGACTACCACTCCCCGGGTGTCGGCGGCTTCACCGATCTGACCGCGATCAAGGAGCTGAAGTCGAGCCGGCCGGACCTCGTCTATTGGGACGGGAACCTCTCCAACATGACCGCCATCGCGTTCAACATGAAGAAGGCGCCCTGGAACAACGTAAAGGTCCGCCAGGCGATCGCGCTCGGCATCGACAAGGACGAGGTCATCGCGGCCGGGCAGGCGGGGGATCCGATCCGCTCCGGTCTGATCCCGGTGCCACTGACCGACTACGCGTGGCCGCTGGACAAGATCAAGCAGCGCTACCCGTTCGACAAACAGGCCGCCCAGCGGCAGCTGAAGGACCTCGGGGTCAGCGGGATGACGATCGAGCTCACCCAGAACGCTCCCGGGAACAGCGAGTCACAGGTCATCGCCAGCCAGCTCAGCGACCTCGGCTTCAAGGTGAACATCAACACCCCGCCGAACGTTCCGACCGGCATCGCGAACATCACGGCAGGCAAGTTCGACCTGTCCTTCTACATCCACAGCACGAGCTTCGAGATCGACGATTACGTGTCGCGCTACTGGGCGACCACCGGGCCGCTCAACCTGTGGGGGTACAGCAACGCGGAGTTCGACGCGCTGTGCATCAAGGAGCAGCAGGAGCTCGACCCGACGAAGCGCCAGAGCTACGTCGAGCAGGCGCACGAGATCCTCTACCGGGAGATGGCCGCGATCCCCATCGGAAGTCGGCCGATCCACAAGGTCTTCAATCCACGGCTCAAGAACGTTCGTAGTCCGCACCACCGGAACGAGCGATTCACGTCGATCTGGGTGGACGGCTGACCGACTAGAAGAGGCTGCCGCTCCCGACGCGCAGCGCGATCGGGCCCAGGACGATCGCGAAGATCGGGAGCAGGATGAATCCCGCCGTCGGCAGGAGCATCGTCACCGGCGCGCGTAGGGCGGTCTCCTGCAGCCGCTGCCGGCGTGTCGCGCGCATCTCGATCGCGAGCGCTCGCAGGGCCTGGGCGAGCGGGGTCCCGTAGTCCTCCGCGAGGCGCACCGCGCTCGCCAGGGCCGACAGATTCTCGGAGTGCGTGCGCTCCACGAGCCGCTCGAGCGCCTCGCGGCGCCGGTAGCCGACCTCGAGCTCGCGCACGGTCGCCGCGAGCTCTCGGCCGAGCGCGGTATCGACGGTCTCGGCGTAGGCCGCGACCGCGCGCTCGAACGGCAGCCCGGCTTCGAGCGCCAGCACGAACGTGTCGATCGCGGGCGTGACCTCGCGGTCCAGCGCGCGACGAGCGCGTACGGCATCGGCGCGCAGCTCGGCCTCGACGAGCGCGCGCGCGACGCGCGGCACGGCGATGAGGCCGACGAACCACAGCGGATGGACGAACACGAGCGCGAGCACCGCGATACCGAGCGCCGCGCTCAGCGTGCGGATCCGCCTCCGGCCGGTGGGGCCCAGCTCCGGCGTGAACCCGCCGAGGCTCGCGACGAGCCCTTCGGGCGCGAGCACGCCGGCGGCGTCCGCGAGGCGCGCGACCGAGATGCGCGCGCGAGGGGCGCGCGCCCGCGCGACACCGAGCGATCGCTCGATGCGATCCTGATCGCGCTCGCCGCTCCGAAGGATCAGCCAGCTGGCGATCGCGGTCACCACGCCAGCGGCGAGCGCGAGGAGCACCGTCATTCAGACCCGCTCGATCGCGGTCGCGATCCGCCAGATCAGGTAGAAGCCGAGGGCCGCGGAGACGAGGCAGTAGCTGAGCACCAGCAGCCCCGGGGTCGTGTCGGTCAGCGGCGCGACGAAGCTCGGGAACATCGCGTAGAAGATCGCGAACAGCGCGAAGGGCAGCGCGCCGATCATCTGGGCGGAGTAGCGCGCCTGCGCCGACAGGGCGCGCGCATCCGCACGCAGCCGCTGCTCCTCGCGCAGGAAGCCGACGCTCTCGCGCAGCAGCTTGGCGAGATCGCCGCCCGTGGTCCGCTGGATGGCCAGCGCGGCGACGAGGTTGCGCACGTCGCGCGAGCCGACCTCGTCTCCCAGCTGCGTCAGCGCTTCTTCGATCGTCGTCGCCAGCTGCGCGCGGCCGACGGCGCGCGCGAGCAGCGCGCCGAGCGGGGGAGGGGTCTCGCGCGCGGCCGCCTCGAGCGCCTGGAAGAGCGTCGACCCGGCGGAGAGCGCGTTCGCCATGACGGTCATCGCCTCGGGCAGCTGCCGCTCCACGCGCGCACCGAGCGTCCAGCGGCGGCGTTGGGTCCACGCGTAGCCCGCGACGATCCCGAGGATCGTGCCGAGCACGCTGAGGGTGAACGATCGCGCGAAGAGCCCGACGAGGAAGATGAGGATCGCGATGCCGCTGGCGACCTGGATCGTGCGGAGCGGAAGCTCGCCGGCGCTGAGCCGGTTCCACACGCTCGCCGGCCGGATCGAGAGCCGCCTGCGCTCGGCGGAGGGTCGGACGACGAGCGCGCGCCGGATCCAGCGACCGTGCCGGATGACCTCCCACTCCTCGAGGGCGGCGTAGATGGCGACCGCCACGCCGAGGCCCGCGAGGAGCGCCCCGGTCATCGCGGGAGCGCCGCCTCGAGCCCGGCTTGCAGGCGGCGGGGCAGCCGGCCGACGAACGTCGGGCGCGCGACCGACCGCAAGCCGCCCTCGCCGTCGCGGGCGAAGAGACTGCGGACCGGGAGGTCGTCGTTGGCGCCCAGCGCACCGAACTCGGCGATGCTCTCGATCGCACGCCGGCCATCGTCCGTCCGCGCGACGTGCACGATGAGATGCAACGCGCTCGCGATCTGCCCGCGGATCGCGCGGAGCGGATAGCTGACCCCGGACTGCAGGACCATCGTCTCGAGGCGACTGACCACGTCCGCGGGATCGTTGGCGTGCACCGTCGTGAGCGAGCCGTCGTGGCCGGTGTTCATCGCCTGGAGCATGTCGAGCGCCTCTTCGCGGCGGACCTCACCGACGATCAGCCGGTCGGGACGCATTCGCAGCGCGTGCACGACGAGGTCGCGGATCGTGTACGCGCCCTTCCCCTCGACGTTGGCGGGCCGCGCCTGCAGCGCGACCACGTGGGTCCGCCGCAGCTGGAGCTCCGCGGTGTCCTCGATCGTCACGATGCGCTCGTTGTCCGGTATGAATTCGGACAGCGCGTTGAGCAGCGTCGTCTTGCCCGAGCCGGTGCCGCCGCTGACGATGATGTTCGCGCGCGCCGCGACCGCGGCCCGCAGGAAGCTCGCCGCCTCCTCGCTCACCGCGCCGATCCGCACGAGATCGGCGAGCCCGAGCAGCTTCGGGAACTTGCGGATCGTGATCGTCGGTCCCTTCAGCGCGAGCGGCGGGATGATCACGTGCACGCGGAAGCCGGCCTCCGGGATCCGCGCGTCCACCGCCGGACTGGATTCGTCGACGCGCCGGCCGAGCCGGCGCAGGAGCCGCTCGATGACCGCCATCACGTGCGCCTCGTCGTCGAAGGCCGCGTCCGACCGCTCGATCCGGCCCTCGCGCTCGACGAACACCTCGCGCGGCGCGTTGACCATGACCTCCTGGATCGACGGATCGTCGAGCAGCGGTTGGATCGGCCCGTACCCGAGGACGTCGTTGATGACGTACTGCTGGAGGTCGGCGAGCTCCTGCGCGGGAAGGATCGCGCCGCGCTCGCGAGCGGCGGACTCGGTGAGCGTGGCGAGCTCGCGGCGGATCGCGGCTTCGCTCGTCGCGCGCCGCGCGAGCACCGTCTCGGGATCGATGACGGCCTGGACGGCCCGCCGGACCTCCCGGCGGAGCGTGCTGTCGGACGCGAGCGGCCGCGGCGCGAGCATCAGCGCGCCTCGAGCGACGCGGTGACCGCGGTCGCGAGCTTCGCGAACGTGCGGCTGACCCCGCGCCCGCGCTGCTCCGAGGCCGCGAGCCCTTCCACGACGAGGCGCCGGGCGAAGGTCCGATCCTCCTTCAGGAAGACGATGCGCTCGCCCGCGCCGAGGGCGGCGCGCACGAGCTTCGCGGATTGCCCGCGGTTCGACCGATTCGCGACGATGATCCGGGGCGTGGGCGCGTAGCGGTCGAGCAACGCGAGGTACCGCTTCGTCGCGCGGAGCGCCCCGACCTCGCAGGTCGTGACCACGATGAGGAGCTGCGCGTTGCGACCGATGCCGACGACGGGCTCGAGCAGGCCGGGCAGGGTGTCGACGACCACGTCGTCGAACCACCGCCGCAGCGAGCTCACGAGGCGCAGTGCCCGGACGCCCCGCTCGGCGGCCCATGCCGCTCCTTCGATGGGCGATCCGACGCCGGGCAGGAGCGTCACCGCGCCGAAGCGCTGCTGCGCGATGGCCTGGATGTCGGCGAGCTGCAGCTCGGCCGCGCCGACGACCGCCGCGAGGTGGTCGATGGTCCGCTCCGGCGGCTCGGCACCCCACGTCGACGCGTCGCTGAACTGGAGATCGAGATCGCAGAGCGCGACGCGACCCTTCTTCGCGAGGATGCTCGCCAGATTGACCGCGACGGTGCTCCGCCCGACGCCGCCCTTCGCCGACACGACGGCGATCGCGGCCCCGAGCGTCAGGCCGGAGTGCGCGGCCGGTGCCGCCGGCGCCGCCCGCGCGGCTTGCAGCGAGCGGCGGCGCTGCTGCTCGACGAGCGCCGCGGCGAGCGCCTCGGTCGCGACGCCATCGAGGGGCGAGGCCAGGACCGCGAGCGCCCCGGCCCGCAGCGCCCGACGCTCGAGGTCGGCGTCCGTCGCGGGCGCGATGAGCACGACGCCGGTCGCCGAGTCGCGGGCCCAGAGCTGATCGAGGAGCTCGAACGGACCCGGATCCGCGAGACCGACGTGCGCGATGACGATGTCCGGCGTCGACGCGCGCACGGCCGCGGCCAGGTCACGGCCGTGATCGGCACCGCCCACGACGCGATGCGGCAGCGCGTTGACCCACAGGTCGATCTCGGCGCGAGCCGCGGCCGGCGCCGCGATGAGCAGCCGCGCCGGCACCGTCTCGCTCACTTTCCGAACGGCCGCAGCGCGATCGCGAGGGTCTGCCCATTGCGTGCCGCGAGCAGCCGCACGATCTCATCCGATGTCGCGGCGACGGTGAGGAAGGTGGACTGGTTCGCGTTGTCCGCGGAGCGGGGGGTGAAGTCGATGATCTCGAGGTCCGTCAGGATCGGGCCGCCCTCGCTGAGCGGACGGCCGGTGGGGTACGCGATGATGTCGATGCGGTCGTGCAGCTGGAGCCGGGGCGGGGCCGAGAGGAAGAACCCGACCGGCAGGTTGAAGGCGTACGGCTTGCCGGGCGGGATGAGCAGGCTCGCCGAGAGATCGGCGCCCTTCGCCGCGATCTGCTTGTCGACGAGGGCGGTGCCCTTGTAGAGCGGATCGCGAAGGAGCCGGCCCTCCGCATCGCTCAGCGAGGCGATGGCGCCGGGCGGCACGAGCCGCCGCGGCATCGTCGTCTGCGCCAGTACGTCGCGCGCGAGCACGGTCCGCGCCGGGATGTCGACGGCCGCGACGACGACCGGGATCGCGTCCTCCTCCGACAGCCGGGTCTGCTGCGCCTGCAGGACGATGAGCGTGACGAGCGCACCCGCGACGATCGCGATCGCGAGACGGCCGAGCCTCATGGTCCGGTCCGCGGCACGGCGGCGGTGCCGGAAGCCGTCAGCCGCAGGGGTCCGACGAGCCCTCCGTAGGACGTGACGAGCGTGACCTGGACCCGCACGAGCTCGGTCGGGCTCGAGGTCCGCGTGACCGCCACGCTGGCGACGCTGCCCCGCACGAGATCCGCGGTCGCCACCGCGGTCGCCTCCTGCTGCGCGGCCGCGTCGATCTCGGCCGAGGTGCTGGCGCCGACGAAGACCAGGTCCGCGGCCTTCCCGGTGGCCGCCTCGGCAGCGCGCTGCGCGGCCTCCTGGGTCTCGAGGGCGGCGAGATCGCTCAGCGCAACTCGCGCCGCACCGGTCCCGAAGAGAGCCACGGCGGCGAGTATCGCGGCTACGAGCACGATCATGGGCAGCTCACCGCCTGGGGCCCGGCGTTCTCGATCGTTCCGGGCTGGGTGGCGGTCCAGGTCGTGGCCACCGGAAGCAGGAAGCCAAGGTGGCCCGCTGCGCTCACGCTGATCGTGACCGCCGCCCCGCCGCACCGCTGCTGGCTGCCGTCGGGCACGATCGTCACGCCGATCGACTGCCCGCGCAGCCAGCTCGTATCAGACGCGGCGCCGCGCGCCTGGGCGTCGTCGTTCGAACCGGCCAGCGCGAGCGCCGCGCGGCGGGCCGCCGCCTCGACGGCCTCCTGGGTCAGGACCGCATCGAGCAGGCCGAACGCGTAGAACGAGGCGAGGAGGACGAGCGGCAGCCCGAGCGCGAATTCGACGAGCGCCTGGCCGCGATCACTCCACACGGGCGACCGCACGCTCATTCGTGTGGAGGGTCAGTCCGAAGGGGAGCGCGACCGCCGTATCCTTCGCCGCGGCCACGTACGTCCCGCGGCTCATCGGCGTCACGCACGCCGCGTCCGCGGCGCTCGGCGACGGGCCGCAGCTGAAGGTGATGGCGCCGCCACCGGCCGCGGCGCGTGCCTTGGCCGCATCCCGGACAGCGACCTGCGTCGCGGCGAGATCGCGCGCGGCGTAGGTCGCGTAGCTGACGAGTGAGGCGAAGGGGAGCGCCATCGACAGGATGAGGGCCACGCCGAGCGCCGTCTCGACGATCACCGAGCCGTCATCGCGCGCAGCCGCCGTTACGAAGCGCATCAGCCGCGCCGAGCATATGGTCGGCGCGATGCCCTGGCGTTAGGCTCCGCACCGGAAGTGAAGGAGCTCGAAATGCGTCTGCTCGCCCTCTGCGCGATCGCCCTCGTCGTTGCCGCCGGGTGCGGTGGCGCGGCAAGTCCGGCATCCGGCGGCGCCACCACCGCGGCCCCGGCGACGACGACTACCGCCGCCGCCACGACCGCGCCTGCAGCCGCGGCGTCCGGACCGAGCATCCTCGATGCGCTGAAGGCCGGGAAGCTCACGAGCTACAAGGTCACCTACAAGTGGACGACGACGGCGGGCGGCCAGACCCAGACGTCCGAGCAGACCTGGTACTACAAGCCGCCGAAGGCGCGCTATGACTTCTCGGCTGGTCCCGGCGCCTCGTTCTCGATCTACGCGCTGCCCGACGCGACCGTGATGTGCACGACCTCGGGCGGGAGCGCGTTCTGCCAGACGACGCCGGGCGGCCAGGGCGCGTTCGCCCAGAACCCCGCCGCCGACTTCGCGGTGCAGCTGCAGGACAAGCCCGACCAGTTCAACGCCTCGTTCACCGGCTCACAGACGATCGCGGGGCAGCAGGCCCAGTGCTACAGCGTGAAGGGGCTCGGGGCGGCCGCCGCGGGCTTCGGCGACGCGACGACCTGCTACTCGTCGAGCGGCGTCCCGTTGAAGACGGTCATCACCGCGCAGGGCCAGTCGATCACGATGGAGGCGACTGCGTTCAGCGCGAACGTGTCGGACGCCGACTTCGTGCCGCCGAGCCGCTAGGGGCGTTCGAGCGCGACCAGGGCGTCCTTCGCGGCCTCGCGCACCCAGCGGTACGGGTCGGTCCGGGAAGCGCTCTCGAGGAGCGGCCGGACCCGGCCGTCGCCGATGCTCCCGAGAGCGGCCGCCGCCGCCTCCCGCACGCCTGACTCTTCGTCACCGAACAGGGCGACCACCTCGACGAGCGAATCGTGGTCCTGGAGCCGGTCGAAGCCGTGGGCGGCGAAGATCCGGATCATCCAGTCATCGTCGTGGGCGGCCCGGCGGAACGCCGGCAGCGCGCTGGGCTCGTGCAGCTCGGCGAGCGCGAGGAGCGCCCACTTGCGGACCTCGCTCGGCTCGTCGGCGGCCGGAAGCAGCGCCGCGATCGCGTCCGCCCGCGATGGGCCGAGGCGTTCGGCCAGATCGGCGAGCGCCTTCGCCGCGTGCGCGCGCTCGTACGTCTTGTCCGCATGGTCGTTCAGGATCGCGATGAGCCCCGCGATGTCACCGCTCCGTTGGAGCCGCTCGACCTTCGTCTGGAGGAATCCCGGAGGACGCGTGTTACGGTCCTTCGGAGGCGCCAGGGCGCCCGAAGGATGTGAACGAATGCGATCCGGAGGATTCCCGTGCCGTTACGGCGGCTGTGACGCCCGATTCACGGTGTCCGAGCAGGGCTCGATGCCCGCACTGCTCGCCGCGAGCGCGGAGCGCTCGAAGCACGAGACCGAGACCCACGCCTACACCCACGTGAAGCTCGAAGAGGTCATCAAGAAGCCGAGCTGGGCGTTGCGCAAGGCGGCAACCCCGAAGGCCTGATGTTCTTTCACGCGATTATTCGGTAGACTTGCTCGTACAACTGAATACGCGATGCCGGCCAGAGGTGCGGACACCAGCAGCGCCGTCGAGGAACGAGCTTCCACCGACACGGACGCAAGGGGTGAGCCGCCGAAGAGGGTGATCCGACTCGGGATCGTCCTCTGGTCCACGATCCGGAAGGGCGTGGGCTGTCGCGACGGAGAAGGCACTCCGCCGCGGAGCGCTGACCGCATCAGGGCTTCGATCCGACGTCGGAGGCTGGTGCGCATAGGCGCGACCGGCCTTTTTCTTTGTCCAACGAGAGAGGGAGGAACGTCGTGCCGATCGAGCAATTCGCGATCATCGACTCCACGCTCCGCGAAGGGGAGCAGTTCTCCAACGCGCACTTCACGACCGACGAGAAGATCGCCATCGCGAAGCTGCTCGACGCGTTCGGGGTGGAGTACATCGAGCTCACGTCTCCGGTCGCCTCCCCGCAGTCGTGCGCCGATCTCCGGACGATCGCCTCGCTGGGCCTGCATGCGAAGGTGCTCACGCACGTGCGGTGCCATATGGATGACGCCCGCGTCGCCGTCGAATCCGGCGTCACCGGCATCGACATTCTGTTCGGTACGTCATCCTTCCTGCGTGACTTCTCGCACGGAAAGAGCGTCGACGACATCATCGTCGAGGCCAGCCGGGTCATCGAGTTCATCAAGGATCACGGCAAAGAGGTCCGCTTCTCGAGCGAGGACAGCTTCCGCTCGACCGAAGGGGACCTGCTGAGGGTCTACCAGGCGGTCGACAAGATGGGCGTGAACCGGGTGGGCGTCGCCGACACCGTCGGGATCGCGACCCCCCGCCAGTGCTACGCCCTCGCGGTCGAGCTGCGCCACCACATCAGCTGCGACATCGAGTTCCACGGCCACAACGATGCCGGCTGCGCGATCGCGAACAGCTACAGCATCCTCGAGGGCGGCGCGACGCACATCGACACGAGTGTCCTTGGGATCGGCGAACGCAACGGCATCACCCCCCTCGGCGGGTTCGTGGCGCGCATGTACGCCGACGACCCCGCGGCGATCAAGAAGAAGTACGACCTGCTGAAGCTGAAGGAGCTCGACGAGCTCGTCGCATCGCTGGTGAAGATCGACATCCCGTTCGACGAGTATGTGACCGGCAAGTACGCCTTCCACCACAAGGCCGGGATGCACACGAAGGCGATCTACGTGAATCCGAACAGCTACGAGATCCTCGACCCCGCCGACTTCGGCCTGAACCGCACGATCAACATCGCGCACCGCCTCACCGGCCACAACGCCGTGGGCAAGCGCGCCGAGGAGCTCGGCCTCACCTTCGGCAAGGACGAGCTGCGAACGATCACGCTGCGCATCAAGAGCCTTGCCGACGCCGGCCCGCTCTCGATGGACCAGCTCGACTCGATCCTCCGCGAGTGGGTGGTCGCGTGACCGGCGGAAAGACGCTTGCGGAGGTCATCCTCGGCAAGCAGTCCGGGCGCGATGTCCGAGCGGGTGACCTCGTGATCGTGCCGATCTCGCGGGTCATGGTCCACGACTCGGTCATCGATGCGGTGATGGTCGGCCTCAAGGATCTCGGCAAGGACAGGGTGTGGGACACGAGCAAGGTCGGCGTGTTCGTCGATCACGCCGCGCCCGCGCCGACGCCGGTCGTCGCCGACTCGCATCGCGTCCTCCGCGAGTGGGTGCGGGCGCAGGGGATCCAGACCTTCTACGACGCCGGCGAGGGCGTGTGCCACCAGATCATGGTGGAGGAGGGCTACTGCGAGCCCGGTACGGTGATCGTCGGCAGCGACTCGCACAGCAACTCCTACGGCGCGGTCGGCTCCTTCGGTGCGGGGATGGGCGCGACGGACATCGCGGTCGCCCTCGGCCTCGGGCGGACCTGGCTGCGCGTGCCCGAGTCGATCAAGGTCACGTTCACCGGCACGCTCCGCAAGGGCGTCACGATGAAGGACGCGATCATGCGCGTGGTCCGCGAGATCGGGACCGACGGCGCGCGCTACGCGTGCGTCGAGTTCCACGGCGTCGGCGATCTCCCGCAGGGCGATCGCATCACGCTCGCCGGGATGACGACGGAGATGGGTGCGAAGGCCGGCATCATCGTCGGCACGCCGGAGGCGCCGGCGTGGCTGCGGCCGGGCGCGGACGCGGCGTACCTGCGCGAGGTCCACGTCGATCTCTCGACGCTCGAGCCGCAGATCGCGATCCCGCCGCGCGTCGACCAGGTGTCGGATATCAGCGAGGCCGTCGGCATCCCGGTGGACATCGTGTTCCTCGGCTCGTGCACGAACGGCCGGCTCGTCGACATGCAGCAGGCGGCCGCCGTGCTCCGCGGCCGGCGGATCTCGCCGCGCGTACGTCTCGAGGTCGTCCCGTCGTCGCGGCGGCAGTTCGAAGATGCGATGGCCGACGGCACGCTCGGCATCCTGTCGGCGGCCGGCGCGGTCATCGGTAGCTCCGGCTGCGGGCCGTGCCTCGGGCGGACCGGCGGCGTCCTCGCGGGGCAGGAGGTCTGCTTCTCGACCGCGAACCGGAACTACAAAGGCCGGATGGGCTCGCCGGACGCGTCGATCTACCTCGGGTCGCCATACGTGGCGGCCGTGGCCGCGCTCACCGGCGTCATCGACGACCCGCGCCCGTACCTCGAGTCGAGCGAGCAGGACTTCGACGCGCTCGTCGCCAAGCGCCGCGAGGACCGCGGCGACCGCGGCGCGGCATCGGAGCGCTCGGGCGATCGCTCGCGCGAGCTCGTGATGGCCCATCCGGTCGCGAACGCGCCCTGGGTCATCGGCATGGACCAGGAGGACTAGTGGCACGCGCGTGGGTCTTCGGCGACGACCTCGACACCGACCAGATGGTCCCCGGCCGCTACGCGCCGTTCATGGTCGGCCAGGACAAGTTCCAGAACTACGCCTTCTACGACGCCCGGCCCGGATTCGCGAAGGAGGTCAAGCCGGGCGACGTCCTCGTCGGCGGCGAGAACTTCGGCTGCGGCAGCTCGCGCGAGTACGCCGTCGCGGCGCTCCAGAAGCTGGGCATCGGCGGCATCGTCGCGAAGAACTTCGCGCGGATCTTCTTCCGGAACTGCATCAACCTCGGGATCCCGGTCGTGGAATCCGCCGACGCGGTGACCCTCGCGAAGGACGGCGACGAGGTCACGCTCGACCTCGACGGCGCGATCTTGCGCACGCCGCAGGGGAACGCCGTGCTCCGGCCGATCGCGCCGTTCGCCCAGCAGATCCTGTCGGCCGGCGGTGTCGTGAAGTACCTCGCGGCGCACGGAGACTTCCCAGAGGTCCGCTGACGAGTGGCGCCCTAGAGGTCGATCGCCACTGGCAGCGCGCCGCGCGCCCAGCTCGAGAGCTTCTTTCCCTTGCGCCAGCCCATGTATTTCTCATCCAGCAGCTCGCGGGCGGCCGTGTCCTCTGTCGAGCCCGCCCGGAGGAATCGCGCCTTGAGGGCGGCGCTCTGCGAGTTGATGCGCATGCGCACGCGCGGATCCTTCCGGACGTTCTTCACCCAGTCCGCCGACTCACCACCGCCGCTCAGCAGGTAGAGCGTGCCGTCGCGGATGCCGAACCAGATCTCGATCTCATGGGGCTCGCGGCTCTTGCGACCGGTCGTCGTGAGGTAGCCGACGTTCTCGTCGGCGAGGCGCTCGAACATCATGCCGCGAGCGCCTCGCGCAGCCAGCTCGTGACGATCCCGAGCATCTCGGCGCGCCGCGCCGGATCGGTGAAGTTGTGATCGGCACCCTCGATCGTCACCAACCGATTCGCCACGCGCGCCTGGGTGAGGACCTGCGCGTACCGGTCGGCGTCGGCCGGTGCGACCACGTCGTCGGCGCTTCCGCGGACGATGAGCACTTTCGCGCGCGTCCGGGTGACCTCGGCGAGCGGCTTCGCGGTCCCGAAGTAGTCACGGGCAGCGGGTGCCGAGACGAGCACCGCGGCGCGGATCCGCGAGTCGCGGCCGGCGGCCAGCGCGGCGACCGCGCCGCCGAAGGACCACCCGAGCAAACCGATCCGCTGCGGGATCGCTGCGTGCGCGCGCAGGAGCCGGACGGCGCCGCCGGTCTCGGCGAGCCCGGCGAATGCGTCGCTCTCGATCCGGAATGCGAAGCGCAGCGCCGCGATGCCCGCGGCGGCGAGGGCGTCGCCCAGATACGCCGTGCGCTCGATCGCGCCACCCCGTCCGGGAAGGATCGCGACCCCGCCGAGCGTTTCGCCCTCGGGCAGATGCAGGATGCCCTCGACCTCGGTCCCGGCCACCGGGAACGAGACGCGCTGCAGCATTTAGGCCGGCGGCGCGG
Source organism: Candidatus Limnocylindria bacterium (assembly GCA_036394215.1). Lineage (GTDB taxonomy): Bacteria > Chloroflexota > Limnocylindria > P2-11E > P2-11E > UBA4735. Next base: position 34,479 of record DASWFN010000072.1, read on the forward strand.
GCTTGACGGGTTCCGGCATCGCGAGCATCTCGAGCACCATCTCGCGACGGTCGATGGGCGTGCGGCTCGAGATGAGCTCGAGCACCTTCTTGCGGCCCTTCATCTTGCCGATGAGCATCGCGCCGACGAGCTTGTCACCGAGGAAGAACAGCCGCTTGTAGTTGCGGCCCTCGTAGTCGACCTCGACGATCGCCTCCGCCTCGGGCTCCTCCTCCGTGGTGACGCCCATGACCGAGATGTTCGAGTCGAACATCCCCGACGCGTACGTCGGCACTTCGATGTATGGCTGCTTCGCGCCGAGCATGTTCTTGGCGACGTGCCGACCGTGGTTCAACGCGTTGTCCCAGGTGCCCATCCGGTGATGGCGCTCCGACACGACGTCGTAGAACTCGGCGACATCGCCCGCGGCCCACACGTCCGGCATGTTCGTCTCGAGGAACTCGTTCGTGCGGACGCCGACCTTCGTGTCGAGCCCGGTGTCCTTGAACAGGTCGATATTCATGGTCAGTCCGAGGCCGACCCCCACGATGTCCGCGTTCGCGCTGAACCCGCTCGTCCCGGTGACCTTCGCGGTCCCGTTCGCCTGCTCGACCTTCTCGATCGCCTCCTCGTAGTGGAAGTGCACGCCCGCGTCTTCGCCGAGGAGCGTCACGATCTTGCCGCCGGCCTCATCGAGCGCCCGGCGGAGGAACCACGGGCCGCGCATGAGCCAGTGCGTCTCGAGCTTGCGGAACGCGAACGCCTCGGTGAGCTCGTAGCCGATGAACGAGCCGCCGAGGATGACCGCGACCTTCGACTCGGGGATCTTGGCGACCATCGCCTTCGTCTCGTCGAAGTACTGGAAGTTGAACACTGCTTTCGCGTTCGCGGCGCCGTCGCACGTGAGCGGGTTGGGCCGGCCGCCGGTCGCGATGAGGAGCTTGTCGTACCGGAGCTCGCCGCCCGGTTCCGTCGTCACGGTCTTGTGCTCGAAGTCGACCTGCATGACCGTCGTCTCGAGGCGCAGGTCGATGCGGTTCTTGTCGTGCCACTCCTGGTCCCGGACGTACACGCGCTGCTCGAGGAGGACGCCCTTCAGGTAGCGGGGGAGCGACACGCGGTTGTAGAGCGTGTACTTCTCGTCGTCGATCATCACGATCTCGCAGGCCACGTCGTCCTTGCGGAGCTGCTCGGCCGCGTACGTGCCGGCCGCGCCGTTGCCGATGATCACGAAGCGGGTGGGGTTCGCGCCCAAGGCGTCGTCCTCCGATGTGGTGTGCGCAAAGTGTGGCGGAAAGTGCCGGCGGCGGGATTCGAACCCGCAAACAATCCGTCTTAAGCGGATCGGCTCAGCCGTTGGCCTACACCGGCTCCCCAATTATCGGCTGTCGGAATGCTGGGCCCAACGGTCTACGCTCGCGCCGATGAAGGCGCCGCCGGTCCTCTACGCGAAGAGCGGTGACCTGCAGATCGCCTACACCGTCGCCGGCAGCGGACCGGTCGACTTCGTCTACTGCCCGGGCTTCGTGTCGCACCTGCAGCTGCAGTGGGACAGCGAGTACTACGGGCGGGTCTATGCCGCGCTCGCATCGTTCTGCCGGCTCATCGTCTTCGACAAGCGTGGGACGGGGATGTCCGACCGGCCCGCCGGGATCCCCACGCTGGAGGAGCGCATCGACGACATCCGCGCCGTGATGGACGCGGCCCAGAGCGACCGGGCACACATCTTCGGCCTCTCCGAGGGCGGGACGATGGCCTGCCTCTTCGCCGCGACGTACCCGGAGCGCACGCGCTCGCTCCTCCTGTACGGCACGCGACCGCGCTGGACGAGGACGCCGGACTACCCATGGGGGCCCACCCTGGAGGAAGACGAGCGGACGACGCAGCGGCGGATCAACGAGGGCTGGCGGACGGACTTCACGAGCGAAGCGACCCGCCATTGGATGGGCGCCGGGCTGCGCGACGATCCGGTGTTCCAGGAGTGGTGGACGCGCTTCCTGCAATCAGCCGCGACCCCCGGCGCACGCGCGCAGCTCAACCGGATGAACACGACCATCGACGTCCGAGACATCTTGTCGACGATCCGCGTGCCCACCCTGATCATCGGGAAGACCCACGATCCGGTCATGCCGCCGGACTGCGCCAAGGACCTCGCCACTCGCATCCCCGGTGCGCGGCTGGTGGAGATCGAGGCCGGGGGGCATCCGACGGTCGGCCAAGGCGCCGAGGAGATCATCGAAACGATGAAAGCGTGGGTGACCGAGGCGGCCGCGCCGGTCGGCAGCGACCGTTTCCTCGCGACCGTCCTATTCGTCGACATCGTCCGATCGACCGAGCGGGTCACCGCGATCGGCGACGCGGCGTGGCGCGACCTGCTGGAGAAGTACTACGCACGCGTGCGCCGCCAGCTCGCGCTGTTCGGCGGCGTCGAGGTCGACACCGCCGGCGACGGCCTGCTCGCGCACTTCGACGGCCCGCAGCGCGCGATCCGCTGCGCCGGCGCGATCGAGCGCGCCGCCAAGGAGCTGGACCTCGAGGTCCGCGCGGGCGTGCACACCGGGGAGGTCGAGCGGTCCGGCACGGCGATCCGCGGGATCGCGGTCCACGTCGCCGCGCGCGTGGCCGGGCTCGGCCAGGCCGGCGACGTGATCGTGACGAGCACCGTGCGCGACCTCGTCGCCGGATCGGGCCTGGAATTCGTCGACCGGGGCATGCACGCGCTCAAGGGCGTGACCGGGGAGCGGCAGGTCCTCGCGGTCGCGGGCTAACGCTTCGGCGGCGCCTCGACGTTCACCGTCACCGTGCCGCTTCCCGCGCGCGAGAACACCGCGAGGTTCGGCTCGCTCCCCGGATTGGATTCGCGATGCACGGCGCCGGCGGGCACGTGGATGAAGTCGCCCTCCGTCGCCTCGATCGTGCCGTCGGCGAACTCCATCCGCAGCGAGCCCCGGAGCACGTGGATCGACGTCTCGTGGGTCCCATGGTGATGCCACCCGCTCATGACACCAGGCCCGACGCTCACCGTGCCGGAGGTCAGCCCCGGGGCCTCGATGGCATGCGCGCGCGTCATGCCCGGCGTCGGGTTCGGGTCTTTGCCGAGGGCGTCCTTTGTGATGAGGCGGCGGTCAGATGTCACGTTCGTCCCTGCCCTTCACGTCGTCGGTGCCCCAGCGCTCGTGCTGCACGTGGAGCTGGGCGCCGCGCTTCGCGATCCAGTTGTCCACCAGGCGCTCCACCGCGCGATCGTGCGGGAGCCGCGCGATCGCGTGATGGTGGTTGGCGCACTCGAGCTTCACCTCGTCCGTTCCGCGGACGTACGCGAACATCGGCATACCGCACTCGTCGCATTCGAGCGTGCCGTCCGGCTTGAGCTCCCGCAAGATGCGTCCGATGTCCATCGTTGTGCTCTCTCAGCGCTCCCGGCTACACTATGCAGGACCGCCCTGGCCTACGGCCGGGGCGCCTTTTCGCCCCGGACCAGGGCACCCTGTCCCCACTGGCAGGACCCCAGGACGTCCGCGGCAGACCCAGGAAGGGAAGGTGGGACAGCAGCATGCGTCCATACGAGCTCATGTACCTCGTCCAGCCGACCGCCGACGAAGAGCGCCTGACCGCCGTGAGCGACCGGCTCCAGCAGTCCATCGGCTCGCTCGGCGGCAAGGTCGAGAAGGTGACTCCGCCGGTCCGCCGGCGCCTCGCCTACGAGATCGGCAAGTACCGTGACGGCCAGTACGGCGTCCTCGAGTTCTCGCTTCCGCCCGAGCAATCGCGCGAATTCGAGCGCACGATCAAGCTGACCGAGGACATCCTGCGGCACATCGTCATCCGTCGAGACGAATGAGGTAGAGGAAGAAACCAATGGCATCGATGGCCAAGATCCAGATCATCGGCAACGTCGGGCGTGACCCCGAGATGCGCATGACCCCGACCGGTCGTCCGGTCTGCGACTTCTCCGTAGCCGTGAACCGCGTGTCCAACAGCGGCGGCGAGCGGTCGGAGCAGACCGACTGGTACCGCGTGAGCTGTTGGGGCAAGCAGGCCGAGACCGCGCAGCAGATCATCCAGAAGGGCCAGCAGATCTACGTCGACGGGCGCTTCAGCCCGCGCACGTACACGAACAAGGACAACGTCGAGAAGACGAGCCTCGACATCAGCTGCAACGACTTCCAGCTCCTCGGCCGCCGAAGCGAGCGCGAGGGCGGGATGGGCGGCGGCGCGATGCCGGGCGCACAACAGCCACAGGGTGACGCCGGAACGTTCGATCCGGACGAGATCCCGTTCTAACGAAGGAGACGAGATGAGTCAGGATCGTTCCGGTCCGCGTCGTGACGGCGGCCGCTCGGGCGGCGGGTCGCGCGATCGCGGTGGCGATGACCGCGGTGGTGACCGTCCCCGCTACGGCGGAGCGCGCCGCCCGCGCCGCAAGGTCTGCGCGTTCTGCGTGGACAAGGTCCAGAAGATCGACTTCAAAGAGGTCGGCCGCATCCGTCGCTACATCAGCGACCGCGGCAAGATCGACCCGCGCCGCAAGAGCGGCACGTGCGCGAAGCATCAGCGGATGCTCACCGCGGCGCTCAAGCGCGCGCGCCACATGGCGCTCCTGCCGTACACCGCGGAGCACGTCCGCGCGCTCATGAGCCCGCAGGCCCGCGCGATGGCCGGTGGCCCGCCGCCGCCCAAGCCCGACCGCCCGCCGTACCGGCCGGGTGGCTACGGTGGCCCGCCCGGTGGATTCCGTCCGGCCGGGCAGTTCCAGCAGCCCCAGGGCGGCGCTCCGGCGCCGGCTCCGCAGGCCGCCGCGCCGCAGCCCGCGGCTCCCGCGCCACGCCCGGAGGGCACCCCTTCGGCATAGCGTCCGCGCAAGGCGCACCATCGGAGGCCGGCAGCGATGCCGGCCTCTTTCATTTCTAGGAGGGATCGATATGGCGACGGCGAAGGATCCGGTCTGTGCGATGGATGTCGACACGGCGAACCCGCCGGGCGGCAAGAGCGTGCACAACGGCCAGACCTACTACTTCTGCGGGAACGGGTGCCGCATCGCGTTCGAGAAGGATCCGGCCAAGTACACGAGCTGAGCTAGGGCGATGGGCGGATCAGCGCCATGGGCAGCCCGAACGTGATCGCGAGCGAGACGGAGGCGAGGACGATCCCGAGCACGATCCGCGTCCCGCGCGACTTCCCGCGTGCGAGCAGGATCAGGCTGGCGGGCAGGAGTCCAACGCCGAACACCGGTACGAGGGCCGCAGGCACGATGCTCACCGCGAACGCGACCCAGAGGAGCCGGTCACTCTTCCGCACCGACGCGCCGCGCATCCAGGTCGCGTAGATCGCCGCGGTCACGAGGACCATCGGCAGGCCGAAGAACAGGCCGAAGATACCGGCGCCGAGGACGAGCCCGACCGAGTAGCTCGCGAGGTGGACCCAGAGGTCACGGCCAGCGTGGCGATCGGCGAGGTACGTCCAGCCGGCGTAGATCGCGAGCGGGACGCCGACGAAGGGCACGGCGAGGGCGCCATTGCCATTGAGGGCCCAGGGGCCGAACGCGATGCGCGAGTCGCTCAGGA
>DASWFN010000073.1:0-4753 GCA_036394215.1 Candidatus Limnocylindria bacterium
GATCCACATCGAGCTCACCCCCGCCGCGAAGGCGGTCATCGCGAAGGAGGGCTACGACCCGGTCTACGGGGCGCGGCCGATCAAGCGGACGATCCAGAAGCTCGTCCTCGACCCGCTCGCGCACAAGGTGCTCTCCGGCGAATACAAGGAGGGCGACACCGTCTACGTCGACGCCGAGGGCGGCGAGATCCAGTTCTGGACCGAGGAGTTCGCCGATCAGAAGGCCAAGGAGCGCAGGGCCCGCAAGCAGCCGGTCGGTTCGCTGAACTAGCCGAACTAGCTGAACTAGCTGACTTGGGCGCACCGGCGGCCTCGCGGTCGCGTTGAATGGGGCGATGCGTGCAGCGCTCGCCCTCGCTCTGGTGGCGTCGTTCATGGCCTCGGCATGCGGTGGCGGCGGGAGCTGCCTGACCGCGGTCTCGTGCGCCGCGAGCTACGTGCCGGCGACGCCGTCGCCGGGACCGATCGTCTCGGCGGAGCCCATCTCGGTGCCCTCGTTCCGGCCGAGCCCGACCCCGACCGCGGCCCCGAGCCCGACGCCGCTCGGTACCGCCGCGCTCATCGCGCAGATCGACATGGCCAAGCTCAACGACCATCTGGTCGCGTTGACCTCGGTGGTGTCCAGGGATGTCCACCATCCGGGCCACGCGAAGGCGCTCGCGTATCTGAAGGAACAGCTGGGCGCGATGGGGGTGCAGATCGAGTCGTACCGCAACGTGTATCAGGGCATCCCGCTCGAGAGCCTGCTCGTGACGATCGATCCGCTGAACGCGCCGCCCCCGTCAAGCGGTGGCGGCTGGATCATGATCTGCGCCCACTACGACTCCATTTCGAATCGCTCGCCCGGCTGGAACCCGGCCATCACCGCGGCGCCGGGCGCCGACGACAACGGGACCGGGACCGCGGCGCTGCTCGAGTACGCGCGGATCCTCGCGGCGAATCGCGCGAGCCTGAAGCATCGCGTGGTGCTGGCGTTCTTCGACGGCGAGGAGCTCTTCTTCAAGGGCAGCGGCGCGTACGTCGCGTCGCTGCCGAAGCCCTACCCGTACAGCGCCGTCATCAACATCGACATGGTGGGCTTCAATCCGATCACCGACCGGCTCGATCTTATCTGGTACACGAACGCGTCGGCCGGCCTGCGCGACAAGCTCGCGGCGACGAACGACCGCTACGGCATCGGGATCTCGCCGCTGAACGCGCAGTACGCGGGCGACGGCAACACGATCCTCGACGCCGCGCCGTTCGGGCTCGCCGGGATCCCCGCCGTCGCGCTCGTGCAGCGGTACGGCGAGAGCGACGCGACGTTCCCCGGCAACTACACCTTCCACACGGTGAACGACACGCCGGCGAACGTCTCGAACCGCCGGCTCTGGCTCAAGGCCGCGAAGCTGACGCTCGCGGCCGCGCTCGACCTCGCCGCGGCGAACTAGAGCTCCCCTTCGCTCCAGCGGTCGGTCGACGCGACGATCGTCACCGGTCCGTCCGCGTCGATCCGCACCCGCATCGCCGCACCGAACACGCCCTGCGCGACCGTGAGCCCGCTGCCGCGCAGCACGCCGCAGAACGCCTCGTATAGGCGGCGGCCGAGCTCCGGCGGGGCTGCGGCCGTGAAGTCCGGACGGCGTCCGCGGCGGACGTCGCCGTAGAGCGTGAACTGCGGCACCACCAGCACCTCGCCCTTCGCGTCGCCGACGGTGTGCTGCAGCTTGCCGCTGCCGTCATCGAAGATCCGCAGCGACGCGATCTTCGCCCCGAGCCTCTCGCCATCGAGCGCCGTGTCGTTCGCGCCGACGCCGAGCAGGACGACGAGGCCGTGGCCGATGGAGCCCGCGCGTTCGCCCGCGACGTCGACCGATGCTTCGCGGACCCGCTGGACGACGGCGCGCGTTAGCGAGCTACTCCAGCTCGATCTCGGCTTCGCCGAGAGTGCTCAAGGCTGGTGGACTCGCTCGTCGCGGCAAAGCCGCTCCTCGCTCGTTCATTCCAGCATCCAGGGGTTGTCGCCGCGGACGACGGCGTCCACCTCGCTGTCGCCGAGGTGTCCGGGCGCCCAGACGGTGCGGCTCAGGCCCACAGGCAGGCGCGTCACGTAGGTGACCTTCCCGAAGCGATAGCCGTGCTGGTACAGGAAGGGCTTTCCGTCGATCTCGATGAGCTGACGGCGATCCGTCGAGGTGGTTGGCACGTATCGAGCCTATCGGAGCCGAGCGATGCGGGCGTTACGGATCGGGCGGGAGCTCCGGGTCGGCTGGCTGCACGGTCGCGGCTGCGAGATCGCCGGGGTCGAGCTCGACCTTGGAGAAGCCGCCATTCGCGCTGATCGCCGTCGCGTTGCCCCCGAGGAGCGCGAGGATGGCGACGATCGCCACCAGTGCGGACCGGATGATCCTCATGTCCACTCACTCCCCGCGGTCAGCGCGCGCCGGGTTGGTATCGTGAGTAGTGATTATGGCGGCTGAACCCAAGGGGTCAATCCGCGGTGCAGCTGTCCCGGCGTCGCAGCCGGGTCCGACGCTCGGCGACCGCGTCCGCTCGGCGCGCCGCGACGCCGGCCTCAGCCAGGCGCAGCTCGCGGGCGACGAGCTCACGAAAGGATTCATCAGCCAGATCGAGTCGGGCTTGGTGCGGCCGTCGATCCGTTCGCTGCAGCACATCGCGTCGCGCCTCGGCCGGCCGCTCGACTACTTCATCGCCGACGAGCCGCTCACCGCGACGAAGCGCGTCACATTCCACCGCCTCGCGGCCGAGGCGGCCGCCGAGCGCCAGGACTGGCCGGCATCCGAGCGCGAATCCACCGTGGGTCTGACGGTCGCGGCCGACCCGGCGGAGCGGGCCGGCTTCCTGCGTCTCCTTGCGAACGCGGCGCTGTACCAGGACCGCCTCGAGGAGGCGTTCGATCGCGTGACCGAAGGGCTCGCGCTCCTCGACGTCGCGAAGCACCCGCTCGATGTCGCGCGCCTCATGTACGCGCGCGGGCTCGCGTACGAGCGAGCCGGGCAGCTCGCCGCGTCGACGGATGCGCTCGAGACGGCCCGCGACATCGTCGAGCGCTACGAGATCGTCGACCCGCGGCTCCGCTCGCGCATCGCCGTGTCGCTCGGCACGACCTACCGGCGCCTCGGGCGCACGACGAAAGCGATCGCGTCGTATGAATCGGCTCTCGCGACGGCATCCCGGGCCAACGAGCTGAAGCTGGCCGCCCAGGGCCTCATGGGCATCGCCGTCTCGCACTACGACGCCGGCGAGCTCGATGCCGCGATCACGAGCTACGAGCGCGCCCTCCAGCTGTTCGAGCGCGTCGCCGACACGGGCTTCGAGCTGCGGGTCCGCCAGTCGCTCGCCTCGATCCGCTTCGAGCAGGGGGACATCGGTGCGGCCCGCGAGCTCGCGGATCGCACGATCGCCCGCGCGACCGAGGTGGGCGACGAGCGCTGGGGGGCGGTGGCCCAGGTCGTTCGCGCGCAGGTGCTCCTCTCCGAAGGGAACGCCCAGGAGGCCAAGCGCGTCGCGGGCCAGGCCGACCGCGTGCTCAAGTCGGCGGGCGATCGGATCCAGCGCGGGCACGCCCTGCGGGTCCTCGCCGCGGCGAGCGAAGCGCTCGGCGAGACCGCCGATGCCGACCGTGCCTTCAGGCAGGCCATCGAGCTGCTGTCGTCCATCGAGGACCGCGCCGACCTGTCGCTCGCGGCGACGGAGTACTCGAAGGTGCTCCGCGCCCGCGGGGCCATCGACGAGGCGTTCGCCATGCTGGAGCTCGCTCAGACCCGACGCTAGCTAGCATCGGCGGATGCCCCGTGAATACGCGTCCGAAGAGAATTCGCGCGTCGCCGACCTCCTCGACGAGATCGGCGATCTCCTCGAGCTGAAGGGCGAGAACGTCTTCCGCGCCGTCACGTACCGCGCCGCGGCTCGAGAGATCCGCGACCTGCGCGAGCCCATCCGGACGATCTACGAGGCCGGGCACCTCGCGACGATCCCCAAGGTCGGCGCCTCGGTCGGCGAGGCCATCGCCCAATACCTGCAGGGCGGCAAGGCGAAGCGCCACGAGGAGCTGAAGGCCGCGGTGCCCGAGGGACTGCTCACGCTCCTGCGGGTCAAGGGTGTCGGTCCGGCGACCGCGCGGCTCATCAACCTGCACCTGAAGATCACGACGATCGACGAGCTCGAGGCCGCGGCGAAGGACGGGCGACTGCGGACGCTCCCGAAGATCCAGGCGAAGACCGAGGAGAACATCCTCAAGTCGATTGCGTCGCTCCGGCAGCGCACCGGCCGATCGCTCATCAACTTCGCCCGAACGGCGGCCGACCGGATGGTCCTGTACCTGCGCGAGACCGCGAACGTGTCCGAGATCTCGGTATGCGGCAGCCTGCGCCGGTGGAAAGAGACCATCGGCGACATCGACCTCCTCGTCGCGAGCGACGCCGCCGCGCCGATCATGGCGGCGTTCACGGGCGCGCCGAACGTCGAGCGGATCCTCGCCCAGGGCGACACGAAGTCCTCGGTCATCGTCGAGCGCGGGCTGCAGATCGACCTGCGGGTCGTGCCGCCGGTCTCGTGGGGCGCGGCGCTCCTCTACTTCACCGGCTCGAAGGAGCACAACGTCCGGCTGCGCGGGTACGCGCTCCGCAAGAAGCTGCTGCTGAACGAGTACGGGCTCTATCGCGTCGGCGAGGAGAAGACCGGCGATCCGGTCGCCTCGCGCACCGAAGAGGACATCTACGCCGCGCTCGGCATGGACTGGATCCCGCCGGAG
>DASWFN010000074.1:0-6348 GCA_036394215.1 Candidatus Limnocylindria bacterium
CCGCCCGGCGGGCACTCACCGCCGCCTCGTGGGATATGCGCATCTTCGGACTGGCGATCGCGGCGATCGTGCTCGCCTTCGGGCTCGCGCTCCTCTACGTGACCCAGACGACCGCGCTCTCGGTCGCGGGCTACGAGGTCCAGAAGCTCACCGCCCAGCGCGACGAGCTCCTGCGCCAGAACGCGCTCCTCGAGGTCCAGAGCGCGCGCCTCGATTCGCCCGCGCGGATCGCGGCCGACGCGAAGCGCCTCGGGATGCTCCACGCGCGCTACGTCCCGGTGATCCCCGCGCAGCCACCGCTCATCGCCAAGCGCTAGCAGCCGACCCGCGCGCGAGGAGGAAGGGTGCAGCCGGTCAGCCCGTGGCGTCTTCGCTTGCTGTTCGCGCTCTTCGCCACCGCGGCGCTCGTCCTCTCGGGACGGCTCGCGTACTGGCAGACCTTCGGCCGGGCCGACCTCCTCGCTCGCGCCACCGATCAGGTCCGCAGCGATCTCGTCGTCGCCGCGCAACGCGGCGTCATCCGCGACCGCGGCGGCGCGATCCTCGCGACGACGGTGCCGCTGCGCTCGCTCTACGCCCTGCCGGGCCTCATCCCCGACCCGCGTCTCGCCGCGCAGCAGCTCGGCGTGCTCCTCGGCCGCGATCCAGCGCCGATCCGCGCGGCGCTGGAGTCCCGCGCGGAGTGGCTCTGGGTGCAGCGATGGCTGCCTGAGGAGACCGCGACCGCGATCGCCGCGCTCAAGATGCCGGGACTCGGCTTCCAGAACGAGCCGAAGCGCCTGTACCCGAACGACTCGATCGGTGCCGCGGTCCTCGGCTTCGTGAACGACAACGGCGACGGTGTGTACGGCATCGAGGGCTACTACGACCAGACCCTCCGTGGCACCGACGGCCGGCTCGTCGTCGAGCGCGACCACGCGAACCGCGATCTCGCGGTCGGCCTGCGCGAGGCCGTGGCGGCGCGGAACGGCGCGGACCTGACCCTCACGATCGATCTCGTCGCGCAGACCGCCGCGGAGCGCGAGCTCGGCGCGGCGATGAAGAAGGAGCACGCGACGAGCGGGTCGATCATCGTCATCGACCCGAGCGACGGCTCGGTGCGGGCCATCGCATCCGCGCCGACGTACGACCCCTCGGCCGTGCGCCTGGCCGACCCCGAGTCGCTGCGCGATCGCGCGATCGCGTGGCCCTACGAGCCGGGCTCGACGATGAAGGCGATGACGATCGCTGCCGCGCTCAACGAGCATCTCGTGCGGCCGACCGACTCCTACAACGATGTCGGCTACACGATCGTCGGCGGGCGCCGCCTGAACAACGCGCTCGGCAAGGCCTACGGACCGACCACGGTCACCCAGGTCCTCGAGAAGTCCCTCAACGCGGGCGCCGCGTGGGTCGGGCAGAAGCTCGGCGGCCAGCGCCTCTTCGATTACCTCCGGCTCTTCGGCTTCGGCCGGCCGACGGGCATCGACCTCGCGGGCGAGGTGAGCGGCACCGTGCGGCCGCTCGCCGAGTGGTACCCGGTCGACGTGGGCACGGCCTCGTTCGGGCAGGGCCTGAGCGCGACCCCGCTGCAGCTCGCGACGGCGTACGCGGCCATCGCGAACGGGGGGACGCTCTACAAGCCCTACGTGGTGGCGAGCCGGCGCGATGCGGATGGGGAGCACCGCACCGCGCCGGTGGCCGTCAGCCACGTCGTGACACCCGACACGGCCGCGACCGTCCGCGCGATGCTCACCTCGACCGTGGACAACGGCATCGCCCACAACGCGGCGATCACCGGATTCAGCGTCGCGGGCAAGACCGGGACGGCGCAGATCGCGAGTCCCGACGGCACGTACGTCGACGATCTCTATGTGAGCTCGTTCGCGGGCTTCTTCCCGGCGGACGATCCGAAATACGTCGTGCTCGTCGTCCTCGAGAAGCCCGACTCCCGCTTACTTGGCACCCTGACGGCCACCGACGCGTTCAAGGGCGTCGCGCAGGACATCCTCCGCTACGCGCGCATCCAGCCCGACCGCAGGCCGTAGGGCCTAGCATCGACGGCGTTGTTCACGCTCGAACGACTCCTCGCCGCGAGCGGTGGGCGGGTCGTCCGCGGCACGGCCGACCCCGGCTTGCGGCTCAGCGGCGGCGCATACGACTCACGACTCGTCGAGCCCGGCGAATGTTTCTTCGCGCTGCGCGATCAGCGTGACGGACACGACTTCGTCGCCGACGCGATCGTCGGCGGTGCGGCGTGCGCGGTCGTCGAGCGCGTCGTGCCCGACCTGCCGGACGGCGCGATCCTCGTCCAGGTCGCGAGCCCGCTGCGCGCGTTGCGCGCGCTCGCGGAGTCGATCCGCGCCGATCAGCCGATCCCCGCGGTCGCCATCACCGGCAGCGTCGGCAAGACGACGACCAAGGAAGCGACGGCCGCGGCGCTCGGCGCGCGGTATCGCGTCCTGCGTACGCCGGCGTCGCACAACAACGAGATCGGTGTGCCGCTCACGTTCCTGCGGCAGGAGCCGGGCCACGAGGTCGCGGTCATCGAGCTCGGCTTCTACGTCCCGGGTGAGATCGCCGACCTGTCGCGGCTCGTTCGCCAGCGGGTGGGCATCGTGACGACGATCCCGGAGATCCCGGTGCACTTCGCGCGCACGCCGGACGTCGACGCGATCGTCCACGGCAAGGCGGAGCTCGTCGAGGCGCTGCCGGCGGACGGCGTGGCGCTGCTCAACGCCGACGACCCGCGCGTGCGTGGCATGGCCTCCCGGACGTCGGCGCGCGTCGTGCTGTACGGCGAGTCCGCGGATGCGGCGGTGCGTGCGACCGACATACGCGATCTGGGGCTCGAGGGGCTCCGGTTCACCGTGACCGCCGCCGGCCAGCGGGCCGAGGCGCGGCTGCCGCTGCCAGGCCGCCATCTCCTCACCGCGGCGCTCGCGGCGCTCGGCGCCGCGGTCGCGCTCGACGTGCCGTTGGACGAAGCGGCCGTCGGGCTCGAGACGCTCGAGCGCCCCGCCCACCGGATGAGCGTGCGGCGCTCCGGCGATCTCACGGTGATCGACGACTCCTACAACGCGAGCCCGGCCGCCGTGCACGCGGCGCTCGCCGTGCTGCGCGCGGTCCGCGGCCGGCGCATTGCCGTGCTCGGCGACATGCTCGAGCTCGGCAGTCACTCGATCGGCGCGCACGAGGCCGTCGGCGAGGACGTCGCGAAGAGCGCCGATGCCCTCGTCGCCGTGGGCGAGCTCGCCGCGACGATCGCCTCGGCGGCCGAGCGCGGCGGCATGCGCGAGGTGCACCGCGCCGCCGACGGTGGCGAGGCCCTCGTCCGGCTGCGCCAGCTCATCCAGCCGGGCGACACCGTGCTCGTGAAGGCCTCGCGATCCCTCGCGCTCGACAAGCTCGCCGACGCGCTCGTGCGGTCGGAGGCGCGCGCCTAGATGGAGATCCTCTCGCTCGGCGTGCTCCTCGCGGCGTTCCTCCTCGGGCTCCTGTTCGGCGCGCCATACATCGATCTCCTGCGGCGCCTGCGGATGGGGAAGCAGATCCGGCGCGAGGGCCCGCAGTCGCACTACGCGAAGCAGGGCACGCCGACCCTCGGCGGCCTGTTGATCATCGCGGTCGTCGCGGTCCTGTGGCTCGTCGTGTTCGCGCTGCTGGCCGAGCCGCAGCGCGGGGATTTCGTGGCGCAGACGATCGTGCCGTTCGGCGCGCTCATCGCCGTCGGCGTCCTTGGCTTCATCGACGACTACGTGAACATCGTCTACGGCTTCGGGATCCGCGGCCGCCACAAGCTCGTCTGGCAGCTCATCGTCGCGGTGGTCGGGTCGCTGTACATCCAGCGGCACTTCGCGATCACCGGCGTCTTCGTCCCCGGGATCGGCGAGGTCGAGATCGGCGCCGTCGCGTTCGTCGTGCTCGCGGTCTTCGCGATCATCTCGACGTCGAACGGCGTGAACCTCATCGACGGGCTCGATGGCCTGTCCGGCGGGACGCTCGTCTTCGCGTTCCTGTCGTTCGCGTTCATCGCGGCCGCCCGCGGCTTCCCGTGGCTCGTCGTGGTGTGCTCGATGATCGTCGGTGCGCTCCTCGCGTTCCTGTGGTTCAACGCGCACCCGGCCGAGGTGATCATGGGCGACGTCGGCTCGCTCGCCCTCGGAGCGACGCTCGCGACGGTCGCGCTCACGACCGGGTTCATCCTCCTGCTGCCGGTGGTGGGCATCCTCTACGTCGTGGAGAACCTTTCGGTCATCCTGCAGGTCGGCAGCTTCAAGCTCCGCGGCCGCCGGATCTTCCGCATGGCGCCGATCCACCACCATTTCGAGCTCATCGGCTGGCCCGAGCAGAAGGTCACGATCCGCTTCTGGCTCATCGCCGCCCTCGCTGGGATCATCGGCGCGATCCTCGCGTTCGTGACGCCGGTCAAGTGACCGTCCTCGAGGACACCTGGGTCGAGCGGGACGGGATCCTCTGGTCCCCGGCGCTCGGCGCGCTCGGGCTCGTCGCGGGCTTCACCACGCGCTCCCTCGGCAGCATGGCCGGTGGCGTGTTCCCGCTCGACGAGCAGGAGCGCAACCGCGTGCTGCTCGCCGAGCGGCTCGGCTTCGACCGGGTGGTCCGCCTGAAGCAGGTGCACGGCGACACCGTCGTCCGCGCGGACGACGCCGGTGCACCGTGGCCCGAGGCCGACGCGATGTGGACCGCTACGCCGGGTCTGCTCCTCGGCGTCGCCGCCGCGGATTGCGTGCCCGTCCTCGTCGCCGATCCCGAGGGTCCGATCGGCGCGGCGCACGCCGGGTGGCAGGGCACCAGCAAGCGCGTCGCCGTGCGTCTCGTCGAGGAGCTCGTCCGCAACGGCGCGGAGGTCTCGCGGCTCGTCGCGGCCATCGGCCCGTCCATCGGCCCGTGCTGCTACGTCATCGACGAGTCGCGCGCCGCCGTCATCCGCGAGCGGCTCGGGGCCGACGCGGCCGACGTGCTCTTCGCCGGCCCCGACGGCAGGCCGGTCTTCGACCTCTGGTCCGCCAACGCGCAGCAGCTCGAGCAGGCCGGCGTCCGGACCGTCGAGCGGTGCGACGTGTGCACGAAGAGCGGGGGCGCGGACATCTGGAGCCACCGCGGCGAACAGGGCCGCAATGGCACCGGCCTCGGGATCATCGGGCGGCCGCGCTCGTGAGCCTCCTCTTCGACGCGGAGGTGACACCCGAGAGCTTCCGCGGGAAGCGCGTCACGATCATCGGCCTCGGCAAAGGGCGCACGACCGCCGGCATCGCCCGGTTCCTCGGCGCGCAGGGCGCCCACGTGACCGTGACCGACGCGCTGCCGCGCGAGAAGCTCGGCGAGGGCATCGCCCGGCTCGCGGACACGCCGGTGGATCTGGTGCTCGGTCCCGCGACCGACGATCTCGCCCTCGCCGACCCGGCCTTCGTCTTCGTGATCCCGGGCGAGCGGCCGCGCTCGCCGACGATCCAGCGCGCGATCCAACGCGGGATCCCGGTGCTGACCGAGATCGCGCTGTTCTTCCGGCTCTGCCCCGCGCCGATCGTCGGCATCACCGGCACGAAGGGGAAGAGCACCACCACCACCTTGATCGTCGAGATCCTCCGCACCGGCTCGAGGCGCGTGGTGCTCGGCGGCAACATCGGCCTCTCGGTCATCGACGGCCTCGGCTCGATCACGCCCGACGACATCGTCGTGCTCGAGCTCTCGAGCTTCCAGCTCGAGACGCTCGGCCGCAGCCCGCATGTCGCGGTCGTGACCAACGTGCTCGAGGACCACCTCGACCACCACGGCACGCGCGAGGCGTACGTCGCGGCGAAGCGCAACATCCTCGCCGCGCAGGGTCCGCGCGACGTCGCGGTGCTCAACCTCGACGACCCGGCCACCGTCGCGCTCCACACCGGCGTCCCCTCGGAGATCCGCGGCTTCTCGCTCTCGGTGCGGCCGAAGCGCGGTGCCTGGCGCGAGGCCGATGGCACCCTCGCGCTCGTGGACGGCCCGAAGCGCGTGCCGCTCGTGAACGAGGACGAGCTGCGCGTGCCCGGCCGGCACAACGTCGCGCATGCCCTCGCGGCGGCGATCGTGGGTGATATCCACGGCATCGGCGCCGAGCGGATCGCCGAGGCGCTACGCACGTTCGCCGGCCTGCCGCACCGGCTCGAGACCGTGATCGAGGCCGACGGGATCCTCTACGTCAACGACTCGCAGGGCACCAATCCGTACGCGACGATCGCCGCCCTGACGGCGCACCGCCGCCCCGCGGTCGTGATCCTGGGCGGCGTGTCGAAGGGGGCGGATTACGCGGAGCTCGCGCAGGCCGTGGTCCGCGATGCGCGCGGCGCGGTGCTCATCGGCCAGGCCGCC